>PBQI01000056.1 GCA_002725625.1 Rhodospirillaceae bacterium | reverse complement strand
TGGTACTGTTTCTAGGTCACATATCGATCCTTTAACGAATTCAAAATTTTCATTGTCAGAACATTGGCTGAGATTTTCGCGCCGGCCAGAATAAGTAAGGGCATCAAGGACGATGACGCGATCTTTCCGCGCCAGCAGATCGTCTACCAATTTTGACCCGATGAACCCGGCCCCGCCCGTTACCAGATAGACAGACAACTCTCGATTTACTCCCAATCCATTTTTGATTTATTTCTGCTAAACAACAAACTAAATCCGTATCCGCTAAGAATAACCAATGCTGGCATGAATGGTACTCGAAATCGCGAATGACCGATGAAGCCGATGGTAATGCCGACAAAGTAACCGATGAATAAGATCATAACCACATAGAGCGCGAGATTTTCAAACGACAACCGCCTTATGCCAAAGACCGATAACAGTACGCCAAGATAGACCACCACCAAATGGACAAAGACAAACAAAACAATCGGAAAGTACGGGGCAGGACGTTTTTCCAGTTGTGAAGCCAGTTCTGCAAATTTGCCGGTAAAAATAAATTTTTCCATCGGCACCTGATTCTCGAAAACTGTTGGAAAATAGAATTTTAAGTACCATTGGCTCGGGCTTAGCAACTGTCGCCCCATATCCGTAATTGTTTCCTTGAAGGCGGCCCAAGGATGTTCGCAGAGCAACACGAAAAAGGCGCGGGTCTGGCTATCGGCGCTCAGCAATCGTTCTCTCACCATCGTGTACGCTGTGTCATGGTCGATGCCCAAACTGGATTTGAGGACGGCCACAAGGCGTTGATCAAATACGCCCTCTGTTTCATAAGATGTAAACGTAAAATTTCCGGATACAGAAAAACTGTATAGGTACCAGGCCCCGCCCAACACCAGCCAAGGAACAAAGAATATCACGGCCGATTTGGCAGAATGAGATGTTTTCTCCGAATCAAAGTAGGCGATCACGGCAATGTATATGGTGATTGGATAGACGAGATAAAGACCAACCGGGCGGACGAATATCGCCACCGTGAGCATCAACCCCATCAGGAAAAACCAACTCTTTTGCCGATTGATTGACAGGACGGCAGAATTAAACAACGTGATGGCCAGCAAAATGAAAAACGTAAACAACAATTCACTTAGGATCTCGTTTACGTAATAGAACGTTGTGAAATCAAAGGCGTACAAGCCGGTGGCCATCATCATAGCTGCTGTACCGCCCACCTGACGAGCCAGGCGTGCGACCATCAGCATCATAAAAAAGAACAGAACATGATGCAGAATAACCGGCGCCAGCAGGTTGTCCTGACCGAACAAGGCGTAATTTAGAGCCAAGTAAAGGGGATAGCCGGGCGGACGGTGAATTTCAGGCTTGCCCGGCATCCGTTCATATTGACCAGTTTCATAGAAATTTTTTGAAATATCCAGATAGCTTTTGGTATCGGGGTCGACAATAAGATTTGGATTGTCCAGATAGGCGTCATAAAAAAATGCGAATCTGAGGGTACAAATCACTGCGATGGCTGAAATCAGTAGAAATTTTTTTTTTCGGTTTGGCGGCATAAACTTATTCGATTTTATCCAGAGATCGCGCTGTAAATGAATTGAAGGTTTGGTAGCAATATTGGCCAGTCGAGTCACCTTTAATTAACTCTCTTTCGTGTATTCTCCGTACTTCGGCTGATATAATTCAATCATGCGAAAAAAGTAAAAAACTTGGGAGTAACCCTGATGGCCGAGGGCGTCGATGTCCTGTTTATTAATCCTGGTGACAGAAAGCAAATTTATCAGGATTTGAGTGAAGAGTTTCCCGCCATAGAGCCGCCGGTATTCGCCGGCCTCTATGCCACTTACGTCCGACAAAAAGGTTGCTGCGCAGCCATTTACGATGCACCGGCTTTGGGCGTCAGTGCCCAACAAGCGGCAGAGGCAGCCACCAGGGATTATTCAGCCAAGCTGATCGTTATTGTCTGTTACGGATTGCAGCCATCGGCTTCGACCCAGAATATGACAGCGGCCGGTGATATCGCCCGAATGATTTCAGATGCCGGAACCTCCGCTAAAATTATGATGCTGGGCACTCACCCATCCGCTTTGCCGGAACGAACCATGCGGGACGAAGCCATTGATTTCCTCTGCGACCTTGAGGGCCCGGTTACGATTTTCAAGACATTAAAGGCGATTAAAGGTGGTGAGGAAGATTTCTCCGATATTCCGAGCCTGTGGTGGCGAGATGGCGACAGGGTCGTCCGGCCAACCAGCGCTGAACCTATATTGACCGATTTGGACAACGAAATGCCGGGTATTGCCTGGGATTTACTGCCCATGGATAAATACCGGGCCCACAATTGGCACAGTTTTGATCATATCCATGATCGTTCACCCTACGCGGCGATCCATACGAGTTTAGGCTGTCCCTACAAATGCAATTTTTGCTGTATCAATTCGCCCTTTGGAAAATCCTCTTACCGCATGTGGAGCCCCGAGAGCGTCATCAAGGAAATCGATTACCTAGTAGAAAATTACGGTGTAAAAAACCTAAAATTCGTCGATGAAATGTTTGTTTTGAACAAGAACCACGTTATGGGAATTTGCGATTTACTGAAATCCCGCGATTACGAAGTGAATATTTGGGCCTATGCGCGGGTTGATTCGGTACAAGACGAATTCCTGGATAATCTAAAGGCGGCAGGGGTCAATTGGCTATGTCTCGGCATTGAAAGCGCCAGCGATCACGTACGGGACGGTGCTGATAAAATATATGGTAATGACGACATAAAGGATGTTGTCCACCGCATTCAAGGGGCGGGTATTTATATTATCGGCAACTATATTTTTGGCCTGCCCGATGACAGCGTGGAACGTATGCAGGGCACCCTGGATCTGGCGCTGGAACTCAGTTGCGAATTCGCTAATTTTTACTCGGCGATGGCTTATCCGGGCTCCCCACTTTACGATCAGGCGATGGCCCAGAATATACCGCTACCCGACATGTGGAAGGATTTTTCGCAGCACGGCTATAACGCTAAGCCGTTGGCCAACCAGTTCTGCAGCGCGGCAGAAATATTAGAGTTCCGCGACAACGCGTTTGATACCTATTTTTCTCATCAACCCTATCTTGATATGGTGCGGGACAAATTCGGTCAGGATGTTGTGGACCACCTTAATCGAATGGCGGCGATCCCCTTGCGCCGCAAGCTCTTGGAAGACAGCAACGCTGCTTAGATATACGGAACATAAAATTGAATATTAAGGACCTGGAACAAAAGGCGCTGTGGTTGCGGCGCGAACTTTTTGAGATGGTGATGCGCCAGCGAAAAGGCCACATTCCATCCAGTTATTCCTGCGCCGAAATCATGGTGGCGCTTTATTATGGTGGCATCGCAAAATGTACGCCGGGCAAGCCCGACGATCCATCCCGCGACCGGATCATTGTCAGCAAAGGCCACGCCGCGATGGTGCAATATCCGATATTGGCTGATCTGGGCTACTACCCGAAAGAGGAATTGGAACGTTTCACCCAGCCGGGTGGCTTACTCGGCATGTACGCTGATTTCCGCATTCCCGGTATTGAAGGAATTTCCGGTTCGCTCGGCCACGGCATCGGCATGGGCGCAGGGTTCGCGCTCGCCGGCCGACAGGATGGTGCTGATTATAATACGTTCGTCATTTTAGGCGACGGCGAGTGCTATGAGGGGTCTATATGGGAATCAGCTATGTTTGTGGCGCATCATAAACTCGACAAGCTGGTGGTAATTGTTGATCGGAATGAACTCTGTATTCTGGGCCGGACGGAAGATCTGCTTGATCAGGGTGACCTGGAAGCGAAATGGCGGAGTTTCGGCTGGGATGCAATCACTATCGACGGCCATTCCTTTGACGAATTGCTGGATGCCTTCAGCAAGGCCGGAAACTCAGACGGTAATCCGCTCGCCATTATCGCCAATACCGTAAAGGGCAAAGGTATTTCTTTTATGGAAGGCCGTTCGGAGTGGCACAATAGAATGCCCAGCGACGAACAGATCGCTCTGGCTCGTAACGAACTCGGCATGGAGGGCTGAAGATGAGCTTGAAACCCAAGCTAATGCGGGATGCGGTTATCGATACTATCTATGAAGCTGCCCAAAAGGATAAAGACTTGCTGTTTATCAGCGCCGATTTAGGCGCTGCGGCTTTAGACGCCTTTCGCGAAGATTTGCCTGACCAGTTTATTCATGCCGGTATCTCTGAACAGAATATGGTCGATCTGGCGTCTGGTTTAGCCTTGAGTGGCAAGAAGGTTTTCCTTTATGCCATGGCGCCATTTATTACCGCCCGATGCTATGAGCAGGTGAAGTGCGTCGTATCCTCAATGAATTTGCCCATTACGCTGATCGCCGTCGGTGTCGGTCTCGGTTATGACCACGCCACGCTTACCCATTTCACGCCGGAAGATATTGCCTGCATGCGCGCTTTGAACGGCATTGAAGTGGTAACGCCTAGTGACACTGAGGCAGCTAAAACCATCGCTGAAATAGCCATTGCCGACCCTGCATTCCGCTATATCCGGCTGGAACGCCAACCTCAGGACCCGATCTATAATGGATCGTTTGGCAACATTCTGGCGAACGGATTTGGACATATCGCCGAAGGCCGTCATCTGGTTATCGTCGCTTGCGGCTATATGACTCATAAAGCCATGCGGGCGCGTGACGTATTGAAAGAGGAGGGTATCGATGCTGGGATAATCGACTTGTTCTGCGTGAAACCTATGGACGGCGCCGCGCTTTCGGAAGCCGTCGGCGGCTACAAAGCGGTTTTGACTGTAGAGGAGCAACTCCTGGAGGGCGGTATGGGCAGCGCTGTTGCAGAAGCGTTGATCGACAATGATGGTATCAAAACCATGCGGCGCCTTGGATTATGTGACGGATTTGAAGTGGTTAACGGCGACCGGGATACGCTGCACGACCTGTATGGTATTGACACGCCGCAGATCGTCGAGGCGGCAGTTGAGCTTGTGGGTAAAGTGTAAATGCCCGAGACGAAAATCAAGGCGGCATCCCGCAGTTTTTCAAAAAACAAAATCCTGCGTCAGGAATTGATCGCCGCCTTTCCTAATGCCGAATTTAACGATGAAGGATTGACGTTTGACGAATCTTCCCTACCGGCCTTCGTCGGTGATGCGGAAGGCATCGTTGTCGGTCTGGAACCCATCAATGAACCGACTTTATCCAGCATGCAGAATGTTAAAATCGTTGCCAAGTACGGGGTCGGGCTGGACAGCGTTGATCAGGACGCCTGCCGGCGGCACGATGTGGTGGTCGGTTGGACCGGCGGCGTCAACCGGCGTGGCGTCGCCGAAATGACGCTCGGATTTATGCTTGGATTGAACCGGAACCTTTTCTGGTCGGAGAGAAACCTGCGCAATCATGGCGATTGGGAAAAGATCGGCGGGAGACAACTGAGCGGGAAAACAGTCGGGATCATTGGCGTTGGTTTTATCGGCCAGGATTTGGTCAAACTTCTGAAGCCTTTTGGATGTGAAATACTGGTGAACGACATCATTGACCAGTATTTATTTTACGAGGAAAACGAATTGATCGAGTCGACTAAAGAAGAGGTTTACCAAAAATCTGATATTATTACTCTTCACACACCTTTGGACGAATCAACAAGCGGAATGATTGATGGCGAGGTACTGTCAAAAATGAAGGAGACCGCATTTCTCATAAATGCTGCCCGGGGCGGCTTGGTCGTTCAAGAAGATCTCAAACATGCATTAATAAATGATATCATTGCCGGCGCGGCGCTGGATGTATTTGAAGAAGAACCGTGCTGCGACGAAGTATTTATGAAACTGCCCAATCTTTATTGCACGCCCCACACTGGGGGATCGGCGGAAGAGTCCATTCTTGCGATGGGCCGCAGCGCCATTTACCATTTGGTCAATTATTTTAATGTATAACGCCGTCTTTTATTGAGCTCCTGGAGGGGGAGGGTGATAACATGAAGGTTTTAGTATTTGGCGGTGCGGGCTTCCTGGGAAGCTATGTGGTCGATGAATTGGTGAATCGTGGCTATGAGGTGGCCGTGTTCGACTTGCGGGATTCTCTATACGCCAACGGTGACGCTCGAACGATCGTCGGTAGTATTCTTGACGAAGATTCTGTGAGAGCAGCTGTTGCCGGCCAGGATGCCGTCTATAATTTTGCCGGTTTGGCCGACCTCAATGATTCAATTGATAAGCCAGTGGAAACGGTTCAACTGAATGTCATGGGGAACCTCAATATTCTCGAAGCTTGCCGGCATGAAAAAGTTAACCGATTTATCTATGCCAGTTCTCTCTACGTCTTTTCCCATAAGGGTGCTTTTTACGGCGCTTCCAAAAAATCATCCGAGCTAATCGTTGAGCAATATGGGCAGCAGTACGATTTGGGCTACACCGTTATCAGGTACGGATCAGTCTACGGAGAACGGGGCGATGCCAATAACCGAATTTACCGAATTTTGCGCCAGGCTCTCACCGAAGGAAAAATCACCTTTCCTGGCGACGGTTCGGAAGAGCGGGAGTATATCCATGGGCGTGATGCCGCCAAATTGAGCACAGATGTTCTGGAAAGTGATAAGTATTTGAAGCAAAACGTTATTTTGACCGGCATTGAAAGATTTAAGTATACCGACCTGCTTTCCTTTATTAAGGAGATGATGAATGATGAAATTGATATCGAGATGCTTGGCCAGGATTACAAAGGTCACTATGTCTTGACCCCTTATTCTTTCACACCGTCGATCGGCGTCAAACTGGTCAATAATCCAAGTATCGATTTTGGCCAGGGTCTGCTGGAATGTATCAACCAGGTATTTAACGAACTTCAAGAGGAAGGCGTTTTGGACGGAACTCCGGTACCCGCTGAATACAGCGAATAACAATGACCATGTTCTACGATCTTGCGGCGGATAGCTGGGGCGCCGAAGAAAAGGCCGCCATCGATCAAGTTATACTGTCTGGCCGTCTAACCATGGGACCGAAGGTGGCTGAGTTTGAGGCCGCTTTTGCAGATTATTTCGGCCGTAAGTTTGCCGTCATGGTGAATTCGGGTTCCTCCGCAAATCTGGTAGGGGTAGCCAGTCTGTTTTACCGCCGGGAAAATCCACTCAAACGCGGTGATGAGGTAATCGTGCCGGCGATTTCCTGGAGCACGACCTATAACCCTCTCCAGCAATACGGTCTTAAGCTCCGCTTCGTCGACGTCGACCTCGATACGCTGAATGTGGATGTCAGCCAACTCGAGCAGGCTTTGACGCCGGAGACGAATATGATTGTTGGTGTCAGTGTACTAGGTAACCCGGCGGCCCTGGATATCATGCGCGCCTTTGCGAACAGTCACGGCTTAATCTTCTTTGAAGATAATTGTGAATCAATGGACGCTGAATTAAACGGCCAAAAGGCGGGAACGTTCGGCGATATTGGAACTTTCAGTTCGTTTTTCTCACATCATATTTCCACCATTGAAGGCGGCATGTTGACAACTGATGATGCAGAGTTAAATGATTTGGCGCGCGCCATTCGGGCCCATGGCTGGACACGTGATTTGCCCGAAGGTAGTGAACTTTATGAACGCCGGGATGATGATTTTTTTGAAGCCTATCGATTTATCTTGCCGGGTTACAACGTTCGGCCACAGGAAATCAATGCCGCCGTCGGTATCGAGCAATTGAAAAAGCTGCCGCCAATGACCGTCGCTCGACGTCATAACCTTGCCCATTTTCATCATCTTTTCTATGGTGATAAGCGATTCATAATTCAACGGGAAAACGGTAAATCATCCAGTTTTTGTTTTACTATTATTTTGAATCCGGCAAGAAATCCAGACCGTCCAAAAGTCATGGCGGCGCTCAAGGAGGCCGATATCGGATTCCGAATGATCACCGGCGGTTGTTTCCCGCGCCATGATGTTATGCGGTTTTTTGACTGCGATTTTGTTGGCGAAATGACCAATGGGGATATCGCCCACGACTATGGATTTTTTGTTGGTAATCATCCGTTCGATCTGACACCCCAGATTGATAAGTTGTGGGAAGTTTTGGACAGTGTTTGCGATTAATGGAACAGATAAATGACAGATAATTTCAATATTCTTATTACCGGTGGTGCAGGATATTTAGGATCAATCATGGCGCCTGAATTTCTCGCCGAAGGTCACCATGTCACTGTGCTCGATAATTTCATGTTTGATCAAAACAGTCTGGGTCATCTGTGCGCCGATTCAAATTTTGATTTGTACCGGGGGGACGCCAGGGATGAGGAAGCGCTAAAACCGTTGGTCAAGGACGCCGACATCGTCATTCCACTGGCGGCTCTAGTCGGGGCGCCCATGTGCAATCGGGATCCACTGGCGGCGACCTCAACCAATCGGGACGCCGTGGAAACTTTGGTTGGATTATTGGGCAAGGATCAACGGGTTCTCATGCCCATTACGAATTCAGGTTACGGCATTGGCGAAGCTGGGAAGTATTGCACTGAAGATTCGCCCCTTAATCCGATCACGCTCTACGGCAAGACAAAAGTAGAGGCGGAAGAGATTGTTCTAGCCCGTGAAAACGGGCTGAGCTTTCGATTAGCCACGGTCTTCGGTATGGGCCCGCGTATGCGCATCGACCTGTTGGTAAATGACTTCGTCTACCGGGCTGTAAATGACCGGGCGGTGGTGCTGTTTGAAAGCCATTTCAAGCGCAACTATATCCATCTCCGCGATGTTGTTAGGGCTTTCCAGCACGGTATCCGTAACTTCGATAGCATGAAGGGAGAGGCCTATAACGTTGGTCTTTCAGATGCCAATCTATCCAAATGGGAGCTGTGCGAAAAAATTAAGGAGCATTTCCCGGCATTTGTCTTTCTGGAAGCTCCGATTGGAGAGGATCCGGACAAAAGGGATTATATTGTCTCTAATGAAAAAATTGAAGCTACGGGATATTTNCCGTCCTGGTCATTGGATGACGGTATTCGGGAATTGATCAAGGGTTANCGGATGATCCGCAATACGGTCTACGGCAATATTTAGCTCTGGGTCTGTTCGCGGATAATACCGACCAATTGGGCCGCCAGATCATCGGCTGAATATTTTTCCGTATCGAAAACGATGTCAGGATTATTGGGGGGTATTCTCTGTTATAGCCAATGAGCGTATCGATTGCACCTTTTCGGGCTTTTTCATAGATACCTTTCGGATCGCGTTCAGCGCAGAGTTCGATGGGACAGGTGACATAGCGGATTTTCAAACAGCTTAATATCTTTTGATGTGATCGCCTGCGGATTGGTGGGTGGTAAGGGCGGATACGATGATATTCGAACCGGCTTTGCTGGTCTTGTCGTCCAGATGGGTTAAGGTTTCGACTACCCTCCCGCGATTATTCTTGGCGAAGCCAAAATCCGACCCAAAGAAATCCCGAATTTCATCGCCGTCAAAATGAATAACGGGCATCGCAGAATCTATCGGTTTTTCGACCGAAATTTTAGCAATGGTTGATTTGCCACTTGATGTAGGACCCATCAGCCAAACGACAATTGTTTTATTGGATACCGGCATTATTCCCGCAATATTTCAGCGATACTTGTGTTCGGTGTCCAACGGTCATGTTCATCGATTAATGCCCTCACCATTTTGACAGCTTCAACGGGGTGTTTTCCGATGGCGGTTTCAGCGGCAAGAATGAGACCGTTGCTGCCCATTTCCAAGGTGCTGACCACGTCATTAACCTCGGCACGATTGGGTGAGAGGGTAGTGACCATGGATTCCAAAAGATTGGTCGCCACATAGACTGGGACCTGTTTCGATCTGGCAATTGAAATGATGCGCCGCTGTAAAAATGGTATGCGTTCGATGGGGACGCGCCGGGACAAGTCGCCCCTGTCGATAAGAATTTCATCGGTTTGATCCAGAATTCTCTCTAAATTCTGAACACCGGATGGACTTTCGATCTTGCAAATGATGTTAGCACCCGCGCCGCACTTTTCCCGCATCAACATAACGTCTTCTGGTAAGTTGGCAAAAGACATAGCGAAATTCTCAATACCGTTTGCCAATCCTATTTCAATTGCCTGGTAGTCTTTCTCTGTCAAGGGATCGAAATTTAGATCGCGGTTAACGTCAGCAGCTTTGTTGCTGCCGATCGTGCCACCAGATAAAATTTCGGCTTTAAAATGATCATCGCTTTTTTCTAATACTTTGAACCTGACATGATTGAAATCCACCTGAACTTCGTCACCGACCCCCATTTGGTCCGATACATAGCCGGGATTAAAAGAAATATTGGTCTCATCACCGACGATGGATGAGCGATGAATTTTTACGCGGCTACCGGTGTGAAACTCAACCCGCTCACTGGCCATCAGACCGTTTCGCAGTTGGGCACCTTCGGTGTCCAGGCAAACAGGAGTGTCCGTCCACGATTGGATGAGCTTAATCGTCGGTTCCAAGTTTTCTATCGGCGTATGCGATAAATTTATCCGGAAAACGTATACACCGAGTGCGGTACATTGTTCGACGGTTTGCTGATCCAGCGATGACGGACCCAGGGTTACGAGTATTTTTTTGTTCAATTTACTTTTCTATTCCTAAGTGTTTTTTAGTAGTTGTTCAGAATAATACTTTTAACATGATCAGATTGCCAAAAGATTGACGGATTTTACTGTGGCGGAGGAATGTTTAAAAGATATTGACGTCGTTATTCTGGCGGGCGGACTTGGCACCCGGCTGGCCAGTGTGCTGGCGGACAGGCCCAAAGTATTGGCTGCTGTGGGAGACCGACCCTACCTGGCCTTTTTGTTGGATTGGCTGAAGAGATTCGGCGCTTGCCGGATTATTTTTGGGCTTGGTCATCTTGCCGGTTCTGTAGCCTCCTATTTGGAGGTCAACAAGCCGGATGGTGTCGATATCGAAACTATCGTCGAGCAGCAGCCATTGGGGACAGGCGGGGCAATTGCAAATCTTAGGTCAGCAATTCGCAGCGATCCGGCTCTAATTTTAAACGGTGATAGTTTCATTGATGCAGATTTATGCAAATTTCTGGCAAGTCACAGGAAATCAGGCGCTGACTCATCCATTCTCTGTACCGATGTTCCAGATACCAGCCGCTTCGGATCCGTACTGATTGGCGAAAATGACCGCATTATTGAGTTTCAGGAAAAACAACCGGGCAGGGGACCGGGGTCGATCAATGCCGGCATTTACCTGTTCGGTCCGGACATGTTGGAACATATAATGGTCAGCGGACCTTCACTGGAAAATGATGTTTTTCAAAAGCTACCGGCAGGCACGTTGCATGCCATGAACGGTAAATTTACCTTTCTGGATATTGGGACTCCGGAGGACTTGGCGCGTGCGCCAAAAATTCTAAAGCCGTTTATGGTGGAATGAGGTAAAAATAGGCGATGATTATTAGCAAAAC
>PBQI01000055.1 GCA_002725625.1 Rhodospirillaceae bacterium | reverse complement strand
GATGAGCTAGAAACTCTCTCTTATCAAATTCTACAATCTAGTGCCATAAGCCCTGACGAGGGACAATTCATAACATCAGCATGGCCTTCCATGCAGTGGGAGGCATTCATCCAATCTTCGAATGTTTCACCTGACGCCGTTTCCTCGCATAAATCGCATTTTAGAGTTTTCATGATTTTGTCCTGATCAAGATGAGTTTTGCATGTTACTTACTCATCAATTTAGGTTTGGTCGAAGTTCACCTTGGAGCGGAAGGCGTCAACCACCTCATCGCCAAAGCGGTTTTTCATATCCTGCTCCACCGACGGCGCCACTGAATTGTCGTTGTGCCCCTTCTCCAAGCCAGTAATTACCGTCAACTGTACGGCGTCTTTGTCACCGACATTCTTAAAGGCGCGATACACACCTGGCGGACAGGAAAAAGTATCCCATTTGTTCAAGGTCACTTGGTGTTCAATGGGATCGCCGACGTAATATTCGATTGATCCTTCTAGCACGATGAAGGTTTCGAATGTCGAATTGTGGGAATGAAGGCAAGGTCCCTGTCCCGGCGGCATGGTGGATATAAACATGGTGGTGCCGGCGGCAGCGATAATGGGAGAAGTCGTACCGAATAAATTTTTATCGTCGTCCAGAATAACCGGCATTAATTTTCGGGCAAACATGAAATCCATGACGTCCTGTCCGACCCATTCTAATTCCTTAAAGGTCGACATTTGCTGCAGGTCGTCGAATCGCGCGATGCGGCTTTTCAGTTCTTCTTCATCCAGTGTGTAGACGTGGTTTGTCATGTCTGTTCTCCTTTTTCTACGGTCGGCTGGTACAGTATTCACACTAAATTTAATTGAATTGACGTCATTCTGCCATGCTACCTTTACCACGGTACAACGTTGCGCCAAAATATTCAGCCCCGTATGTTTACCGACTAACTTTAGATATAAAGGATAACAATCTATGCCGGATTGATTCGGGCCCCGTGGTGTCTTTGCTTTTTCTAATTCCTCAGCAGAACGCTAACATGCATCCGGAGTATGAATTGATGAGGCCGGAAGGTGTCAACAATTAGATGTACCGCTTTGATATTTCCGATCATGACAAAGTTGCGGAGGCTGTTCTGGCGACGCTTCCCCAATGCCATGGGTGCTATCCGGATATGATCATCACCGCCAATTCAATAGAGATGAGGAATTGGTCCCACTAAATTCAGGCCGACTATATGAAAAAATTGAACAAGAAAGCGAACGGTGTGCCGGTCGTGACAGCGACAGATGAGACGGTGGCGGCCCTTAAAGCTCTGGGTGCAAAGCGTATTGCTGTTCTTTCGCCCATGTCGGGGGAGCGTTCAAAAAGTGCGCAGGCCTATTATGAAGCGGCCGACTTTAAAGCGCCCTACGGGACCTAGCTCGAAGTAAAGGAAACATCGATATTATTAAAGTAACCGTCAATCAGATATTGCAGGCCTTTCAGCGCAACGACCACGAGGACGTCGATACCTTCCTCCATGTCGGCGGTGCGCTCGGAATGGTGAGCATGATCGACGAGCTGGAGCAAAAACTCGGGCGGCCTATCGTCTTATCGAACGCCGCAACTTATTGGTACGCCATGCGTCAGCACGGTATCAAAGATACGCGGGATGATCTCGACAAACTTGAGACGCTTTAGAAAAGTTTTGCCGCGGCGATTTCCCACGCTATCACCAGCAGCGTCATCCAGGCGACGGTGAAGATTAATGTCCGCGCCATAAAATGCTTGAAGCCGCTTAACATGACGATGGCATGGGCGATGCGGGCCCAAAAAAAGACTGCCGCGGCGCCGGCAGTTAGAGCCGTTGATACTTGCACGAGCTGCGCCACGACGACGAGCCCGGCAAAGGCGCCAAACTGTTCAACCAGATTGATATGAGCCCGATCCGCCCGTTTGATATAATCGTGCGTCGCGGGTTCGCGGAGGGTGACATATTCTTCGGGTTGCAACGGACCGTTAAAGCGCACCTGTCCGATGATGTGCGGAATCCACAACAGGGCGAGCAATATTGACGTCAAAAATAGATAAAGCAGTTCTGTCGGCATATCGGTACTCCTATTGGTAAAAATTTGTTCTTATTCAATGGAAGATTGAATTTAACTCTTCCGCTTCCACGGTAATCGGTCCTTTCAATTGATAAAAATTATAATTATTCTAGAGTAAATCGATCTGGCGACAAATAAAATGATTGGGAGGAGCGAATAAAAAATGTCTAATATCAGTAGCTTTGCCCACCTTGTCGGGAGCATCCCGCTTAAATCCTCGGAAGAGGTTTTCTGTTCCGTCTGTGACGCGCTTGGCCGCCATATCAAACGGCTGCCGGACGGTGAGACTGGTGAACGCACCAACTGGATATTTTATCAGCGGCAGATGCTGGCCGATCACCCCGCCATGGAAGTGGATCAAAGCATTCCCAAATTCGTCTTCAAACAGTGGGACGGCAAGGTTATTCGGGAAGTTCAGCTGTTAAAGCTCAAAGACGATGTTGATACGGACAATTTGATATTTCCCATTGGATATGCCCACCCTGCAGCCGATTCCTATGCGGATTTCGCTAGGCTTCAGAATGCTGGATCCATCCCCCCCGACGTTAAATTTCAAGTCAGCCTGCCGACACCTTTTGCCACCGGTTACAATTATATCAGTCCTAACGCTCGGGGGTTATTTCTTGAAGTCTATGAAAAATCCATGGCCGTCGATGTGGAAAAAATTCTGACTGCCGTTCCTCACGATAAACTGGCCATTCAATGGGACGTGTGCCAGGAGGTGCTGATATTCGAAAATTATTTCCCGGATCGATCGGCTGACTATAAGCGTGAAGTCTTTGATCAATTGGCCAGGGTAGGGGCTATGGTCCCGGCGGATGTCGAACTCGGCTATCACATTTGCTATGGCAGTCCCGGTGACGACCATGTGGTTAAACCCAAGGATTTTGGAGTATCGGTTGAAATTGCCAATGGTATTATTGAGAATGCCACCCGAACCGTTAATTTCCTCCATATCCCCGGGACCTATGGCCAGCCCGATGAAGCCTTTTACGCTCCTTTGGGTGTTCTAAATCTGCCTGGTGACTGCGAGCTTTATCTTGGTCTGCTGTTTCATGATGACGAAGATGGAGATCGCCAGCGCATAGCTGTGGCCAGGAAAATAATCCCGGAATTCGGTGTATCAACGGTCTGCGGCTGGGGGCGCGCCAATCCGGAACGGGTGCCGAGCCTTTTGAACAGTCACGCGCAGGCATTCAAAGCCGGTTAGATAGCCTTAGATCAGACCGGCGGCGGGGTGGGGTGCTTGGGGCCGTCCGTATCCGCCATGCCGTAGGCCACCATCTCATCGTAATAGGCCTTGTACCCGGCGACCATTTTATCCGGCGCGCCGCGATCGCGAAATACGTTTTCATCCCATTTCTTGTCAATGCCGTGACCGAGGATCATGCGGTTGAACCAGTTCCAACTCGAGCACACCGTAATGACGATGGTTAAGTCCTCTTCATTCCAGCTGGCACGGTAGCACATTTTGGCATCCTCTTCCGTCATCTGGCTGGGGGTTAACGTCAGTTTCCGGACATATTTCAGGAGCGGCTTCAACTTGTCGTCCACGGGAGCCGTATCGATGTCGTCAATCAGTTGCTGGAACAATCCTTCGTCCACCCCTAGCGCCATGCAGACATTTTTGTGAGCGCCGAAACAAAAATCGCAAGCGTTCAGCAGGGAACAGTAAGCGGCAATAATCTCTTTCTCCTTTTTGGACGGACCGGCGGCGTAATTCATCAAGCGGTGAATGAATTCCATATAAGGTTCAAACAAATCCCACTTTGACATCTGCAATTGCGACATCGAAATGATACTTTCGTAGCTAGGGAAATAAGTCACTTGCGGCCTCCTAAATTTTTTTGATTGTAACTAATTAGAATGCGGATTACGTCACGCTAAATCTCAGCGACGAATTCTCGAAACACCCGATTCAGTAAATCGGGTCGTTCGAGGCTGGGAATATGTCCGCAGTTCTCCAGCATTTGCATCCGGGAATTTGGTATTCGTTTTTCGAATTCACGCAGATAGGCAGGCGAGATCAAGCCATCGCCGTCGCCGCCTAATATCAAAGTAGGTACATCGATCCGGTGCAGCCAGTTGTGAAGATCGGCACTATAAGGTGTCGAAACATACTGCTCGGCGGTGGCTAAATTCCGCTCATTAATTTTGATCTGTTCTTGGCTCAGAGTGCGGGAAAGCAGCTCTTCGATAATCTTCTCGTCCGTTAGCGCCAATCGCATGGTTTCCTCGGGCGTTTTATCGAAGAGGTAGACAGGTGGGGGAGCACCCTCAACATTTATGCCGACCGAACCGACCAAGGTGAGACTTTGCAGTCGCTGGGTACTGCGAACGGCCATTTCACTGGCAATCCAGCCACCCATGGAATTTCCCATCAAATGAATTTCGGTGAGGTCAAGAATTTCCNGAAAATCCATATAGAAATAGGCAACATCCGAAATGCTTTTGATCCAGTCCGGCCTGTCGGAATAGCCGTATCCCGGGTGNGCTGGTACAATGACATCAAAATCANCGTTTAATCGTTCGAGCATNGGATCGAACNGATTGGGGCCTGCGGCTCCGGCGCCGTGTAGAAAAAGCACCACCGGCCCTGCGCCGGTCCGGGTGAAATGAAAATTTTGATCCTGGATGCTGATTGTTTCTCGATGAATTTCAGGCATGACCACCTCATGGTTTCCCTGAAAACAATATCTGACCGACCCGATGTTTTCAAATGGTCGTTCTCGAACAACAATTGATCCTTCGTACCGCCAGGACGAAGTATCTGTGATCGGCGGTCATATATTTACCGCCGTCAGCTCTCAGGTGCTGGGCGCCGTCTACAGCCACACCTGCATGACGAAATCGAAGGGACCTTCAACATTAGCGATGTCGACCCGTTGCAGTTTGATCTTATAGCCGTCATCTTCCCTGGCTAAGGTATGCCGGTATTTACCGCCGAAATATCGCTGCTCTTCCAGCCGGTATTCGACCATGTGGAAGCGAGAGCGGGCAACGACCTCTCCGGTTGCGTCGTCTTCGCTCTCAATGATCACATTGGAAACGACGTGACTGGTGCGGTGGCCGGCTGCCTGGGAATGAGCATAGGGATGTTCGACCCTGCGGATGCGCATGTCCATGAGGTATAAGTCTTCCCAGAATATATTGGGCTGGCCTTCACCGACTTCCTGATCGGCAGCGGCCGGCATCCAATAAAAGCCGTCGCCGGTGAACAGGTTTAGCCATTCGTCCCAGCGTCGTTCATCCAGGATTTCAGCCTGCCTGTACAGAAATTGCTCGACGGCCCTCTGAGTGTCGGCGGATGCGTTCAGTGTATTGTCTTTTGGCATAATCATATCCTCCACTTGGTCCCTCTTCAGGCCGACATGTACTCTTTCCACGCGGTAAACATATTCCGCATGGGTTGTTCGCTCATCCCGGTGACCGAGGTGGTGATACCGTCTTCGGTCGAGTCCTGACCGACATTACGGTGAAGGCTGACCCAATCGCCGCCGCCATCCAGCGATAAGCCATCCTGGCAGGCGCGGAAATTGTTGAGATCATCGGCGTTGACCATCGTCGATGGCGAATTGACGTGATAGTAATAGGCTAGCGACCGCTCATAGATGCCTTCCGGAGCTCCCTTCAGTTTAAAATGCCAAATCTCCGTCAGCGTCTTATTGGCCGCCAGAGGCCTGACGGCGCGCAGTTGCTGCAGGGGCGGCTGGACGGACAGGCAGGGATAAACCAGGACATGATGGATATTGGTGGAAAGAATTTCGTCCATCCGTTTTTCGCCGTGCACGGCGGTGAGCGATTCTTCATGGGCGACCGTCACGGGATCCCGTGGGCGTAAACCCATATAGCCGGCGAGCACTGTATGGCCGTAAGGATGGCCGATGGTATCGAGGCTGTCCCATTTCTCATAGGGCAAGGTGAAATCGGCCAAGAACTGATATCCCAAAGGCGGCTTTTCGCCGGTTTTCTCTTCATATACTTTTTGGATTTCTGCAGCGGCATCGCCGGTCGAATGATGGGTAATCGACGGGTGCACGGCATCGAGTTGGTTTTCGAGAAAAATTTTCCAGTTCGAATGCTGAATTATGCGGAAACAATTCATGACGATCTCGCATTCGCCTTCAGGGGAGCGGTTGCAGATATCGTCAAAGGCAGCCCTGGCCCCTAGGCCAAGCCACTCATCCAATGAAATGCCGTCTTCGGACAGGCTGGCGAAAACAAAACCGCGATAGGTATCCTGACGCTCTGCCGACTTCATCTGAAGTTGCGGGTCCTTGAGGTCGATGATGCCGTCATAGCCCTGTTTCATGGGTACATTGCGCAAACTGCCATCCATGCCGAACTGCCAGGCGTGATAGGGACAGCGGAAGGCCTTGGCATTACCTGAATTGCCCTGAAGATTGTTGCAGATCAGCGCGCCGCGGTGGGGGCAACGGTTGTAAAGCACGTGAACCTCGCCGTCTTCGGCGCGGCAAAAAATCATCCGTTCCTTGCCGACCCACGTGGTCCAATAATCGCCGGGATTCGGTATTTGGCTTTCGTGGCCGATATAAATCCATGATTTGTAGAAAATGTTTTCAAGTTCTTTCTCAAAAACAGTTTTATCCGTATAGCAGGCTTTGTGGACACGATCAGGCTCAACCAAAGAAGCGAAATCTGAGGTTAAATCAAATGGCATGTTTGCCTCCCAAAATTTTATAGCGATGTATTCGCGGTTAAGTTTCGACTTAATCTATCCAAGATTATCGAAACAGCACACAATAATACTGCAAATTTATGGGAAAGGAATAATAATTAGAAGAATTAAACGATAAGATTGGCGGTCCGCTTGAAATGCGTGTTGTCCTTCCCCCCTATAACTGATCCGGTTTTGTTATAAAAGCGAGTTTAGTTGTGAGGTGTTTATGACCAGGAAGCGATTTTCAGAAGAAGATATATTGGGGATATTGCGTCAGATTGAGTTGGATCTGGCCGGCGGTGTTACGGTTGAATCAGCCATCCGCACCGCCGGCATCAGTGACGCGACGTATTATACAATAAAAACAATGTGTAAATTCTCCAGCAAAGCGCTTTTTGGCAATTTCACTTGAAGGAGAGACATTAGATTTCCTGAAATACATTGGATCAAAGTAGTGTTCGATTCCAGCGATTCGGAGCCTTTTTCCATCAATCCTCAATTTATGACTTCGGATTAGGCCAAAACCGCTTGCAGCACCTCATGATTTGAGGTCTGGATTTTCCAAATATTTGGTTTGAGTGGGGAAGGTGATTTCCTGATCAGAAAGCCTTTGTGCGACAGCGACAACCGATGCGTCATTGGGAACACCTTCGAACCTCTCGGTGTCGGGCAAGTCAAAATATTTTTGCTCCAGGATCGGACCGGCACACCCTTTCATGAGAACGATCTTAAATCCGTTTTGGTGATAAAAATTGAAAAAGAATGTCGGATTGAGATTGAAAAATCCGTGATTGAACATCGAAAGAGGGGAAAAATGACAAATAAAACCGTTTACTTTTAGGCACGCCGCCGCATTAATGCTAGCTTGGCCGATATTGAAACAGTGTTCCAGCGTTCCCGGATCGAAGACAAGATCAAAAGAGGCTAATAGATCTTGCGGCAAC
Organism: Rhodospirillaceae bacterium; assembly: GCA_002725625.1. Lineage (GTDB taxonomy): Bacteria > Pseudomonadota > Alphaproteobacteria > Rhodospirillales > UBA2165. The sequence continues at coordinate 940 of PBQI01000055.1, read as the reverse complement.
GGTTCATTCAGATCGATAATTCTCTCGTTACCTCGTGACGCTGTGATATCAATTGTATGGCAATCAATGTTTAGCGCCGAAAAAAAATTCAGACTGTCGGCAATGAAATCGAGTTTTCCGGTTAATCCATGCCAGGCGATGATTTCGTCTGAATCATCGCGGCGGATCAGGCTATTGGCAAAATCTTTGCCGCAGGTCGTATCGATTTGCTCCGCGGTCGCTAAGATATCCGGATAGCCGAGACTCAACATTTTAGGAACGGCCGGTAGGAGATCCTTTAATTGTGCCAATACTTCCAATTGGACATGAGAAATTGCCATAAGAAAACACCCGCTCTGGGAACCTGTCGTCAATGGTATGGCACAGGTGGTGCGGTTTGAAAACCAGGTCGCATTGGAACTTGGCGCACCCGTTGTATAGTTCCAGTGGTTTTTTATTCCATAAATTGAAATAGAAGGGCCTATCCCCTAATTTAATTGAAATATTAGCGGAAAAGCTCAAAGAAAATGAAGAAACTAAGAACAATCTAGCCGACGGCTTTTTGGGGCCTGCGATCTAGTTCCCTAGGACAGCAAGATGAAGCGGCGGATGTATTCCGGAGATGTTTTAAAATTAACCCAAACAATGAAATAGCCAGCCAATTTCAGGAGCCGCTTTCTATAGGTGCAATCGAAGTTACGCTGGGCATACTGCCTTTCTTCGATTTCGGTTGACCTCTTTGGCGGGGTGTTTTCGTTGCCAAAGGTGGTGTTATTTGCGCTGAAAATCTGCTATTGGTCATCAAAAAGCACTTGAATAATATTGGTATACCTCTCGGAGGTCTCCTGGCAATTCATCAATAATCTGTTGTTTATGCCGTGATCAGCTATCTCAAGATGCTGCAGGCTGAGTCAAAAAATTCATAGTAATGATCTATACTTAATCCGACATTTCCCAAGTA
>PBQI01000054.1 GCA_002725625.1 Rhodospirillaceae bacterium | reverse complement strand
CGCCCTCGTGCAGGCCTTCATCTACCGCTTTGCTCCACAGGCGCATTTGGGCGCGCTCATAAGGGTTCTCCGGTTTCAATTTTGGATCGGGGAAGGTTTCATCCACATACTCGCAGATCACGGTGGATTCGATGATGGGTTTGCCGTCGTGGACCAGGGTCGGCACCAACCCCTTCGGGTTCAGCTTAAGATATTCGGGATCATACTGCTCGCTGGTAAACAAATTGACTTCCCTGGTTTCCCAGGATTGATCCTTTTCGGACAAGGTAATGCGAACTTTCTGGGCGCAGACGGAATTACCAAATTGATAGAGTTTGAGCATGAAGGTTCCCTATAAAAAATCAGCTGAGCGGTAATCTACCAAATTCAACGTTACCGGGAAACCTTGCTGAAAATTCTTCATGCTCTGGCCACCACTGAATTTGCTTCCGTTGAGCAACACCAGCCCTGGATCAACCAGGGGCCTACTGCTGAGGACCGTTTCATACAAGCCCAGATTACCGCCGATGGGGTGCACCAGGGATTTATCGATACGAGATTGCTGCGGACCTTTGGCCCGGAAGCTTCGGAGAAGGCGGATGAACTGCTAGAACTCCGTATCGGCGAACACCCCATCGAAGCCTTTAACGTGCTGTTCGAGAGTTGGGCGATGTGGTGGGGTTCTGTTTCTGCATGGATCTGGTCGCCTGGTACCATCTGCATGCTATGCTCAATTGTTCCTACGCGCCCCTGGCCAGGGATATGACCAGCATGGTTCACGAAGGAAAATTTCACGCATCCTTCGGCGCCCGACGTGCCTGCGATTTGTCGTTGAAAGCGGACTATCAAATAGTGACTAAGGCCGGCCGGGAGGAAATTCCAGGCGGCGGTGGACAAATGGTATACTATGCCCTCAACACATTCTGTAAAACCGGTTCAAATTTCGCTAATCTTTCCGTTACCTACGGGATCCGAAAATGGAACAACGAAGAATTGCTGGCCAAATACAAGGAAGAAATTGACAAGAAAATTGCCGCCATTGGCTTGGTGGTGCGGCCGGAAGGGAAAGACCGCAAAATATTGTAACTTTTTTAGAGACCTTTATGCTGCTTCTCAAATCACTTGGGGGAACAGATGATGGCTGTCTATCGGGAATTCAATTCAGAGGAACTGTGGCGGGAATATAACATTGAGGCCACCGTGCCTAGTATTGAGCCGTTCCGTGACCAAAACATCATACTTACAGAAGAAATGAAGCGGGATTTGACTTGCTATGCCGATTTGGCGTTTGGATCGGGACCGATGGAAAGCCTGGACATATACCCAGCTCAAAATGTTTCTGATCTGGCGCCAGCCTATATTTTTTTCCACGGCGGTTATTGGCGCTTGGGCAGCAAAAACGGCTCCGGCTTCATGGCCAAATGCCTGACGGAAAAAGGCGTCGCCGTGGCGCCTATCGACTATGCATTGGCGCCAGATGTTTCATTAGACGAAATCGTCCGCCAGGCGCGGGCATCCGTTGCCTGGTTCTATCATCATGGTGCGGATTATGGCGTCGACCGCGAACGTATTTATGTCAGCGGCTCTTCTGCCGGTGGTCACCTGTCCGCCATGATAATGGCGCCTGGTTGGCAAAGCGAAATGAATGTGCCAGAGGACTTGGTTAAAGGTGCCATGTTGTTCAGTGGCCTCTATGATCTGGAGCCACTCCGCCACTGCGAGCCCAATGACTGGCTTGAGCTTGATGAGGCATCGGTGCGGCGCAACAGTCCAATTTATACGCTTCCCAACCAGGAAATCCCCTTGGTAGTGGCTTACGGTTCGGAAGAAACCGACGAGTTTAAACGCCAATCCGACGCCTATGCCTATGCCTGGCGGGAAAAGGGTTTCAATTGTTCCGTATTTGAAATGTCCGACTATCACCATTTCAATATGACATCGATGCTGACCGAATCCGACAGTTTGCTGACCGGTCAGGTGCTTTCGGTTATGGGAATGGACTAAACCTCGGTGCCGCCGACCGTCAGCCGATCCAGCCGCATGGTGGGCTGGCCGACGCCGACGGGCACACCTTGGCCGTCTTTGCCGCAGGTACCCACGCCGGGATCGAGAGCCAAATCATTGCCGATCATGGAAACGGTTTTCAAGGCATCCGGGCCGCTGCCGATCAGGGTGGCGCCTTTGACCGAGGGACCGATTTTTCCGTCTTCGATCTGGTAGGCCTCGGTGCAGGTAAAAACGAACTTCCCTGATGTGATATCCACTTGGCCGCCACCGAAGTTCACGGCATAAAGCCCTTTCTTTACAGACTTGATAATTTCTTCCGGCTCGTGATCGCCGTTTTCCATGATGGTATTGGTCATGCGCGGGATCGGCGTATGGGCGTAACTTTGCCGCCTGCCGTTGCCGGTGGAAGGAACGCCCATCAGGCGGGAATTCAACCGGTCTTGAAGATAGCCGGTCAGGATGCCGTCTTCGATCAGCACGGTGCGCTGGGTCGGCGTACCTTCATCATCGATGGTGATGGAGCCACGCCGATTGTCGATGGTGCCGTCGTCCACCACCGTGACCCCCGGGGCCGCCACGCGCTCGCCCATCAATTCAGCGAAGGCCGAGGTCTTCTTGCGGTTGAAATCGCCTTCCAATCCGTGGCCGATGGCTTCGTGCAACAATATGGCCGGCCAGCCCGGGCCCAATACCACGGGCATTTCACCTGCCGGTGTAGGCATGCTTCCCAAATTGACCAAGGCCTGACGCAGCGCTTCATCCACTGCCGCCTGCCAAGTATCGGCCTGCAGGTAGGTCTCGTAGGTCTCTCGCCCGCCGCTACCGAAACTGCCTGCTTCCATGCGGTCGCCGTCGCCTATCACGCAGGAAACATTAAGCCGCACCAGGGGCCTGATGTCGGCGGCCCGGCTGCCATCGGCACGGATGATCTGCACTGCCTGCCATTCGCCGGAAAGCGACGCTGAGACCTGCTTGAGACGGTTGTCTTTGCCACGGGCGTAGGCGTCGATATCCGACAGTAGTTTAACCTTGGTTTCAAACGGTGCCAGGTTCAGGGGATTGTCGTCGATATAAAGATTGCGGTTGGTTTTACCCGGTGCGTCGGCCATAACGCCACCATGCCCGGCATGAACCGCTTTGACCGTATCCTGCGCCCGTTTCAAAGCATTTTCGCTTAGCTCGGATGTATGAGAATAGCCAGCGGTCTCTCCGGCAATGGCCCGCAATCCAAAACCCTGCGCCGTATCGAAGCTGGCGTTCTTGAGTTGACCGTCATCAAAGACGAAACTCTCAGATTGGCCGTATTCTAAATACAGTTCCCCGTCATCGGCCCCGTTCAAGGCTTCCTCGACGATGCCCTGGGTCTTGTCTTTGTCGAGCCCAGCGTGGTTGAAAAATATGTCGTCGGTGGCGGCGATGTCGGTCATGTTCGGATCCTTTATTACTAATCGATCTTAACTGCCAGACCCCACGAACCGATGCAAGCGGCCTCTTTCGGTACGGACGTTGTTCGGCAGAACATAAATTTTTTAGGGGCGCCAATATAATACACCTTGACGCTGTGTGATTGGAGGGTATTCTACGCTACATCGTGGTGATTTGAACGACCGGCTTGCGGCCACGTTAAATAAACAGAGCTAAAAGGTCGGCGCGTTAGAAGCCCCGACCAAATATGGCGGGGATTTTTTTATGGAAAATTCTTCGCCAGCTGAAAATTAGGAGAACAACCAATGGCTGATGACAGCGCAAAGAAAAATTGGCGGCCCGCTACCCAGTTGGTGCGGGGCGGCACCAACCGATCCAATTTTGCCGAGACCAATGAAGGTATCTTCATGACGTCCGGCTATATTTATGAGACCGCCGAACAGGCCCAACGGGCATTCAAAGGAGAAGAAGAGAGGTTCATTTATTCCCGGTTCTCCAATCCAACAGTGAATATGTTCCAGGACCGGATGAAATTACTGGAGGGCGCGGAATCCTGCTGGGCGACGGCGACAGGCATGGCGGCGGTATTTGCCTCGCTGGCGGCGACGGTTAATTCTGGCGACCGGCTGGTGGCGTCAAAAGCTCTGTTCGGCTCGTGTGATTATGTCTGCCGCGAATTATTGCCGACATTCGGCATAGAGACGACCATGGTGGAAGGCACCGTTCTGGATCAATGGCGGGACGCCCTGAGCCAGCCTACCGCGGCAGTCTTCATGGAAACGCCATCAAACCCGCAGATGGACGTCATTGATCTGCCGGCGGTGGCTGAATTGGCCCATGACGCAGGGGCACGGGTCGTCGTAGATAATGTTTTCGCCACGCCCATTCTGCAAAAGCCTTTGCAATTGGGCGCCGACGTCGTGGTTTATTCCGCCACCAAACATATCGACGGCCAGGGCCGGGCCATGGGCGGCACTATCCTGACCAACGACGTGGAATGGGCTGATGGTGATCTCAAACAGTTTTTGCGTCACACCGGTCCGTCTTTAAGCCCCTTCAATGCCTGGGTGCATCTGAAAGGCTTGGAAACCTTGCATATCCGTGTTCGCCAGCATTGCAAAAGCGCTCATGAAGTTGCAAATTTCATGGAAGGGCGGAAGGGAATCAAACGGGTGATCTATCCAGGTCTGGAAAGCCATCCCCAATACGAACTCGCGAAAAAACAAATGGATGATTCTGGTACGGTGGTCTGCTTCGAACTGGAAGGAAACATGGCCAACACATTTAAATTTCTCAACGCTTTGGAGATGATAGATATCTCCAATAATCTGGGTGACGCTAAAAGCTTGGTGACCCACCCGGCCACCACCACTCATCAGCGTCTGGCGCCGGAAGCCCGGCTTGATGTCGGTATCACCGATAGCCTGGTTCGACTGTCCGTCGGTCTCGAGGATGTCGAAGATATTAAAGACGACTTGGCGAAGGCGCTAGGCGAATAGGCCGGGGAAATTTAGGGGAAATTCAATACCATGCCCATCAACCGACTGATTGAAGGATTTAAATCCTTCCGGGAAACCTACTACGAAAAGCAGCCGGAGTTTTACCGGGTGCTGGTCAACAAAGGCCAACGCCCGGACGTCATGGTAATTGCCTGTTCCGACAGCAGAGTAGATCCGTCGATCCTCACCAAAGCCGAGCCCGGGGAAATTTTCATCGTTCGCAATGTGGCAAACCTCGTACCGCCCTACAAACCTGATAGTCATTATCACGGCACCAGCGCCGCCATCGAGTTCGCCGTCCGGGATTTAAAAGTCGAGCATGTAATTGTTCTTGGTCACTCCCATTGCGGCGGTATCCAGCGCCTTTGCCGAAAAAATTCCGAGGACGAGGAGCGGGAATTTATCGATAGCTGGGTTTCTATTGTCGATACCGCCTGGGCGGCCAGCCATGATCTCGAACCAGGAATGCGGGACATGGAAAAAAAAGCCATTGAAGTGTCTTTGGACAATCTGATGACATTCCCCTGGGTGAAAAGCGGGGTAGATGCGGGAAATATGGATATACGCGGTTGGTGGTTTGATCTCGAAGCCGGTGAACTTTTGGAAAATGATGGCCCAGACAACTGGAAAAAAGTGACTTGATTCTGCTTCCAGATGAATTTTTCGCTAGTGGTAATCGTTGTCGTACCGAATCCGCAGTTATCCCNGCCGCCAGGGGAGGCAACGGACTTTCCAACCGCCTACGGTGCCACGATGCTCTGTCTTATCCTTGTNGCCTTCAAAACCTTCGGTAANATTGTAAGCNTTGGTAAACCCGGCTTCGGTNAGGGCTTTGGACGAAGATATCGAGCGGANGCCGGAACGGCATATGGAAAGGANCGGNGCGTCTTTGTTGGTGGAAATCGCTACGACACCAGAGACGAATGCGGGATTAACGTCCATTGACGGAAAGATTTTCCAGGCGACGAAATGCGGTTCCTTGCCAATTGACGACAAATCAGTAACACCGACGTAGGACCACTCTGCGTCAGTGCGGACGTCCACCAGAACCGCATCCGGATCGGTTTCAAGAATATCCCATGCTTCCTGCGGGGTGATGTCGCCCGCGTAACCGTCTGCCAAATTCTCTCTCCTGCTGGTGAAAATTAACGTTAGGTCAATCTTATACTGACTATTTTAGAGCCTATCCATGTTAATTCGCGGGCCAAAATGTAACCGGCTATTGATCATATTAGCAAATAGGCTTTTCTAGCCGCGGCCATGGGTGTAATAACCGGCCCACTTAGTGAAATTTAAACAATTAGACGGCGAATATGACGCAGAATGAAGGTGAAACCGTGCCACCGGAACTTTCCGTAGTTGTGCCGGTACATAACGAGTTAGAAAATATCCGTTCTTTGGTGGCGGAAATTTGCCGTGCCCTGGATACTGTAGTCACTTTCGAAATTATTTTTGTTGATGACGGTAGTTCCGATGGTTCACACCAACTGCTCAAAGAGATTACCGTTGAATTGAGCAATTTCCACCCCTTGCGCCATGTCGATTGCTGTGGACAGAGTGCCGCCATTCATACTGGGGTTGCCGCTGCTGAAGCGCCTTTGATTGCCACGCTGGACGGCGATGGCCAGAACGATCCCGCGGACGTTCCCAACTTATTGGCGGTATACAAAAGTAACGCCGGTGAAAGCGGCCGGTTGATGGTTGCTGGATGGCGCGCCAAACGCCAGGACAGCAGCGTGAAACGGCTGTCTTCGCGGATCGCTAATTATATTCGCTCCTGTATGCTTGGCGATGCCACGCCGGATACCGGATGCGGATTGAAAATATTCAGGCGGGAAGATTTTTTGGCCTTTCCGTCTTTCAACCACATGCATCGATTCCTGCCGGCGCTCATGCTGAGAAGCGGTGGGCGGGTAACGTCAGAGCAGGTGAGTCATCGGCCTCGGGAAAGAGGCAATTCGAAATATGGAACCTGGGACCGGTTGTGGGTCGGCATCAGCGATATTTTCGGCGTTATGTGGCTCAAGCGTCGTCGAATCACACCTCAGGTAGAAAAAATTCAATGACCCCAAACGCTATTTTTCGCGGTCTATTGACGATTGTGGTACTCGTCGTGCTGGGATTTCTGCTCCGTGAATGGGGTGTCGTCGGTGTTTTCGATAAAACCTGGATCGACACCTACATCCGCGGCAATGGATCTTCCGGTGAACTCCTGTTTTTGGGCGCGGCAGCGCTTTTGGCGGCGGTAGGCTTTCCGCGGCAGGTGATTTCCTTTCTCGGTGGCTACGCCTTTGGGCTCAATTTCGGTGTTCTGCTGGGAGTAGCGGCAACCTCGATCGGTTGCATCATTGCTTTTTCCTTTTCCCGCTTTCTGGCCAGGGACTTCGTTTCGGCCAAGTTTCCAGGCCGCATTCAGCGGGTGGACAAGTTTCTTCAACACAATACGTTCGCCATGACACTGCTGATCAGGTTGCTGCCCGTGGGCAGCAACCTGGCGACCAATCTAATCGCCGGTGTGTCCAGTGCTGGCGGCATCGCTTTTATCGGTGGATCGACGGTCGGCTACATTCCGCAGACCGTGGTGTTTGCGCTACTCGGCAGTGGCATCAATCTGGATCCGGAAATCCGCATTAGCCTCAGCGTAGCCTTGTTCTTCGTTTCTGCTGCACTGGGTGTTTATCTTTACCGGCGCTACAAGCGGGGCAAAGGTCTTAATGGGGATATCAACCGGGGTATATAATGACGAAATTGGATAACCGAACCCTCCTATGATTAACGTCACTGCAATAAATAAATGAAACCAGTAGCATATTTAAGTTGAAAAGCCTTACTCCGGATAATACCCAATGCTTGACGTCGACTATGAAAATACGCGACTGATGATTGCGGATACCGGCAAGCAATATCGCAAGGGAATCAAGGGTATTCTGTTTCACCACGGGTTCCGTGAAATTCAGGATATCGATGATTCGTCAGTGGTGCGCAAAAGAATCGGCAATAACGAGATCGATTTGCTGATTGCCGACCACATTCTTCCCAAAGGCGATATTTGTGGGCTAATCCGGGGAACACGCCATGCGATCTTGGCGGCAATCCGTTTATTGTTGCTGTAACCATCTCCCTGGCACCATAAAAATATCCGAGTTTTCAGCGCCCAATCCGGTTGAGTTATCGATAGAGGTAGATAGGGAGCGATATCAAAAACGAGATCAAATGCCTTTCAGGGGTGATTAATGAACAAAAAAATTGAACACCATGCCTATCAGATAACCTATTTGATTGATCGACTTATTCCTCAGTATGTGAATGGAAAGGCTGAGACGGATGGATATGAATCCTTGAACCGTTTAAAATTCGTTTCGGAAGATATCAGTCGGCGGCTTGAAGGAAGCAAATACGATCATATTGGTGGGCTTTGTCGCACCATTCTGACAGTTGTGAAGGAAATGTGTGCGAACACGAAGGAACCGAAATTACAGAACCTGAAACTCCTGCCTCAATTGTCATTGGCGATTAAAACTTATTTTCATGCCGGCGGGGACAGCGCTAGTATTGCCCGCAGCATTTCCGATTCGGTTCAGCAGCGCACCACTTGATTTAGTTCGGTTGGCCTCTCCTCAGCTACTGCAACCCCCAACTAAAATCGGCAAAATTAATTTCCGCCGGCTTGATCAAGCTGGCGCTCATGACCTTTACGGAATGAAGTTGCCCGTCCAAATTTTTTTCCCATTGGTCCAGAAACTTATATACCAAAGGGAAGTTTGGTGCGATATCCATGATTTGCCAGATAAATGCCTGCAGGAGCGAAAGGTGGTCCGGTAGGTGGTAGATAACTTCCGCCGTGGTCAGATGGTAGCCTCTCAGCTGTTATTCAATATGTCTTCCGGTGGAATGCCGGATGATTTCTCGGTTCGAAGGTGCGACCTTGGTTTCCTCATGTGCCGTTACCGACAAAAAAATTGTGCGGCTTATCAAAAATAATTTCAATTAAAATCATTGTGAATCAGGGTGTTAGCCGTTATTACTCGAGAGTGCTGCCAAAAAAAATTCATGACCAGATCAAAAATTTAGCGGAAAAGCTTGACGCAGGGACATTGCGGACTAAATTCCTGGCAGTCTCAACCTAGGAGTGCTAATGGGATTATCTCGGCGGTTATTTCCCTGGTTGTTAAATCATTGAAATTTTGGAGGATATTATGGGTTTTAAACCTTTGGGTGATCGCGTGTTGGTTCGCCGTGTCGACGAGGAGTTAAAAACAGCCGGCGGAATTATTATTCCCGACACGGCCAAGGAAAAACCGTCAGAAGGCAAAATTGTTTCTGCCGGACCAGGTGCCCGAGGCGAAGATGGTACCGTCATGGCCTTGGATGTTAAAGTCGGCGACCGCGTGTTGTTCGGCAAATATGGTGGCACCGACGTCAATGTCGACGGTGAAGATCTGATCATTATGCGGGAATCCGACATTCTCGGCATCATTGAAAAAAAGAAAAAAGGTAAGAAGGCCGCATAAAGACGGTTTATCTCCACCTAATTTAATCAATTAAACCTTTTATTGAAGGAGAGCTATAGTCATGGCTAAGGAAGTAAAATTTGAGGCAGAAGCGCGGGCGAAGATGCTTGCGGGCGTTGATACGCTTGCCGATGCAGTTAAGGTGACGTTGGGACCGAAGGGGCGCAATGTTGTCCTGGACAAGTCCTTTGGAGCGCCGCGGATCACCAAGGACGGTGTAACGGTCGCCAAAGAGATTGAACTGGCGGACAAGTTTGAGAACATGGGTGCGCAGATGGTGCGTGAAGTTGCAAGCCGGACGGCAGACGAGGCCGGTGACGGCACGACGACGGCGACCATTCTGGCCCAGTCGATTGTGCGCGAAGGCTCGAAGGCGGTTGCCGCGGGCATGAACCCGATGGATCTGAAGCGTGGCATTGATACGGCTGTTGCAGCGGTGATTAAGGATTTGGGAAAACGTTCCAAGCGGGTATCGACCAACGAAGAGATTGCCCAGGTGGGCACCATTTCGGCCAACGGCGAGGTGGAGATCGGTAACATGATCGCCGAAGCCATGGGCCGAGTGGGCAACGAAGGCGTTATCACGGTTGAGGAGGCCAAGAGCCTGAACTCGAACCTTGATGTGGTCGAAGGCATGCAGTTCGACCGGGGTTATACGAGCCCGTACTTTGTGACCAACGCGGAGAAAATGACCTGTGATCTGGAGAACCCCTATATCCTGATCAACGAGAGTAAGCTTTCCAGCCTGCAGCCGCTGCTACCGGTGCTGGAAGCGGTGGTCCAGTCGGGCCGGCCGCTGCTGATCATCGCCGAGGATATCGAAGGCGAGGCTCTGGCGACCCTGGTGGTCAACAAACTGCGGGGTGGCTTGAAGATCTCGGCGGTTAAGGCGCCGGGTTTCGGCGACCGACGCAAAGCCATGCTGGAGGATATCGCTGTACTGACCCAGGGTCAGGTGATCAGCGAGGATCTGGGCATCAAGCTAGAGAACGTGACACTGGACATGATGGGCTCGGCCAAACGGGTGAATATCACCAAGGAAGAGACCACCATCGTAGAAGGCGGCGGCAAGAACAAGGACATCCAGGGCCGCTGCAACCAGATCCGTCAGCAGGTCGAAGAGACTTCTTCGGACTATGACCGTGAGAAGCTTCAGGAACGTCTGGCCAAGCTGGCTGGCGGTGTTGCGGTGCTCAATATCGGCGGCGCCACGGAAGTTGAAGTTAAGGAACGCAAAGACCGGGTTGATGACGCCCTGAACGCCACCAGAGCGGCGGTCGAGGAAGGCATTGTACCGGGCGGCGGCGTTGCTCTGTTGCGAGCGACCAAGGTGCTGGACAAGATCAATCTTGATGATGCTGACCAGCAGGTCGGTGTTCAGATCGTCAAGCGCTCCCTGCAGGCGCCGGTGCGTCAGATTGCCGAGAACGCCGGTGTCGACGGTGCCGTTGTGGCAGGCAAGCTGTTGGAGAACAAGGACATCAAAATCGGCTTCGATGCCCAGACCGAGAGCTACAAGGACCTGGTCAAGGCCGGTATCGTCGATCCCACCAAGGTGGTGCGGACGGCGCTGCAGGATGCCGCCTCCATCGCCGGCCTTCTCATCACCACCGAAGCCATGGTGGCCGAGAAGCCCGACGACAAGGCGGCAGCAGCTATGCCACCGATGCCTGACATGGGCGGCATGGGCGGCATGA
>PBQI01000053.1 GCA_002725625.1 Rhodospirillaceae bacterium | reverse complement strand
TGGCCGTCGTGTTCGGCAATTACCAGAACAGCTAGATCGGCCATGGTGTCACCGAGCGTTGAAAAAAACTCGCGAGTCAGATAGGGGCGGCCCCATTTCCGGTCAATGGTGTTGACGTAGTAACCATAAAAAATATCCCAATGGCTTTCCTTGACGTCGTCACCGGTCAAACGATGCAGGGTAATCCCCTGTTCCGTAACCCGGCGCCGTTCCTTTTTTATGGTTTTGCGTTTACGGGAATTAAGCGCTTCGAGAAACTGATCGAAGGAATCGTAACCGCGATTTTCCCAATGGAATTGTTTGCTAGTGCGTTTCAGGAAACCGGTCTCGCCAAGACGCTGCCATTGATCCTCGGTCGGAAAGGTAACATGCAAAGAGGAGACATTGTGCTGCCGCGCCAGCTGAATCATCCCGGCGGTAAGAACATCGAAGTATTTATCATCGACATCTGGCCTGAGCAGCAGGCGGGGCCCCATGGCTGGCGTGAACGGAACCGCCGACTGGAGTTTGGGATAATAATTGCCACCGGCTCGTTCATAGGCTTCGGCCCAGCCCCAGTCAAAAATATATTCGCCGTAGGAATGGTTTTTCAAATAGGTGGGTATGCAGGCCGCCACCCGCCCGCTCTCATCGGCGGCGAATAAATGCTGCGGTAGCCAGCCGGTTTCAGACGACACCGAACCGCTGCTTTCCAAAGCATTGAGAAAGGCATGGCTGACAAAGGGGTTGTTGGTACCGGCACAGGCGTCCCAAACCGCCGCGGGAATATCGGCAATCCGAGTTACGACTTGAACTGAAATTTCTTCTCGGCCATCGGGCATAGGTCAATTGATAGGTCGATAAGTCAATGAGGGCAAGAGAGTAGGCTATTTATTGGGATAAATTTAAAGAGAGCAATAGAGAGGCTGCTCGTCAATTAACCCCTGATTTCGATCATCTCGCCGTCTGGTCCCTTGAACACCACCCGCCGCCAGCCTTTCTCCCGCTCTTCCCGGGCATCGGTGGGGTGGGGGGCTTGGGCGACTTCGACGCCGGCATCGGAAAGCTCTTTTACGGCGCCGTCGAAATCATCCGTTTCCAGACAGAAATGGAAACCGTCAACGGGTGTACCTTTGCCGACTAATTCGAGCACCGTGTCATCAAGGCGAAGATATGAGATAATTATCCCCATTGGCGTACCGTGTTCGTAATAGGTCTCAAAACCGAAATGGGTCTCGTAGAACGACTTGGAATTTTCCAGGTCGCTGGCGTTGACGGCCACGTGATCAATGCGTTTGAATTCAACCATTGTTGCTACTCTTCTTTAAGCGATTTCAAATATGCCGTCGACTTCAACCGAAGAACCGAGTGGCAATACGGAACAGCCGACTGCAGCACGGCCATGTTTACCTTTGTCATCGAAGACTTCGTACATGAGGTCTGAGGCGCCATTAATGACCAGAGCTTGATCGGTGAAATCGGCTGTTGAGTTGACGAAGCCCCCCAGTTTGATGACCTGGGTAACCTTATCGAGATTACCGCCGCAAGCCGCCTTCAGCTGAGCAACAAGATTGAGTGCACAAAGCCGGGCCGCCTGCTGACCGTCTTCCACCGAAACGTTCTCACCCAACCTGCCGGGATACTGCAATTCCCCATTCACAAAAGTGATTTGACCCGAGACGAACACCAGGTTTCCGGTGATCGTATAAGGCACGTAGTTCGCCACCGGCGCCGCTGCTTCCGGCAGTTCTATCCCCAATTTCTTCAATCGTGCGTCTATATGCCCGGTCATGCTTACGGTCTCCTATTAGTTAATTATCGACCGCAGATAATAAACACTTTTCGATGAGATTTAAAACAATGTGCCGGTAAAAAAGAAAAAATTGGGGTGCCTAGGTTTTATAGACTAGCTGGAAGGAAAACCGATCGGCACCCCAAGTTCACCAGGGAGGAAACTGTTGCTGTCCGTGGTAAAAAAATGGGGTGTATCAGGTATGGTAGTTGGCTGGCAGGCCCGCACCGTCAGCACCCCAATTTCACCAGGGAGGAACTCGCGTCTTTCCAATTGATCTTTCCTGGCAAAAAAGGTGGGGTCCAAACCGCTGGAGGAGTTTGTAGCAGCTCCGCACCGTTCTGAACCCCCAAGTTCACCAGGGAGGAAAGATATATTTCTCTCTTTGGTTATATCCGTCATAAATTCTCGAACTTCTCCATTACGTGCAGCCCTTTAGGAACACCCGCTGGTGGCACCGCAAGTCACACATTTCATGCAGGTACCGTTGCGGACCAAGGTGAAATTGCCGCATTCGCCACAGGCGTCACCCTCGTAGCCTTTCATTTTGGCTTCACGCATCAAGTCCAGTTGGTTGTCGACTGCTGATGTCACGGTCGCTTCTACTGAGATGGTTTCCGTTTGGACCGTCTGCGGCTCGGCCAAGGCCACGCCGCCTTCGTTGTTGGCTGTTTCCGTCGCATTGACGACCGCCGTTGCGGCAACTTCCGCTGTTGCCACGGCGACGTCACCGCCCGATCCGTTACCTTTTTGCGCTGCTCCTTTACCGCCGTTCAGGACCAGTAGGCTCGACCGCATGTAACCTTGGCTGGCCAAGCGATCGACGGCTTCCTGGGTGGCCGAAATAACATCGTCGCCCTCAGCGCCCCGGCCGACCGTATCCGGCGTCAGATCTTCCGGCTGAACGTGGGCGAGGTCGTCACGGCCCAAATAAGAAACAGCTAGCTCGCGGAAGAGGTAGTCAAGGATTGAGGTCGCCATCTTGATGGAATCATTGCCTTCGACCATGCCGGAAGGTTCAAAGCGAGTGAAAGTGAAGGCTTCAACAAATTCTTCCAGCGGCACGCCGTACTGCAAGGCGATTGATACGGCGATCGCGAAATTGTTCATCAAGCTGCGGAAGGCAGCACCTTCCTTGTGCATATCGATGAAAATTTCGCCAGCCCGTCCGTCTTCATATTCACCGGTACGGAGATAGACTTTGTGACCGCCGACAGTAGCTTTTTGAGTATAACCCTTGCGCCGGTCAGGTAGGCGCAAGCGTTTTGACATGTAGCGTTCGACCACCCGTTCGGCGATGATTTTAGCACGGACCGTCGACGGTTGCTCGGCGATTGCCTCCACCGTGGTTTCCTCGGCGTCATCATCTTCAAGCAGCTGCGCGTTGAGAGGCTGGGAAAGTTTGGAGCCGTCGCGGTAGAGCGCATTTGCCTTGAGGCCAAGTTTCCACGACAGCATATAGGCGTCTTTGCAATCCTCAACCGTGGCTGAATTAGCCATATTGATGGTCTTGGAAATACTACCGGAAATAAACGGCTGGGCGGCGGCCAGCATACGAATATGGCTTTCTACGGACAGCGAACGCTTGCCGTCCCGGCCACACGGATTGGCGCAATCAAAGACCGATAGATGTTCCTCTTTCAGGTGCGGCGCACCTTCCAGGGTCATGGCGCCGCAGACATAAATATTGGCGGCGGCGATGTCGCCTTTGTCGAAGCCTAGTTCGGCCAGCATATTGAAGGACATATCGTCGAGCTGCGCTTCTTCGAAGCCGAGGGTACCCGTACAGAATTCGGTTCCCAAAGTCCATTTATTGAAGACAAATTTGATATCAAATGCATCGCCCAAGGCGTTTTCAACGGCGAGGATGGTTTCATCGTCGAAGCCCTTTTCCGCCAGGGTTTGATGATTAATGGCTGGCGCATTTGCCAAAGTGCCGTGACCAACGGCGGATTTAATAATGTCTTCGATTTCGTCTTCACCGTATCCCAGGCCTTGCAGGGCTTCGGTAACAGTGCGGTTGATAATCTTGAAGTAACCGCCGCCGGCGAGCTTTTTAAATTTGACCAAGGCGAAATCCGGCTCGATACCGGTGGTGTCGCAATCCATGATCAGACCGATGGTGCCGGTGGGGGCGATCACCGATACTTGGGCGTTGCGATAGCCGTGTTCTTCGCCCAACACCAGCGCTTCGTCCCAGGAGCGGCGGGCGGCATCAATCAGTGTCTGGGCGCCATAGCTGCTCATATCCTTGAGCGGCACTGGTAAAACGGACAATTCTTCGTATTTTTTAGTTTCGCCGTAGGCCGCCTTGCGGTGGTTACGCATGACCTTCAGCATCGAGCCCTTGTTGTCCTCGTAGCCAGGAAAAGCGCCGATAAGGGACGCCATTTCGGCCGACGTCCGGTAAGATGCACCGGTCATCAAGGCAGTGATGGCGGCGCAGACCGTACGGCCTTCGTCGCTGTCGTAGGGAATGCCCATGGACATCAGGAGCCCGCCGATATTGGCATAGCCAAGCCCTAAGGTTCTGAATTCGTAGGAAAGTTGTGCAATTTCAGCAGACGGGAACTGGGCCATCAGGACGGCAATTTCTAGATTTATGGTCCATAGCCTGACCGCATAGCTGAAAGCTTCGTGGTCAAGGGAGCCGTCGGCATGCTGGAAAGCCTTGAGATTGAGCGAGGCAAGATTGCACGCTGTATTATCAAGAAACATATATTCCGAACACGGGTTGGAACCTTGAATGCGCCCGCTGTTGGGGCATGTGTGCCAGTCATTAATGGTGGTGTCGTACTGAATGCCGGGATCAGCGCAAGACCAGGCCGCTTCGCCGACCTGTTCCCAAAGGTCACGGGCCGGAATTGTTTTGGCGATTTTTCCGTCCACCCGTTGTATCAAATTCCAATCGTCACCTTCCTGAACGGCTCTTAGGAATTCGTCGGTTACCCGCACGGTGTTGTTGGAATTCTGCCCTGAAACGGTCAGGTAAGCTTCCGAATCCCAATCCGTATCGTAGGTTTGAAATTCCATCGAGGTATAACCCTGCTTGCCGTAATCGATGGTGCGCTGGATATAATTTTCCGGCAGCATCGCCCGGCGCGCTGCGAGCACGGCCTTTTTGAGCGCTTTGTTTTTGCGTGGATCGAAGCGCGAGTCGTCATCACCTTCCTGGCAAGCCGCCAAGACTTGATTGAGATTGGTTTCCGTCAGCTTGGAACCGGCCACCAGGGCGGTGACTTTCTGTTCCTCTTTGACTTTCCAATTGATGAAGTTTTCGATATCGGGATGGTCGGCGTCCAGGATGACCATTTTGGCTGCCCGGCGCGTGGTGCCGCCGGATTTGATGGCGCCGGCGGCCCGATCGCCGAGTTTAAGGAAGCTCATAACGCCGGACGATTTGCCGCCGCCGGAAAGCGGTTCATTCTCGCCGCGGAGTGCCGAAAAATTGGTGCCTGTGCCGGAGCCATATTTAAACAGCCGTGCTTCCCGGACCCAGAGATCCATGATGCCGCCCTCATTCACTAGGTCGTCGCCAATGCTTTGGATAAAGCAGGCATGAGGTTGTGGGTGTTCATAAGAAGACTGCGATGCTGTCAGTTCACCGGTCTGATAATCGACATAATGATGACCTTGGGCGGGACCGTCGATTCCATAGGCCCAATTGAGTCCGGTATTGAACCATTGCGGGGAATTGGGCGCGCACATCTGCAGACACAACATATGACGCATTTCATCGTAATAGGTCCTGGCGTCTTCTTCTGAATCGAAATAGCCGCCTTTCCAGCCCCAATAGGTCCAGGTTCCGGCCAGTCGATGGAAGACTTCCTTGGCAGAATTCTCGCCCCGGTAGCGCTGGTCTTCGGGCAATTGATCCAAGACTTTTTCATCAGGAACGCTGCGCCATAACCAGAAAGGAACGTTGTTTTCTTCAAATTTCTTGAGAGCTTCCGGAACACCTGCTTTGCGGAAATATTTTTGTGCTAAGACGTCGCAGGCAACTTGTGACCAGCTGGCCGGCACTTCAATGGAATCGTGTTGAAAGACGATCGATCCGTCTGGATTGCGAATTTCGCTGGAAGTTGTCTGAAACTCAGTGTCACCATAAGCTCCAGAGTCATTGGTAGTAAAAAAACGTTGTATTTTCATGCGTCCCCCGACGATACTCCCGGCAATACCTGACTGTGGACCTTCGATTGGTCCATTTCAGTCTCCCAGGCCGGTTTTNGTTTAAATCTCTCGTNCCACTATATCTTGTGTGNNCATAGCCTCTGANTGGCAAATCTAGCCAAGCCAGATTTTGNGCGCAAGTGTTATTTNTCAAGATTTGGTGANTTANTTGAANCTTNGCTACAAGAATTAGTGTTTCNAGGTTATATATCAAACCTTTACAGGATAATTCGTATTATANATGTAAAGAGTTGNGGGCTGTGGATAACTTTATGCTNAATTATCAAANACCTAAAGAGGATTATCCACAGNNTCACTTGAACTANCGTTGTTGCGAGTTGTTTTCATTATTAGATGACGCCTAAGTGAAATTAGGGAATCGCCGGTGAATCATCTGCGATTTAAATTCATCTGGGTCTTACTTTATTTGGATAGCACCAGTAAATCGGCTACCCGATTAAAGACGTCAGTCCAACCACCCGGTTCCTCTTGCCGGAAATACCTCATTGACGGATACCAAACCGGAGGTTCTCCGTTATGTGGCTGCCAGCGCCAGTCGGCCAGTTCGGTGAGCAGCACCCAGCAGGGTTTTCCCATGGCGCCAGCCAAATGGGCCACTGCTGTATCGACGGTTATGATCAAATCCAGCACATTAACCAAAGCAGCGGTATCCGCAAAATCAGAAATAAAAGGACTTAAATTGGTGATATTTTCGTGGTTTTGCAGGATTTCTTCTATTTCGGGTGCTTTTTCACCGGTCTGCAGGCTGTATAGATGGATATTTGGCACTGTTGCCAGTAATTCCATAGCCTCTATGGGGCAAGAACGGTTACGATAGGGGTCGAATTCGTGCCGTGGTCGCCCGGCCCAGGCGATTCCGATATTTCGCAAATCCGAGCGTTTTTCTGGCAATTCCGGTAGGTCTCCGGTGAGGCGGGAGATGTCCAGATAAGGTGTTTCGTTGGGTACGGTTTCGATTTCAATCCGAAATAGCCGGGGCAGACTGATCAGCGGAATGTGCCAGTCGAAGGCAGGAAATTCGTTGTCGATGTCCCAGAGTTCATCGATTTCCGGCATCGTGGTCATCAATCGGAACAGACTTCGGTGACAGGCAAAAACGATCTTGCCACCGTCTTTCTCGATATTCTGTATAAAGCGCGAAAACTGAAGACAGTCGCCAAATCCCTGTTCCGCATGTACCAGCAGGGTCTTTCCAGCCAGTGGCGCTCCGTCCCACGGTGCAATTTCCAGAAGCCGTTTGGTCTGAACGTTGGAAGGGTTTTTCCAGCGCCATTCATATTCCCGCCAGGCTTCATCGTAATTGCCAACATACATAAGTACCTGGGTAAGGTTTTCATGGGCCTCGGCAAAATCGTGCTGCAAATTGACGGCTTGGCGGAAATCGTCGATCGCTTCGGTGTTGGTACCCAGAATATGCCGGGCTATACCGCGTGAATTGTAGGCGACGGCAAGATTCGGATCGGCCTCAATCGCCCGATCCAGCAGGCTGCTTGCCGCTTGCGGCTGACCGCTCTGCAGGCGGCTGTTGGCGAGATTCGTCATGATACTTGCATCGCGGGGTGCCAAGGCATAAGCTTTTTCGAGTATTGAGATTGCTTCCGGCGTTTGATTCTGTGATTCCAGCAAGCGCCCGAGATTATTGAGGGCGCCCACATGATCGGGGTTCAAGCTTAAAGTTTCGCGGTAGCTGTTAATGGCGGCGCCAATGTCGCCCGACTTCTCCTGGGATAGGCCCAAGGAAAACCTTACTGTCGGGTGATCGGGCGCCAGCTGGGCGGCCCGGACGGCCTCTACCAAGGCCTCGTCGGCGCGGTCCAGGCGACGTAACACGGCAGCTCTATTGTGATGGGCCTCAAGGAGATTTGGATTCGCTTCAGCGGCTTGCCGATAGGCGTCCTCGGCGCCGGACCAATCGTGTAGCCGTTCCAGCGCTTGGGCAGTCTTAAACAGGGATTCCGCAGATTTTGTCATGATTGCCAGCACTTTAGTCTCCGCTTCCCCGCGAAAGCAAGAGACAGACTGGACGGTCGGGAGCTTGCATGCGATAAAGTACTTTGACATCTAATGTTCGAAGCAAGAAAGATCACAAATATGAGCGTTGGCACCTGGATCTACACCATGATCAACGGCGACCTCGTCGGCAGAGATGAATTTGGCAACAAATATTATCGCGGCAAAGGCAAGAAACTGCACGGCCGGGAACGGCGTTGGGTCGTTTACAAGGGCCGGGTAGAGGCCTCTAAGGTGCCGCCAGAATGGCATGCGTGGCTCCACCATACGGTAGATGAGCCGTTGACCAAAGAATCCGTCAAAGCCATGCCCTGGCAGGAGCCACATCTGCCGAATCTTACCGGCACCAAACACGCTTATCGTCCGGCCGGGCATGAATATAAAGGTGGACAGCGCGCTGCGGCAACAGGCGACTACGAGGCGTGGACGCCTGAATAAGTCGCTTAGGAGCCGGAAATTAATAGCGGCACTTCTGGATTAGACGGGAAGTAGTATGAAAGAAGAAGTCAGGAATATTGTCGTCGGCATGGTCACGCTGGTGGTCCTGGTATTCGCAGCTGGCCTTTCTTTTTCGAGCAGTAAATTAGATACCCCTACAGGCATCACCATCATTGCAGAATTCTCTCAGATCGACGGACTAGCCGTCGGCAACGAAGTGCGCATGAGCGGCATCAAAATCGGCACCGTAACGGGTCATCGCCTTGATCCGGAAACCTTTGACGCTGTTGTCACCATGACCATCAAACCGGAGGTCAAATTACCTAATGACACCATGGCGAGCATCGTCAGCGCCGGCATTATCGTCGGCAAGTATATCCGGCTTCGTCCCGGTAGCTCGAAGGATCTGCTGAAGGCGGGGGGAACGATTGAGAAAACTGAGGATTTCAAATCGTTGGAAGAGCAGGTCGGGGAAATCATCTTCCTGGCGACGGATAAGGGTGGTGATTCAAAATAACGACGACGACAAAGCGACGTCGATGAACCCGGCACAGTCTTGGAATCCTTCCTCCTATAGCAAAAATGCGGGATTTGTTGCGGAACTGGGGCTGCCGGTGTTGCAGTTGCTGGATCCCAAGCCGCACCAACGTATTCTTGATCTCGGCTGTGGCGACGGCGTGCTAACGAAAAAAATAGCCGATACCGGTGCTATGGTAATGGGTATCGATTCCAGCCCTGATCAGGTCGCGGCGGCGGTTACCAAGGGGCTGGACGCCAGATTGGCGAGCGGCGACAGCATGACGTTTGTCGAAGAGTTCGACGCCGTTTTCAGTAACGCGGCCCTGCACTGGATTTTAAACATCGACGCCGTTATCGCCGGCGTTTGGCGGGCGCTTCAACCGGGCGGTCATTTCGTCGGCGAGTTTGGCGGCGCGGGTAACGTGGCACAGGTGGAGCAGGGGGTAAAAGAGGCCTTGAAAAGTTGCAGCATCGATCCTGAACCCTTGGTTCCCTGGTATTTTCCTGACTCCGACGAATATGGCCGCTGCTTGCAGGAAGGGGGCTTCCAAGTTGATCATATTGAGTTAATTGAACGACCGACACCCCTGCCCGGACCGCTTGGAGATTGGCTGGAGCTGTTTGCTCAGAATTTTCTTAACGCTGTTCCCGGTGATGAACGGGAAGCCTTGAAAGCGGATATCGCGGCTCGTCTGGAAAATGATCTGTGCGGCGATGATGGCGTTTGGGTTGTCGACTATGTCCGGCTGCGATTTAAAGCGATAAAATTGAATGGCGACGGCGATGACTAGGAATACCGAATATTTGATTTTTTGCCGGCTTGCCAATCGCGCTGGCCCTGATATTACTGGGTGTTGCTATTTGCTAACGATGTCGCTGTGGGAGGGGGGCAATTGAGACCAGTTCACCTTTTTTTGGGCGTCATAATTATCCTGGCATTTGCAACGGCAAACGCTGAAAAATTCGACACCGCCGTGCTGCAGGGACTGGATAAAGTGACGGCCCGAGTCTCCACTTTCAGTGCGCCCATAGGACAAACAGTACAGTTTGGTACCCTCGAAATTATTACCCGGGTCTGTGATAAACGTCCACCGGAAGAACCCCCGGAAAGCGCCGCATTTGTTGATGTATCCGAGGCCCGGCTAGGCGAACCCACCGTGAGTGTGTTCCGCGGTTGGATGTTTGCCTCGAGCCCGGCCTTGTCGGCCATGGAACATCCCGTTTATGACGTCTGGGTCCTGGACTGTCGGAATACACGGTCACCTGATGCCGGCAACTAACCTCGAATATCGGCATTTTAGATATCTATTATATTTAGATAAAAATATTAAAAAAATTAAACAAATATTTGATATTAAACTATTTATTTAAATAATTAGATAGCACATTATCTGCTTCTGGCTCGGCCAAATGGACAGGAAACCGCACATCTGTATCCAGGGCTTTATCGAGCAACAGGTGGTACTCGTTTCGTGGTACTTCAACGGCGCCCAGACTGAGAAGGTGTTCGGTAACAAACTGGGTATCCAAGAGAACGAAGTCGGCATGCTTCAGGCGGGCGGCCAAATGGACCAATGCGACCTTGCTGGCATCGACTTCGCGGGAGAACATGCTTTCGCCGAAAAAAGCGCCTTTTAATGCGACGCCGTATAACCCGCCAACCAATTTATCTTCCCGCCAACATTCGATGGTATGAACGTGACCTTTGTAAAAAAGCTTTCTGTACAGTCGGATGATTTCGCTGTTGATCCAGGTCTCGTGGCGGTCTTCGTTAAATTCGGCGCAGGTTTGAATGACAGCGTCGAATTCAGTATTGCAGCGAACTTCAAATTTCTTTTGGCGGATTTTTTTTCGTAGGCTCCTGGAAATATGCAGGTTGTCGAGGGGAAGAATACCGCGCACGTCAGGATCAACCCAGAATATGTCCGGATCATCATAGCTTTCGGCCATCGGAAATATCCCAGCCGCATACGCACGCAACACAATCTCCGGCGTCAACTTGATTTGTTCGGCTGACAGGCTATCCGATCCACTCATGAGCTTCCCGTTTAAATCTAACCGTGGAATTTAAGTTGGCATAATTTCTAGAAATCAAATTAATTACCGGATTTCCAGAAAATTTGCTTAATTTATCAGCCTTTTTGCGGCTTCAAGGGACAATTCGTATCCTTTACTGCCGAATCCGCATATCACCCCCTGGGCGATTTCAGATACGTATGATTTGTGCCGGTATTCCTCACGCTGAAAAATATTCGATAAATGCACTTCGATTACCGGACATCCACAGGCCCGGAGCGCATCGGCAATGGCAATGGAAGTATGCGTGTAGGCGCCGGCATTCAGTATGATGGCGGCATGATCCGTGGCAGCCGTTTGTATCCAGTCAACCAATTCACCTTCGCTGTTAGTCTGGCGGAAATCGATGTTCAAACCCATTTCAGCCGCCCGCGCCTGACAGAGTTTTTCTAGATCGTCCAGTGTTTCGCTGCCATAGACGTCTGGTTCACGGCTTCCCAGCATATTCAAGTTTGGGCCGTTTAATATCAGCACCGAATGTGTCATGGTTTCTTATCCTCGTCAGCCAGTTTGATTGAATGGTAATTTGACCGGCTGAAAATGTACATCAACTTAAGAAAACCCTAAAGAGCAGCGGTGAAGGAACCATTAATCTGGTTGAAAGGCCGGGTTAAGCGGCACATACTGCGCCACATTCAAATATATTTACCAGACGAAGTGACGGATTAATGGATATACATATAAATGGTGAAGAGCTTAGCTTCGACGCGCCCCTGACAGTAGAACAATTGCTCGGGAATTTGGGGCTCGATACCCGTAAGGTTGCGGTAGAGCGCAACTTGGAAATCGTCCCAAAATCGGTTTATGATGAATTAGCAATTGCCGACGGTGATAAGTTCGAAATCGTACATTTTATCGGCGGCGGAGCTCCGGAAGGGGGCGGCCCCCAATCCTCGGAAGAAACATTTGAAGTTGCCGGCCGGGTATTTAGGTCCAGACTTCTTGTTGGCACTGGTAAATATAAGGATTTCGAGGAGACTGCTCTAGCGATAGAAGCTTCAGGCGCTGAAATCGTTACCGTCGCAGTCCGAAGGGTCAATATCACCAATCACGACGAACCCATGCTGGTCGATTATGTTGACCCCAAGAAATATGTCTATCTGCCGAATACCGCCGGCTGCTTTACTGCTGATGACGCCGTTCGTACGTTGCGACTGGCGCGGGAGGCTGGCGGCTGGGATCTGGTGAAGCTGGAAGTTCTGGGTGATCAAAAAACCTTATATCCCGACATGACGGAAACCCTGGCGGCTGCCGAGGTTTTATTAAAAGAAGATTTCAAGATCATGGTTTATTGCAGCGATGATCCCATTTTGGCCAAGCGGCTGGAAGATATGGGCTGTCACGCCATTATGCCCCTGGCGGCGCCTATTGGATCCGGGCTGGGGGTGCAAAATCCCGTCAGTGTGCGTTTGATCGTCGAGCAGTCTGCGGTGCCGGTTCTAGTTGACGCGGGTGTAGGTACAGCTTCCGACGCTACCATCGCTATGGAACTGGGTTGTGACGGCATCTTGATGAACACGGCCATCGCCGAAGCCAAGAACCCCATAAAAATGGCCAAGGCCATGAAGTTGGCGGTTGAATCGGGCAGGCTGGCTTATCAGGCCGGACGCATGCCGCGGAAGAAATACGCCGATCCGTCTTCTCCGCTGGCCGGGTTAATCTGATCCAAGGAGGGTGATACTATTCCCACCCTTCAAGAGCGGCTCGCCGAAGCACAGGGTCATCATCAAGCCAGGCGATTGCGCGAGGCGCAAGAAATTTATATCGATATCCTGCGTGAGGAACCCCGCAACGCCGATGCGCTCAATTTGCTTGGTGCCGTGCTGGTCCAGTTAGGACAGGCTGAAAAGGCCGTAGACCACATGCGGCGGGCCATTCAGATACAGCCGAAACGCGCGCCGTATCATGTTAACCTAGGTGTAACTCTGCAGGATTTGGGTCGTTTTGATCAAGCGCAGGCGGCGTTTGAACAGGCCATCAAATTAGATAAGCATTTTGCCGATGCCTATTACAATCTGGCCAAGCTTTTTAAGCAAATGGAATTGCCGGAAGCGGCTTTGCTGGCTTACGAACAGGTTCTTTCAATCGATCCCAAGCGGGCTGATGCTTTGATCAATATGGGAAATATCCTGTTTGATCATGGCGGCGTTGAGGATTCGCTCCAATGTTTTGCCAAGGCAGCGGAAATCAACCCTAAAATCAGCCGGCCCTTCATCAATATGGGAAACAGCTATCGCCGGTTGGGAGAGGATCAAAAAGCGATAGACGCTTACGACCGGGCCCTGGGAATTATTTTCCACGACGGCTTGCGCATAAAACGGGCAACGACATTGCCGGTGGTCTGCAGGTCATGGGAACATATTGAAGAAGTCAGGGCCGGGTTTGAGGATCGGCTGCGGCGTCTGTTAAAAGATGATTTGAAAGTGACCGACCCTTTGCTGGAAACCTCGACGACCAACTTCTTCCTGGCCTACCACGCGTTACCGGACCGGGAGCTTCAGGAATTGACGGCAGCCGTACATTTAAAATCTAACCCCGATTTGGGATACGTAGCGCCTCATTGCCGCATCCCAACGCCCCCTTCAGGAAAGATCAAATTGGGTTTTGTTTCCGCCTATTTCAGGCGTCATTCAATCGGCCGGCTCATGCAGGCGGTAATCGCCGAAATTTCTCGCGAAGAATTTGAGGTAATCGTCATTACTCAAGCAGGTCAAAGAGATCCCATTGCCCGAAAGATCAATGAAAGCGCCGATCAAGTCGTGATGTTGTCACCGGAACTGGACGATGCCCGGCAATCAATTGTCGAACTAGAATTGGATATTCTATTTTATGCCGATATCGGTATGGATGTCCGGAGTTACTTCTTGGCATTCGCAAGGTTAGCGCCGGTGCAATGTGTAACTTGGGGGCATCCCGATACCACCGGTATTCCTAATATCGACTTTTTTGTTTCGAGTGAGTTGATCGAACCCGAGGATGCAGAAGGGCACTACAGCGAGGAACTATATCGACTGAAAAGCCTGCCCACCAAATACCCATTTCCGGAAATACCCGAAGCTCTTAAGGACCGGACGGATTTCGGAATCGAGGATGATGTTCATGTGTACCTTTGTCCCCAAAGCGCCATCAAAATGCACCCGGAAATCGACGTATTGTTTAGCGGAATCCTGGAAAAAGATCCGGCGGCGATTATCGTCATGGTCGAAGGCGCCGTCTGTGCCTGGACAAGCCAAGTTCTCGACCGCATGGGAAAGGTCTTGGGGGATAACATCGGCCGTATCAAAGTCGTGCCGCGTATGCCACCGGAAGATTTTATCGCGCTCCAGTCCGTTGCCGATGTCATCCTTGATACACCACATTTTAGCGGCGGCAACACTACATTTGAGGCGATCGCTCTCGGTAAAGCCATCGTTACGCTTGATGGAGCGTTTATGCGGGGACGGGTCAGCGCCGGTATGTACCGGCAAATGGAATTGATGGAATGCGTCGCTAATGATCTCGATGGTTACATCAAGGTGGCGGTTAAACTGGGCGCCGATCCGGATTTCAGAGCTTCCATTGAAAAGTCCATAGAAGAAAAAAGGGGGCTGCTGTTCGATGATCCGGAAGTCGTTCCCGAATTCGAAAAGTTTTTCCATTGGAGCATCGGACAATTGGGCTAAGAGGTTTGTTCTCGGCTTTTTCGACCTATATTGTCCGGCAATTAGTTCGCCCCAATAGGAATGTATATGCAATCGGATAAGGAAATTCGCCGGCGTGAATTTTCGTTGATCGCTATTTTGACCGGTGGTCATCTTTTCAGCCACGCCTATTACCTTGTTTTGGCACCCTTGTTCGCCATTATTGCTGTGGAGTTGGACGTTACCTACATTGAGCTTGGTGTGTTCCTCTCGGCATATTCCCTGGCCTCATTTGTTTTCCAGGTGCCCACGGGTATACTGGTGGATAAATACGGCCCCAAATGGTTTCTCCTGGGCGGTCTGACCTTTACCTCTGTTTGCGTAATTTTGATGGGTATGAGCGCTTCCTATTGGCCAATGGTGATTTTGTCGTTCCTAGCGGGGATGGGCGATTCGGTCTTTCACCCGTCTGGTTACAAAATTATGAGTGCTCGAATTAGGAAAAAAAATCTTGGCAAAGCCTATGCTGCGCATAATTTTTCTGGTTATGTCGGTTGGTTCGCCATGCCGCTTAGCATGATATTTTTGGCTGGAATCTTAGGTTGGCGATTGGCGGTAATTACGGTTGGAATTCTGGGAATCGGAATGGCCGTTATTATTTTCTTCAACCGCCGGCAGTTGAGCGCCGAAGGTGGAAAAAAGCAGCCGAGAACGGAAAGTTCCACCGACGCCAAGGTCAGCATATGGGCGATGATGATCTCATTGCCGGTGGTTTTGTTGCTAATTTTCTATGCTATTTCGTCAATGGCGAATTCGGGACTACGCGGCTTTACGCCCGTTATCCTGCCCCAGCTGTTCGGTATGAGCGATCTTGCGTCCAACTATGCCCTAACCATGTGGTTTGGCGGCACCATGGTGGGTGTGCTCTTGGGCGGTGTAGTAGCCGATCAGTTTAAGCGTTTCGATTTAGTGGCTAGCATTGGTTACATTGCTGGTGCCGCGGCTATCGGGTTGGTTGGCTATAAGATTTTTTCCGCTTCAGCAGTGCCCTTTGCCTATCTGTTTGGTGGATTCATGGTCGGCGTGATTTCTCCCTCCCGGGATATGATGGTACGGTCTGTGGCGCCGCCAGAACGCATCGGGCAAGCCTTTGGCTTCGTTTCAATGGGCCACGGTGTTGGCGGTTTCATCGGCCCGATCATCTTTGGTTGGGTGCTCGACTATAGTCGGGCCGAAAATGTATTGTTGGCCGGCTCTGTCATGCTGTTGGCGGCGTTGGCCGTAGCCCTGTTGGCAGCCGTTTTTGGCCGGGTACAAAGTCCGGTCCCGGCGGAATAATGAAAGTAGGAAAGTGTTAGAAAAAGAAATAATTCACCGTGAACGGAAGATGCTGGGCCTCGTGGGTTCGGCCCATTTTTTCAGCCATTTCTATCTTTTGTCATTGCCCATGATGTTTCTGGCGATAAAGGCGAACTTCGGTGTTAGTTTCACGGAACTTGGTTTTATAACCGCCCTCTACGCCATTACATCCGGGCTCGGACAGTATCCCGTTGGCGTCTATGCCGACCGCTACGGTCCGAGATGGTTCATAATTGGCGGGCTGTTTATGGTTTGCGGGTCCTTTATCCTAATGGGATTCAGTCAGTCCTATTGGCAGTTAGTGGCGCTAGCCATTGTCGCTGGTATCGGCGATAGTGTATTTCATCCCTGCGATTTGACTGTAATCACAAATTCCGTCGATCAAAAAAGAATGGGTCGCTCCTTTGCCGCGCATACATTTCTTGGGTTCGTC
The DNA here is from genome assembly GCA_002725625.1 of Rhodospirillaceae bacterium. Classification (GTDB taxonomy): domain Bacteria; phylum Pseudomonadota; class Alphaproteobacteria; order Rhodospirillales; family UBA2165. The sequence goes on along the minus strand of PBQI01000053.1, from coordinate 12,990 downwards.
GGTTTCGCCGCTGCTCCTTTAATCGTTGGGCCAATGAGAATGCACTGGGATTGGCGCGTGACGGCGATTTCCATCGGTATTGCCGGGATGGTTCTGGTGCTTATCTTGATATTGAATCAAGGTTCCTTGGCTGTTGAAAAGAAGATAGGGGAGGCTGATAAAGGGAGTCAGCCAAACGATCAGATGAACGCCATTCAATTTTTGAAATCCTTGCCGATTTTTACGTTGTTTATGTTTTATGTCGCCGCTGCGCTCGGCAGTGTCGGGATACAACAGTTCTCGCCGGCGGCTCTACCCATGCTCTATGGCGTTGACGAAACGACCGCCGGACGAGCTTTGTCATTTTTCATCTCGGGCATTGCGGTTGGTATACTAGTCGGTGGCTATGTGGCTGATAAAATCAGCAAGGTCGAGTTGGTATCCATGGTCGGATACTTCGTTGCCGCGAATATGGTTTTGATTGTCGCCTTTGTCGTCATGCCGTTTTATCTGGTCGTCGGCGCACTGTTCGTCGCCGGATTCTCGACCGGGATGGTTTTCCCTTCACGGGATATGCTGGTGCGCTCTGTCACCCCGAAAGAGTCTTCGGGTAAGGCGTTTGGTTTTGTAAATTCGGGTTTCAGCTATGGATGGTTTTTTGGGCCGATTTTATTCGGTTGGATCATGGATGCCGGGTATGTATCGGGTGTATATTTCACCTCGAGCGTATTCATGATTTTGGTTGTCCTTGCCGCTTTAATGGCAGGCCATTTCGCACGCCGCCAGATTGCGGTTCAAACCTCCCCGGTAAAATCCACTGAAATTTCTTCCGGGGCCGCCGAATAAATGGACAGTGCTGGCGTTAACGAAGCACAGATCATCCGCCGCGAACGGGCGGTGCTGGGTTTGGTGTCGGCGGCCCATTTTTTCAGTCATTTTTTTATATTGGCTCTGCCGCTACTGTTTCTGGCCATCAAGTCAGAATATGGCGTCAGTTTTAAAGAACTGGGATTGATCACGGCCCTTTACGGCGCCGGATCGGCCATCGGCCAATATCCCATGGGCGTGTTGGCGGACCGGTTCGGGCCGCGCTGGTTTATGATCTGCGGGATGATTGTTGTTTCCGCAGCCTACATCCTGATGGGAGTAAGCGAATCATATTGGCCGCTCGTTGTTCTGGCTTTATTGGCAGGCCTTGGCGACAGTATTTTTCATCCCACAGATTTTATTGTCATTACCGCTTCTATTCGCCAGGAACGGTTGGGCCGCGCTTACGCTTTTCACGCATTTATGGGGTTTGCCGGATTCGCCGCGGCGCCGCTCATCGTTGATCCGCTCCGCAGCAATTGGGATTGGCATGTGGCGGCGATGGTATGCGGTGCCTTGGGCCTGGTTATGGCGTTATTGTTGCTGCTTAGTAAAAACCTCTTAATTGGTGAAGCATCAAAGGAGGGCGATAACAACGAAGCAGGCGCCATAGCGCCAAACAACCGGTCGCTCGGTGCGCTCGCTTTTCTGCGCTCGCCGCCCTTATTGATGTTGTTTCTATTTTATATCGCCGCAGCATTGGCCGGAAACGGTATTCAACAGTTCACTCCGTCCGCCTTGCCAATTATGTACGGGATCGATGAAAGCTGGGCCAGCCGTGCGCTTTTGGGTTTCGGACTGGGTATTGCGCTCGGTGTTTTAGCGGGCGGAATCGTGGCGGAAAAATCAAGCAAACTAGAAATTGTGGCCACCGTTTCCTATTTGATCGCCATCATCCTGGTATTGATGGTTGCCTTCATGCGAATGCCGGCCCCGGTGATCGTTCTGGTAATTTTTGCCACCGGCTTTATGACCGGTATCGTCATGCCGTCCCGGGATTTGCTGGTACGCTCGGTGGCGCCGAAAGGAGCGTCAGGCAAGGCGTTCGGCTTCGTCAATTCAGGGTTTGGATACGGCGCCATTGCCGGGCCGCTGATCTTCGGCTGGATCATGGATTCGGGGTATATTCCAGGTCTTTATATAGGCTCCGGCGTGTTCATGGCGGTGGTGATTGTCACCGCCCTGGCAGCAGCCCATTTGGCGCGGCCACACATCGCTGAACAGGCGGCGGAGTAGCTAACTACCAGTCGTTACGCAACTCCCGGAGTTTGAGGAATACCGTCATTTCGTCCGGTTGGTCAGGCAAGTCAGAAAAAGATTCGCGAAGCCTTGTGATTACCGACGGGCTGCGGAGGCGGAAAAACGCGTTGAACTCTTTCTCACCACCTAAATTGGTGATCATGGCATTAGCCGGATCCTGGTGTTCCACACGGGCAAGAAGCTGTCTGGCAAACACATTGTCGGGTTCTCGGTCCAGGGTAAATTCGAGATTGTTTTTAATGTAGTCATGGCCGGGATAAATCAATGTTTCATCAGGCAGTTTTGACAGTTGTTCTACAAAAGTCGTGTAGAGAGCCTCAGGGTGACCGCCATTGTGGCAATTACCGGCCCCCGCGTTAAACATCGTGTCACCGGCGAACAGGGCAGGGGTGTCGGTATGTGATAACAGGCAGACATGGCTCATGGTATGTCCCGGCGTGTCCAATACTTCCAACACCACCGATTTACCGATCTTCACCGTATCACCGGCATTGAGACCCGTATCCATATTTGGAATTTTGTCCCGGGCGTTTTCATGGGCGAGAATTTTTGCACCGGTCGCGGCCACCATGCCGGGATTGCCGGCGATGTGATCGCCGTGGTGATGAGTGTTGATAATCTGCGTGATTTGCCAGCCTTTCTCCTTGGCGGCATCCAGGCACATTTGGTATTCCAGTGGATCAATAGCGACTGCTTCACCCGTATCGGGGCTGGCAATCAGATAGTTAAAATTCCGGTAGTCGTTTCCGGTCCAGACTTGTTCGACGAGCAATGTTCTCTCCCCTTTTTGGTTCTCGCTAAAATGATTCAGTATCTATTTTAGAATGTCTGATAGCATACGTCATCATTTCATCGACCCGTTAAAGGTCTGTTGTTCAAGCCGGATGGGCAAGCTAGATTAGCCGGATGACAGTAAAAATAGACACAAAGACCTTCAAACAGGGTGCCGAGGAATTGGCGCGGCGAGACAAAGATTTTAAGCGCCTCTATGAGACCATTGGTCTGCCCTGCCTGAGATCTCGGGCGACGGGATATGGATCCATTCTCAAAATCATCAATGCCCAGCAGGTGTCGGTGGCGGCTGCCAAAGCGATCAATGGGCGACTTGACGCCATCGAAAAACCGATGCGGCCGGAAACGTTTCTCACTTTGACCGAAAAGCAGTTTAAGGCAATCGGGCTCAGTCGACAAAAGGCTGCTTACGGACGCAGCATCGCCGAAGCGGTCGTCGATGAAGGATTTAGTTTTCGCCGAGTCGCGCGTATGAACGATGAAGACGCCATCACGGCTTTATCCAGCTTGAAAGGGGTAGGACAGTGGACGGCGGAAGTATACCTGTTGTTTGCCTTACGACGTCCCGATTTATGGCCGGTGGATGATCTGGGAGTCATCAAGGGGCTGACTCACCTTAAAGAATTGGCCCAACGGCCCAATCGGGATCAGATGTTGGCTATAGGTAAAGCCTGGCGGCCGTGGCGAAGCGTTGCTGCCCGTCTTCTTTGGCACCATATTGGTAGTGTGGAGAGTAACAAAAAGAAATAACCCTGTCCGATCAAGTATATAGGTTTTCGGGTTCCTCGGCTAATTCGAAATACTGCTTAAAAAAATCGCGCTCAGAAATTTTCGGTGGCCTGTCGTATTTTATTTTTTCGAAGATGGCGAATTGAACTTTGGTCAATCTGCTCTGGTGAACTTGAAACTTACCGCTAACTTTGCAATCTAAATCACTTCTCCAAAATAGATAACAAGCCGCGGTCGGATAATCTAGCGGTCCGCATGTTCCGTGTTGGTATTCATCTCCCAGAATCAGTGTGCTTAAAACATTTCTTGTCTTTGCTGTTTGTTGCAAAAGATTCATTTAGACATCGTATTCGATACTCTGCCGGTCCGCCTCCCGCGAAAAAAATAGATATAGTACAGCGCTATCCATGTGACCGATCTTGGTGCTTTATCAGAACCACTGAGCTGCTTTGCTGCAATCCTAAATTTTCGTTTGAGCGTCAGAATATCTACCACCAATATAATAGGCCGCGATGACATCGCCTGACTCTGCCTTTTTCAAAATCTATTTCAGGGCGACAATGTAGTCACCCCTATTAAAGGCCAGCTAGGCGGCTTCATTGTTTCGTACAATGAGTGCACCTGTGATCAGTATGATCGCCAATCCGGCGATAAGTATTTTGGTGTATTTATTCAATGAAAATTCCATGGTTGATTATTAATACGGTATGCTTGCAGAGGCTGTAAAGTGATGCAATTTTATGTTTATCACGTTAGAGGGATGGAGAGCCGAGACAATGGCCGGAAAAATAGAACAACCAAGAATAGATCTTTTCAGCGACACCAAATCCCGGCCCAGAGAAGCCATGTTACAAGCCATGATGCGTGCTGAAACTGGTGACGAACAGGCTGGTGAGGATACAACCACATTGGCCTTGTGCGAAAAGGTTTGTGAACTTCTTGGTAAGGAAGCTGCTCTGTTTCTGCCCTCCGGCACTATGTGCAATCAAATCGCACTCGCCGTCCATTGCCGTCCGGGCGATGAGATCATTGCTGAGCGGACTTCTCATATCATCAACTTTGAAACCGGCGGGGCGGCCGTACTGGCCCGGGCAATGATCCATCCCATTGATGGTGAGAGGGGGCAATTTACGGTTGATCAGGCGCGCCGTGCTTTGCGTCCCGAAATGCGTCATATGCCGAACAGCCGCATGATTGCCGTGGAGCAAACCGCCAATATGGGCGGGGGCGGTGTCTGGCCGTTGGAAATGCTGCACGGGTTGTCTGCGCTTACTCTGGAAAACGGGATGGTCATGCATATGGATGGCGCCCGGCTTATAAACGCCGTTGTGGCGTCGGGAATTTCGGCCAAGGATTATGGCGCGGCGGTTGATACCCTCTGGATTGATCTTTCGAAAGGGCTGGGGTGTCCGGTGGGCGCCGTATTGGCGGGGTCTGAAGAATTCATTGCAGAAGCTTGGAAGTGGAAACAAAGGCTGGGCGGGGCCATGCGCCAGTCTGGTATTTTAGCGGCGGCCGGGATATATGCGCTCGAAAACAATGTGCTTAGGATGGCTGAAGATCACGCCAATGCCAAATTATTCGCCAAGAGCATCAGTAATATCTCAGGTGTGTCCGTCGATGTGTCTTCAGTGGAAACCAATATTGTTATTTTCAGCGTCGAGAATACGGAACTGTCCGCACCACAAATAGCCGAGCAATTGCTGACCTACGGTATCCGGGTCGGCATGATAAACGCCGATCAAATTCGCGCTGTTACCCATTTGGATGTGGACCGTGCCGGGGTGGAAGAGGCTGCTTATACCATGTCGCGAATCGTCCAAAACATTTGAAACTGTGCTGGAATAGCGGGACCAGCCCGGCGAACTTATGGCTTGGTACTATTCCAGACCAGAGGGCGGGGAAAGATAGGATGATCTGATGATCTATGCAGTTGCCGCCAAATTAAAAGAAGAAAAAGTGGCAGAATTCTTGCAACGCCTATCCGATGGCACCATTGCCAGTCAAGAACCAGGCGGTGAGGAAATGGTCGAATCGATGGCGCGGGCGCGTATAGGTGATGACGGCGTATCGCGCTGGTCGGAAATCTGCTTTGCGCACGCCCTTGAAGCATGAGCGGGAAACCGCCCTCGACACCTATTTCTCAGATTTCATCACCGAAGAAATTGACTAGCCCCGTGAATTTGGAGGTATGCCCTTGAAAGAATAATTAGCCGGTTCCGGGTGACGGCTCAATGGTGAAAGCGATTAATTTATGCGCCTCTCGTAGAGCCTTCTCGACACTTTCTGGAGTTTCTGCCTTGGCGAAAATAAATCCGAGATATTGATCACCTTCGGGTATTGGGGTTACCTCTCGGCCCATGGGGATTCCAATGGTGATGTCGAGGATACCGTCTACACCGCGTGCCTCATTGAGACCCGTTACTTTCCGTACAACGCCGGCTGCCGGTATCGGGATCATCATAACACCCGAGGCGATGTTTTCCCGCTCCTTATTGAGGATGGGCATGCTAAGAGCGTGCCTCAAAATTATTTCCTCTAAAGACAAGCCTTCGCCGAATGACAGGCTGCGGGAACATAGTCCGCCAATGGAGCGGGCTGCCAATTCGACGATCCACGGGCCTTTTTCATTGGCAAAACGATCAGTGTCCAGGACACGCAGTTCAGCATGGATGGGCCCCTCGGTAAGGCCAATGGCCGCGGCTGCCTGCTCCGTCATGGCGCGAATTGATTCCTGTGTTTGCGTGTCATGGCGGGAAGGGGTGACATAAAGCGTCTCTTCGAAATACGGTCCTTCCAATGGATCAGGTTTGTCGAACAAGGCCAGCGTCGTCAGCCTGCCATTTTCCAGCAGACCTTCCAAGGCGACCTCTTCCCCCTCGATATAATCTTCTACCAGGACAACGTCAGAAGCGGTTTTACTAATTTCCGCCAGCAGGCGTTGGATGCGATTGAAGGCACTGACGAATTCCGATGAATTGTTGCTACGGATAACACCGCGGCTGGCCGATAAATTTAGCGGTTTGAGAACGCAAGGGTAATCGATGCGATGACTGATTTTCTCGGGATTATCGTCGATGGAGAAAAATTGAAATTTAGGCGATGGCAGGCCGGCTACGGCAAGTTTTTCTCTCATGTCCAGTTTGTTGCCGGTGGTTGCAATTGCCGTCCAGTCATTGTGTGGTAGACCTAATTTATCCGATGCCTTCGCCGCCAAGACACCGGTTACTTCATCAACAGCGATAATGGCCGCCACAGTATAGTGCCGGTTGAAGGCAATGATTTGATCGGTGCCAACATCAATATTTTTGAAATCAATCGTCGTAGTGCCGCCTTGTGAGAATTCTTCCAGCACCTGTTTCTCGTCCGATCCGACCGTCACCTCTACACCGACACGCTCCGCAGCTGCGAGGAAGTCGCTGACGCGATAGGAGGTAGAGGGAATAAGCAGAAGAAGTCGAGACATGCGATTAGAATATCACAATCGTGAGAGTTGTTCGCTCGTCGGTTCGGCGCAGCAGAACCAGGGTTCGCTCATACTGGGCATGGCGCCGCCGGACAGGTCGGACGTTACAGGCAGAATACCGATCCTGGAACTATCTATGGTGTGTGCAGCCTGCCAAATATCAATGAAAGTGCTAGCCCGGGGTTGATCATTTTTTGCCCCTTCTTCAACAATCTTTTGAACTATGAGGCAGAGTTTTTCGACTCGGGGATCAAGGTTTTTCCAGCTATAGCTCAATGCCTGCTGATCGAATTCGCCAATATATTTGGCCATTTCCGGTAATTGTAAAAGCGGTGAGCCAAGCGGTAAAAGCAATCGTATGGCCAACTGAATCGGCGCGACGTTTTCAACCAACCCCAATTCGGCAACCGTTTTTAGCAAATCGCGAAATCCCTGGAGGGTTGTCCAGGGTGTAAAGGGGACGAACGTCGGTGCAATGGTTAAGCCGGCCCGGCGGGTCAATCTGACGGCCTTGATGAGGTCCTGATGGTCATGGCCTTTATCTAGAAGACGGAGAATTTCGTCTTCGGTCGTTTCCACGGCGGTTGTCACAAAAAGACACCCGGTGGCCGCCAGATCATTTAAATATTCAGCCTGATTCAAAAGATGTTCAACTTTTATCGTAACGTCATAGGTGACTTCGGGAAAGCGGTTATGCAGCGCCTTGACGATGCCAATACCATGCTTGGGCCCGTTAAAAAAATCCGGGTCACCGAAGCTGATATGCTGGGCACCGGCATCGATCTGTCTGGCAACATCGGCCATGACCACGTCCATTTGGACAATACGAAACTGGCCGTTGTAGATGGGCACGACCGGGCAATGGCGGCATACATGTTTGCAGCCGCGGCTGGCCTCGGTGTAACCGACGATCTGTTTGCTACCGTCTCCTGGATCAAGATAGGCGTAGCGATCCAAGGCCGGCAGGCCGGTACGATCCGGCGTTTTGAATTTCTGTTTTTCCAGATTAATGACGGTATTTTTCGCGAATTGCTTATCATTTTGCAGTTTTTGGTAAAGATCAACCAGTTCACTCTCAAACTCTCCGCCAATAAAACTGCCCCCGCCCAGAGATTTCAAATAATCTGCGTTCAATGGCGCGTACAGGCCGAAGAAGCAGAGGTGTGCTCCTGGATTCAGTGATTTAATTTTCGGCAAGGCCGCTATCGCCAAGCGTGTGGCAGTGTGCATCGGCAGGTAAGTTGCAATCAGATCGGCGTTCCGCACGGCGTCCTCGTCAAGATTGTCGAGGGAGAGGTCGTTGCAGGTCACCTGGGCACCGGCATCACGCAGCCAGGCGGCGGGCGAAGCCAAGCCAAGCGGCTGATGGCCAAGATCATAAGTGGAAAGGAGGTGTACGTTCACCAGAGTAGCGGTCAGCCTAAGCGGGTGCGCCTCCCTTGCCGGGTGAATAGTAAGGATTGGTGCCGCCGGCATGGTCGGTTACGTCAAGAACATGGAGAATACTCGGTGCCACGCTTTTGATTTCGCCTTCGACGCCTTGCTTCAGCGTGACATCAGCCATGCCACAGCCCTGGCAACCACCCTCTAGCCTGACGAATGCGGTATCTTCCTTGACGTCGATCAGCGAAATGTGCCCGCCATGACCGGCAATAGACGGATTAATCCGTTCGTCCAAAACCTGAAGAATTGCCTGCGCTTCGGTCGTGTCCAAGCCGGGTTTGGGGATGGCGTCACGATAGTCTTTGACGGCAGTCACTTCGGGGACGTAATGGCTTATCACCTGATTCATACCACCGGCCAAAGCCAGGGTTGGGCCAACAAACTCGGCATAAAATACGCCGTCCTTGAATCCCTTATAAAGAACATCGCCGCCCATTTGCTCCGCAGCGGGACGTACACGGCTTTCCATAATTTCCTTGATTTGATCGATGATCTCCTGGTCTTCTTGCCGGTCCTCGAAATTAACTTCCCCGTCCGCTTCACCGACGCCGATCTCGACAATGACCGGTTGGCCGGTGGCGTAATGGTCCATGATGGCGCCCAGGATCATCGGCTTCAATATCTGCCAATCAAAAGGCCCCTCTTTGGCCACGGTGATAAATTCTTCATAAAGCATGACACCGCTTACGCCTGCAACGCCGAACAGCTTGGTGGCCAGGGGTGATTTGGCAGCCGCTTCCGGATTCGGGAATTCAGCTGATCCGGCTGTGAGGACGGCTTCACCTGGGAAAAATTTCATACGATGAGGATCGGGCATCGCCTCGGTCTGAATAAACATGCTTGGTCTCCGTTGAATGTCTAACTGGTCGCACAGCGTTCAAACAGTAAGTTGGCGCGCGAATTATCTGATACCAATGTAGGACTCTGGAACCGGGTTTTCCAGGGCGGAGTTGTTTATGTCCTTATAGTCAGTGTGGCTAATTGGTCCAGCGTGTCTGATCGCTAGACATGATATCGGCAGATGCCGAGCTTGATCAACCAGGCCAAAGTGCGGACTACAGCCGCCGGTTCAATTTGCGGCAGCAGGCGTAATATATCGCTGACCTTTGATTTTTTGCCGTTTTCCAGCTGGCCGATCAAGAAGGGTAGGTCCTCCAACTCCATCAAGGAACCGCTGTAAACCAATCCGGTTTTTAAACTGATTAGCTTCATCACTTCGGCCCAATCAGTCGTCACCAACTCAACCTTTGAATCTGCGGTAATGTTATGGGTGGCGAAGCTTTCAAACATAGCAAAGGGATCGGGATGAGAGGGGTGAAAGGAACCGGACTGCTGCATGGGGGCGACTTCGTCAGCCGATTCCCGCTTCTCGGCCAATTCTCTCCACAAGTCCTCGTAAGCCGAGATAACCAGGGACCAGTTGTACTTATAGGTGGCCCTTTCCCGCCCAGAATCGCCCATAGTCCGGCGCAAACCGGGGTTGGCGATTAATTTTTTAAGGGCGTTGACCAACTCATCAATATCCACGGCAGTAGACTGCTGAGTGCCGCCCAGATAGTCGCCGTAATGGCCGGGACGGGCGAAATAATCGTAAGCTAGGTCGCGGCCAAATCCTGCCGCCGGCATGATCGTCGGGATGGTAAACCCGTCGATGCCGTCCCGCACGGTATCACGATAACCATCCCAATCGCTGACCACGACCGGTAAATTCGCTGCCATGGCTTCAATGGGAGTAAGTCCGAAACTCTCTTGAATATTATCGACCAGTGAGCAGAAGATATCCGCACCGGCCCAGAGACCGTCGGGATATTGGGGATCGCTATGCCGGACAAAAACGACCTCGAGCTTATTGCAGATTTTTGCCGCTGCTTCCTTAAACCCTTCTTCGCTGAGATCATCGTTGAAATAACCTGAAAAAACGAGTTTTACCGGCGTATCCAACTTTGTCGCCACCTTTTCCAATCCGATCATCAGGGGCAGGGGGTTTGCTTTGGCGACAAAATTAAGGCGGCCGACAAACAAAATAACGACATCCTCGCCAGCCGGGCTGATGCCGAGATTATTCCTTTGGCGAGCTCGAAATCCTTCACTGGTCAATTTCTTGAACTTTATGATATCGGTCCCGAGTGGAATGACTGGAAATTCCATCGGGCAGGGTTGATCGGCTTTAAATCTGTCGCCCAGATATTCCTGCCAGCCTTCGATCACCTTGAGGATCGTCGCCCGGATCGCTTGGGACGGGCAGATCAGTGCATCCCAGACCTGTGTCGGCGCCGTAAGGTATTGTCCCGCCACTTCCATGACCGCATCGGTAGAACTGGCGTGAACGATCCCGGCCAGGCTATAGCGGCGCTGACCGTGATAGCGCCGCGCCCAGACATGTTTGATGAAGGCGGGGTCGTAGCGGAAAAGGGTGCCGATCTCTTCCAGTTTAGCGGCGTCGTTTTGATTTACGGATATACAACGGGAAGCGTCGATTCTAGATTCCTGGGAAAATTCCCGGAATATCCCGAAGGCCGATTCGTCGGAGCAGACAACGGGAAAGGTATCCTGACTGCCGAAGCGAAAAAGAGCGCGCAAGAATTCCTCCGTTGCAACACCGATTCCTACGGGGCTGTCCGGATCCATTTGTTGGCCGTCAAAGTTTATGGCGACAGTCATATTTAATTCCATGCAGTCATGGCAAGGTGACCCGGCTCAATGGAAACTCATGTTCAGCAGATTTTCGGCATTGCCGATACAGATGGATTCTCGGTCCGTGACGTTAAGCCCGAGTTCGTCGATCATGGCGATACCTTCAGGGATCGCGGCGAAGGGCGCATCGGTGGCGAATACGACATTATTGGTGCCGAAATATTCGATAGCGCATTTGGTGCCGATGGAAGCACCAAACATGGCCGTATCGGCATAGAACATTTTAAAATAGTCACCATGTGGTTTTTTGAGGGACGGTAAAATATGGGAGTAGTCTTCGTTACTGGTGCGCGAGCCTAATTTTACCATACCCGTATCCAGCCGACCTTCGAAAAACGGGATCATCCCACCACAATGATGGGTGATTATTTTGAGTTTCGGATAGCGGTCGAAAAGGCCGCTGAACACCATGCGGGACATGGCAACACTGGTATCGTACGGCCAGCCCAATGCCCACCATATTTCATAGCGGGACACGTCTTCTGCCGCATAGTCCTTGACCATGGCGGGACGTCCGGGGTGCAGCCAGATGGGTAAATCGTAGTCAGCCATCATGGCGAAGATAGGCTCGAATTCCGGATCATCAAGCGGGCGGCCTTTGACGTTGGTAAAAATCTGTACGCCGCGGGCACCCAGATCATCAATGGCCCGCTTGGCTTCGGCCATGGCGCCGTCAAATTTGTGCATGGCGACGGAGGCTACGAAGGCGGGAAACCGGTCCGGGTATTTATCGACGCATTCGGCCATGGTGTCATTGCCGATGCGGGCCAACTTGGTGCCGACTTCAGGTGTGGTGATGGCTTCCAGAGGCGGATTGGGCAATGAGATAATTTGGCGGTAATCATCCCCGGCGGCATCCATGCTTTTGAAACGCGCATCAAGATTGTGGACGTCATCTATTTCGCGCATGCGCATGGCGATATCGCCGATATCTGGCGCCGCCTTACTCCATTTCTTATAAAACTCTTCCGGAAATATATGCGTGTAAATATCGATGATCATCAATCGCCTCCCGCCGATGGAATTTTTGCTCCAGTCTGTTGCCGGATGCTAAGAGAAGGCCTTAAAGGTGATCAAAGTGTAGGTATCTTTAATGCCGGATATGGTCTGAATTTTTTCACTGATAAAATGACCGATATCGTCGCTGTCTTCCAGATAACATTTAATCAGCAAGTCGAACTGGCCCGAAATTGAATGGATTTCTGATACCTGTTCGACATTTTCAACCGTTTCTTCCGCGACTTTGTACACTTTCCCGAGATCGCACTTCACCTGAATAAAAATCGTCTGCATCAAACCCTCCCTGATTTGGCAGATATCATACACGAAATGACCGGTGGCTCCAGGGGTGAGGTGCGGAATAATTCCGCAAACCGGCAGATGATTTTTCGATAATTCTATTAACAGGGATATCCCATGGTCATATAGAATATCGCCATGGGAATTTGTTTCCAAAACTGGATTGTATTTGGTTCCGGCACACTGGAGGCTGATTAGCCGGTATGATTGTTCTGGCGGTTATTTGCCTGCTTTTACCATGTTGTTGCATGGGTAAACTCAGAAGTTGACAGATAAAGTAATCGTCATCACCAGCAATGGCTAGCACACTGGGACTGTCCTGGCGAAGGCGGGTTTTCCGCAGACCCAATATTTTGAATTCGGCTGGGGTTTTATTGGGCGAAGGTGGCGACGCTCGGATTAACGTTAAACGCGGCTTTTGTGCAGATGCCGGCAGTGGTTCATTTGGCGAGCCTCAGGAC
>PBQI01000052.1 GCA_002725625.1 Rhodospirillaceae bacterium | reverse complement strand
GCGTCAATCCGCTGACCTCCCTCAACTACCCTTTTCGTATTCCGACCCTGCTGATCACCACCTGGCGCGGCAAACCGGGCCTCAAGGACGAACCACAGCATGAACTCATGGGTCAGGTGACCCAGTCCTTGATGACGACCCTTCAAATTCCGCAAATGTCCTTTCCGCATATGCCGGAGGAGATCGAACCCGCCCTGGATGCCGCCGAAAAAGCAATTGCGGCGGACGGCCTGCCCTTCGGCTTCATCATGGAAAAGGGTACGGTGGCAAAAGAACCTTTGGATCAGCAACCCGGTGAGCCCAAACCACCCGGCGAACACATGGATTTTACCGGCGGTGGCGGTCTGGCGACACGCTACCAGACATTGGAAAGTGTTCTGGAGTCTGTCTCTGATGAAACCACCATCATCGCCACCACGGGCAAGTGTGGGCGGGAACTCTTCACCATCGCCGACCGGCCCCAGCATCTTTATCAGGTGGGCTCTATGGGCGGTGTGTCGGGGATGGGGCTGGGTGTGGCCTTAAACACTGCAAAACCGGTGATCTTGTTGGACGGTGACGGCGCCCTCTTGATGAAAATGGGCAGCCTCGCCACCATCGGCGCCCATGCACCGAAGAATCTATTTCATATTGTGTTGGACAACGGCGTCCATGATTCCACCGGCGGCCAGGCAACGGTCAGCCAGCATGTGGATTTTGCCGCCGTGGCCCTGGCCTGCGGCTACCGCCGCGCCGTCACCTCCAACAGCATCGAAGGCTTCCGCATCGCCCTCTCGAGTTCTCTCCTGCAGGAAGGTCCCACGCTCCTCCACACCAAAATCCAGCCCGGCTCCCTCGACCAGCTCGGCCGCCCGACAGTCAAACCGGCCGATATCGCCCGGCGGTTCAGGGATTTTGTTGTCGGTTGATCAGAATTCGGTAACTAGCTCCTCAAACAATTGAAAGATTATAAACAAAAATTACTTGCTGAACTTGAGCCCCTTATTTTTTTGGGGGGGGGCTAAACCTCAATCCCCATTTCACCAATCACTGCACCAACAGCCGTGACGGCGTTTTTCATATCTTTTGCGGAGAGATCGCCGATGCAGCCCATGCGAAAGCTGTCGGCCTGGGTGAGTTTGCCGGGATAGATGGCGAAACCTTTATCGCGGAGACGATTGTAGAAATCTTCAAAACCGAATTTCAAGTCTTTAGGTGGATGGAAAGTGACAATGATGGGGGCTTGCAGATCATCAGGCAGATAGGTTTCGAAACCCAGGCCACGCATACCGTCAACCAGCGTCTGGCAATTGTCCTGGTAGCGGGTGCCACGCCCGGCAACTCCACCCTCTTCATCAAGCTCAACAAGCGCTTGGTCCAGGGCGGCCAGCACATGGGTGGGGGGTGTAAAACGCCATTGGCCGGTTTTTTCGAAATTCCGCCACTGATCAAAAAGATCAAGGCTGAGCGAGGTGGCGTTCCCTTCCGACCCTGCCAGCACTGTTTTTTCCATAACGGCAAAGCCGACACCCGGGAGACCTTGCAGGCATTTATTAGACGACGCCACCAAAGCGGCGCAGTTCAACTCTGTCACGTCCAGGGGCAGAGCGCCCAAGGAGCTCATGGCATCAATAATTAGCCCAATGCCTTTTTGATGGGCTAACGAAGCGATTTCCTCGATGGGATTCAAAATGCCCGACGTGGTCTCGCAATGGACGGTGGCCAGGTGCGTGATAGCTGGCTCTGCAGACAGTTTCTTTTCGATTTGTTCAATTGTCGGCACTTGGTCCTCGGCTGTTTCCAAGGTTACGAAGCTGCGCCCGATATAGCCGCAAATCCTGGCAATGCGATGACCGTAGGCGCCGTTGATCAGCACCAGAACTGTGGCCGACCTGGACAATACCGTGTCCAGAGCCGCCTCTACGGCGAAGGTGCCGCTGCCTTGGACAGGTACGCAGACATGGTGAGTACGATCCGGATCAACGCCGGCGATGTCCTCGATCCGGCGGCAAATGCGCGCTGTTAGTTCGATGAAATCCTGATCCCGCGATCCCCAGTCTTTTAGCGTGGCCTCTTTGACCAAACTCGATGTCGTCAGGGGACCGGGCGTCAACAGGAGTGGTTCTTTTTTCTGGTCAACCATGGTTTTTTAAAATCTGGGTTATCGCAAATTTGGTAATTGTTTTTGCAGGATGTTATCGGATAATAAGAAACGGAAGTCCATCATGATCGGGAGTGCCGAACATCAGTCACAATACCTGGATACATCGCATTGTCGAGGTCGGCGTCCGTCCTCTGGCGAAAACACCGGTGACCCCCAATCAAGTAACCACGCTCCGGCTGGTGGGCGGCATTGGCGCAGCGGCCTGCTTTGCCGTCGGCTCCGAAAGCTGGGCCATTGCCGGCAGTATTCTGTTTGTGCTGTCCCTTTGCCTGGACCGCGCCGACGGTATCTTGGCCCGCCTCACCGGCAAGACCTCGCCTTGGGGGCACACCTTTGACTTAATCGCCGATTCGGCATCGAATTCCCTGGCCTTTGTTGGCATCGGTATTGGTCTACGTGACGGCGATCTGGGTTTGTGGGCAATTCCCCTCGGCCTAATCGCCGGCTTGGCCATTTCGGCGGTGCTCTGGCTAGTCATGCGGGCGGAAGATCAAGAAGGCGGCCGGGCGGCGGAACTGGAAGGCAAAGCCGGTTTCGATCCCGACGACGCCATGCTGGCCGTACCGGCGGCTGTTCTGTTGGGGTGGGTCGAGCCGCTGATCATCGCCGCCGCCATCGGAGCGTCGGCTTTCGCCTTATTATTCTATTGGCGGTTCCGCCGGTTTCTTTGAGTCCAGCCGGACAAACGTCCTGATCGTCCACAGACAATAAATACTTGCGCCGATCCCGGCAGCGACAAAAAATGGTGTTAAAAATCCCAGCCAGGTAATGGGCGCCAGCAGATAGATGCCGTCTTCTAATTCAAACCCAAGAAAATCTGGATAGCCGATGGCTTCGCCCTCACCCAAATCCTCACTGCGCTGGTCGATGCCCAAATTAGAAAAGAGTGAAATCAGCGCTGAGGCAGCCCCGGCGGCGCCCAGCAAAATCGCCCAATTACCTAAGTCACCGCTTAAATGGCCAATCCCTAGACCGGTAAACAGGGCCGCATAGCCGATCCCGCCCACCACATAGTCAAAATAATAGCCGAATTTAGACGATGTGCCCTGCAGCCTCGCCAGTTCGCCATCGAAGTGATCCAGAAACCGGGATAAAACGAACACACCTGCCCCCCAGTTAACCTGGATTTCATCCGCCGTCGCCAGCAAAGCCGCGCCCAATATCGCCAGACAAAGACTGAAAGTCGTCAGATGGTTGGGCCGCACCGGTGTTTTGACCAGAGGTTTTACCAGTACACTGGCAATTTGCTGATCCCATGGGGTTTCAATCTTCATGGGTGGAAAGTGTTAAACGGTGGCGGCGATGTCAAGCTTGCCTATGACAGCTGGCGCTGGCTATATGCGGGAACTGAAACGGGAAGGTAAGTTTGACGTCTCGATTGAATAGGAACTTTACGGCAGCCATCGGCAGTTGGGTCCACCTGCTTTGCCGCCACGCACTGGCCGTGGTGGTTCTTGCCGCATTGCTGACCATCGGAACAGCGGCTTATACGGTCACCCATATCGGCATCAATACGAACACCGTCGATATGCTGTCGCCCGACCTGCCTTTCCGCAAAAACTCCAATGCCTTGTCAGATGCTTTTCCGCAATTTTCCGACAACGTGGTGATCGTTCTCGATGGTGCAAATCCCGATCAGGTTGCTGATGGCGCCGATGCTCTGGTCAGACGACTGAAAAAACAGCCCGAGTTATTTGGCGACGTATTTGATCTAGCCGGCGATCCCTTTTTCAGGAAAAACGGCTTACTTTATCTTGATACCGATAAACTTGAGGAGCTAAGCGTTCAACTAGCGGCCGCCCAGCCTTTCCTGGGCCGCCTCTGGAACGATCCGTCACTGGTCGGGTTGCTCGATACCCTGGCCCTTATTTTAAATGAAGGCGGCAACGCCGAAAACAAGGACACCTCGGCCGCCGCTGCCAGCCTCATTGACCGCATCACCGCCATCGCCCAGGCGCAGGCGGCCGGAAAATCGGATCTTCTGGCCTGGCGAACGGTGATATCCGGCGGCGACACCGATCCTGATGATCTCAAAAGGGTTATCGTAATCCAGCCCAAGACCGATTTCACGTCCCTGCATCCAGGCGAGGAAGCCATCAAAGCATTACGCCGCGTTGGCCAGAAGCTCAGACTGCAGGAAGATTTCAGTGTCCGTATGCGTTTGACCGGCTCGCTGCCCATGGCCGACGAAGAGTTGGAGAGTGTTGTAGACGGCTTGGGTTTGGCCGGATTTTTATCCTTGGCCATGGTATTGATTCTGCTGACCTGGGGATTGAAATCGGTACGGCTGGTCGTCACCACCCTGATTACCCTGATCTTCGGATTGATCTGGACGGCGGGTTTTGCGACGCTTACCGTGGGTACGCTAAATCTTATTTCAGTTGCGTTCGCCGTTCTCTTCATCGGGCTGAGCGTAGATTTCGGCATCCACTATGGCCTCCGCTATAAAGAATGCATCTTCACCGGCAGTAATACGGAAACGGCCCTCATTGCTGCGGCGGAAAAGGTGGGTGGGGCTCTTTTCCTTTCTGCTCTGGCAGCAGCCATCGGATTTTTCTCCTTTCTGCCAACCGACTATTTAGGTTTGGCCGAATTGGGAACGATTGCCGGTACCGGCATGTTTATCGCCTTGTTCGCCAACCTTACTCTATTACCGGCGCTTTTGAAGCTCCTGCCGCTTGAAACGACGGACGCCCGGCCAGCTCCAGAACTGTTTGGGTTTTCGGTTAAATTAATCCGGTACCGGGGGCCCATCGTCACCGGCGCCGTCATCCTGGGTCTCGCTTCATCGCTACTGGCCTCAAGAGCCAATTTCGATTTCGATCCGTTGAACCTGAAAGATCCCTCAACCGAATCCGTTTCAACATTTTTCGATTTGATGGAAAGCGGCGGCAGCGGCCCCTATACCATCACCGTGCTGGCCGAAAATCTTTCGGCGGCGAAGAAACTTGGCGGTGAAATAGAGGCTTTGGCAGAAGTCGATGATACGGTTACCCTCTATAACTTTCTGCCGGACGACCAGGATAAAAAATTGGCTATCTTGGATTCGGCGGCATTAATCCTGTTGCCGTCACTATCGGGAGACGTCAAGCAGTCCGCCAAGACAGACAATCAGAGACAAAAGGTGGTCGCGGAATTCAGACAAGCTCTGGCGACGTTTTCACCGGGCGATGCAGCCTCGGTATTGGCGGTGCCGGCGCATAATCTGCTGGCCGCCCTCGACAAATTAAAATCGACGGATTATGCCGAATTGGAACGCCGATTGTTGGCTGGCCTGCCGCAGCGCCTACTTGACCTTCGGCGGGCTCTATCTGCTGAAAAAGTTAGCCTCTCGGATATTCCCGTCAGTTTCAAAGACCGTCAGATCGCCACCGACGGCCGCGCCAGATTGGAAGTCATCCCCAAAGGCGACATGCGCGAAAGAGTCCAGCTGACCACCTTCGTCACGGCCGTGCAAAAACTGGCCCCGGACGCTACCGGCAATCCCGTGGTTATTATGGAAGGCGGTGACGCCGTTGTCGGCGCCTTCATCGAAGCGGCCGTGCTATCGGTTGGCCTGATCGCTATTCTGGTGATCTACCTAACACGGGGCATCAGAGAAATTATCCTGATATTCACACCGCTCTTGTTGGCGGCGCTGTTTACCCTATCGGCATCCGTGATGTTCAATCTGCCCTTCAACTTTGCTAATGTAATCGTCCTGCCGCTATTGTTCGGCCTCGGAATCGCCAGCGGGATTCATCTCGTGCTTCGTGAACGCCATCAGAAAAATCCACATGACATGATTCGGACTAGCACCCCCCGCGCGATTTTTTTCAGCGCCCTGACAACAATCGGATCATTCGGTAGTATCGCCTTATCTAGCCATCCCGGCACCTCCAGCATGGGAATATTGCTTACCATCGCCATCACGTTGAGCTTGATTTGCACCCTGGGTGTATTGCCTGCATTCATGGCCTTGTGGCAAAGGAGTACACCATGACGGAACTGCCGGGCAGCGATACCGGCCAGCCCCTGTTTCCCCTGGTGCGCCATTTGTCCGGATGGCTGACCCATTTGCTACTGCGTACATTTTTAACCCCCAACATGATAACTTCGCTGTCACTTGTGTTGGGTCTTAGCGCCGCTGCCATGTTTGCAACCGGGCGATATGCCGAAGGAATTTGGGGTGCCATTTTTTTTGCCGGCAATTATATCCTAGACAATTGTGACGGTGAAATAGCCCGGCATAAGGATATGCAGTCAACGTTCGGGCACTATTTTGATTCCTTCGTTGACTGGGTGGTGCATGCTACGTTATTTGCCGGATTGGGATACGGTTATGCAGAAAAGACCGCTACGGAGGTTTGGCTGTGGCTCGGATTAATCAGTGCGCTCGGAACGACCATCAACTATTGTTTCGGCGTTTGGCAGGAAACGGTTTACAAACCGGGCAAGGACAATGATCAACCAGACGAATTAGATATTCCCAACAATATTAAAGATTGGATTTTGTTCATCTTCAGGGAACTCTTCAGGGCTGATTTTTTCATTATCGTCCTGGTGCTGGCATTAATTGATCAGACTTGGCTACTGTTGCCTACAGCCGCTGTCGGCGCCCACGCCTATTGGATCATGGCGATCGCAGCCAGGGATAAAAATTATCGTGTCTGACGGAATTGAACCTTGAAATTATTTAAGATTATATTCTTGATCATCGGATTTGCCTTTTTAGGTCTGATTATCCTTGAAACAAACCTCGAAGAGGCCTTTGCCCTGGTCAGCAAGGTTGGCTCCGGATTCCTGCTAATACTGGCTCTCTACTTCGTGGCTTTTCTTCTCGACACCATCACCTGGCAAATGACCGTACTGTCGGCGCCCATGGAAGCCAAGTGGTATGCTCATTTTTTCCGCGTACGACTTGCCGGGGAAGCATTTAACAATATATTGCCTGCGGCCAGTATGGGAGGCGAACCGGTCAAGGCGCTGCTGCTGAAATCCCTTTACGGTATCGGCTACCGGGAAGGTGTGGCGTCGGTTATCCTCGCCAAAACCATTAATTCGGCAGCGTTGGTAATTTTTCTGGCCGCCGGCTTCCTCCTTATTTTGGGATCGGATGCCCTCAGCCAAACTTACAAGTCCATTGCCGGGCTGGGTCTATTGGCTTTCGCCACCGGTATCTGCTTGTTCTATGCCACCCAGCGCTACAAAATCTCCACCCGCCTGGGCGGAATTCTCAGCCGCAACAAGCTATTTGAAAAGGTGAGTAGTGTTCTCCATCTCATAGAGGATATGGATGAGCGACTGGTGCGCTTCTATACGGAACACAAGAGCCGTTTTACCGGCGCCTTAGTACTAGCGCTTCTCAATTGGGTGCTGGGTGTGGTCGAAGTCTATTACACCATGATGTTTCTGGGTCACCCTATATCGCTCACCGACGCCTGGATCGTTGAGACTGCCGCCCAGCTGGTGCGGGCTGGCACTTTCTTTATCCCGGCCAGTATCGGCGCTCAGGAAGGCGCGTTTCTGATAGTCGGTACGGCGATCACCGGTTCCCCCGCCCTCGGCATCGCCACCGCCATCGTGCGTCGCGTTCGGGAAATCATTTGGGTCGCCTGGGGACTGGCAATGTTCTTTGTGCTTAAGCCGAACGAAACGCTGAGTGAGATCAGCGGTGGTAAAGATGGATAGCCGCCAGGTATTTCTGGCTTACAATCCTACTCCTCATTCAGATATTGGTCCGCTTTACGGTTGAGGATTTTAGCCAGGGAATTGGGCCCCTGCTTCTTGAGGATAGTCCGGTATTCAGAGTGGCGAACAGCCAGTTCGCTGATACCACCGCCAAGCAAGATATCGACGATCCGACAAGCTCCCTTAGATTTTTTCATGACATAAGTAAGCTTAACCGGATTTTCATTGGGCCGCAGCAACTGGGTTTTGACCAATGTGGTTTTTCGAGGCCCTGGTTCCACCGCCACCGTCTTGAAGCTTTGGCCGGAAAATCCGTCAAACCGGTAGGCGTAAGTGGCGATGCTGAGATGGCGGAAGGCGGCAGCCAGTTTTTTCTTCTCAGCGTCTGAGATTTTTCGCCAGCTGGTGCCCGACGCCACTCGGATCATGAAAGCGAGGTCGAACGATTTCGCCATGACCGGTTCTATTTTTTTGTAGCGCCCTGCTACCTTGAGAGATTTGGCTTCCTTCATGACCGATATCAGCATGTCGTGAAAGCCTTCAACCACCGCTTTCGAATTATTCTCTGCCGCTGAAGCGGCGTGACCGGACAATCCCGGGATTGCCGATACAGCCAACAGGACGACCATCGAGCGGCAGAATTGGTGCATGCTCATTTTTCACCTCCAGCTTTGAGACGTTTGAAGGGTATGACCGGCGAAAAGCGGCGCAAATCTTCGTCATAGGCCACCAGTATACTGGCCAATTCTTCAGTTATTTCAGCGCTGCACTTAACCAGCAGTTCCGGAATCCAGCCTTCGATCATCTGGCCTCGGTCCTCGGTGATATAGGTCAGGCTGGCGATAACTTTTTTATCGTCGGCAAAAACGGCCGATCCAACACCGATCAATCCCGGGTCAATTTCACTGTGGGTAATACAGAAATCATTCCGCCGAATCTCGGCCAGAGCTTCTTTAAAATCCTCCCATTCTTCACCCAAACCTGCTTTGGCAATCTCAATCCGGTGGTTGAGAAACAATTTTACCAATTGGCGTTCGGGCAAATTTGCCAAAATTATTTTTGCCGTCGCACCATAGAAAAGTGGCATGGGACGGCCACGGGTGAAGCTGAACTCCAAGTTTGTCGCCCATGGTTCCTGATGAATGCTGAGCACTTTATCACCATAGAGACTGCAAAGCGAAACAAGACCGTCATCTAGTTTTTTATACAGCGAGGGCACAATTTTTTGCGCCGCCATGAGCAAGGGATCGCAATTTCTGATTTGGCGGTCGAATTCGATGAATCGAGGTCCGAGAACATGGGCGCCCCGCCCGATGGAAATTAAAAGACCCGAATCGCAAAGCTCTTTTACATACCGGTAGGCGGTCGAGCGGGCGTAGCCGGTCTTCAGGGTTATCTCCTCCAAGGTCCATATGGGTTCGGCCTCAGTATAAAGATCGAGAATACTCAACAGTCGTTCAAGACTAGACATTTAATTTCCTTATGCGGCCGATCAAAGTTCTAATTCCAGAATATGGCAGAATGCTGACTTTGCTCAAATCGTTTAAAATCAATTTTGTCATGCGTTAAATTTTTTAGGATTATAATGTATCGAACATAAATCTAAATATAAGAATTTTATTATAAAGGAAGGGAATATGGAAATCGCAACATTTGCCGCCGGATGTTTTTGGGGTATCGAGAACACTTATCGCCGAATTGAAGGCGTCAACGAAACATTTTCGGGCTATGCCGGCGGATCAACGGAAAATCCGACTTATGAACAGGTTTGTTCAGGGCAAACGGGTCATGCCGAAGTTGTTCAGGTAGAGTTTGACCCGAACATAGTCACCTATGGGGAATTGTTGGAGGTTTTCTGGACCATCCATGATCCGACGACCTTGAACCGACAGGGCCCGGATATTGGCACCCAATACCGGTCAGCCATCTATTTTCATTCGCCCGAGCAGGAACAGGCAGCCACCGCTTCAAAGGCAAAACACGAAGACTCGGGGCGGCGCATGAACCCTATTGTAACCGAGATCACCCAGGCAGGACCGTTTTACAAAGCCGAAGAATATCACCAGCGCTATTTCGAAAAACAAGGCCATCATTAAGAAGTTTGTAAACTGATAAGAATAAGTTACCGGGTGCCGATTACAGTTTGATTACACCAAGATAGGCGCTTTCACCCAATGTCGCTTCGATCGATGTTGAGGGATGATCAGGGTGTGCTATTTCTATTTTGTAAGTTCCGCTGCCGGGAGCGATATCGTCGAGCTTGAAATCACCGTAGGCATCGCTCCAGGTTTCGGCGATCTTATGGCCGTCCAAGTTCAGGGTGACAAGCGCTTTTTCCAAACATTCGTCTACACCATTGACCTCGGCGGCGACGGTACCGCCAATGAAGCATTTGGTAAAGCGGTTAAGGTTTTTATAGTATATTCGGGGTTTGGTTCCGAGCTCAGATTTCAGGGCCTCCAACTTCTCCTTTTCGAGGATCTGGACCATTTCCGCGTCTTCCACCATCAGCGACTTTAAGGCACCCGTCGGGCAAGCCTGAACGCATCGGGGCTCCGGCCAACCACGGTCCAGAAGATGGGCGTCAAAAATCCAGGCCTGCGGTACGTCTTCTTTTTCATTCCACCAGATGGCATCGTACGGACAGGCATCCACCAATTGCTTTTGACCCTTGGCCTTGTCAGGATCGATGATGACGATGCCATCGGCGCGCTTAACCACGGCATTGTTTTCCGCCGCCTCCATGCAAGGCGGATTATCACAGTGATTGCACATGGTCGGCATATACGAGACGTCCACCATAGGCGCCTGCCCCCGTTCGCGGCGATGAATATTAATCCAGTGATGGCCGTGCAGCGGCATGGGGGCGGTGTATCCTGCGTGCGCATTACCGACATATTCATCGGCGACCGATAGAAAGCAGTTGTTACTGTTGTGGCATTTTCCAATATCGACGATCAAATTCCATTTTTTCATTTTATCTACTCCGCCACCACCACTCTATCTTGATCGCCGGACGCTTCAGCGGCGCCTTCCCATTTTTCAATTTCGATGAGGCAGGAATTATAGGCCGCCGAATGAGTTTTTTCGGTCTGCATACGTTTCGGCGTCAGGAGATTGACGCAACCGCCCCGGTCTGGGGAAGCTCCGGGTTTGCCGATGGGATCGTAGACCGCCGAGGCCTGTCGGCAATGAACCACCCCAGGCAACAGCCGCTCGGTAATCTTGGCGGCGCAGATTACCTCTCCCCGGTTGTTGAAGAGCTTAACCAGATCGTTTTCTTCAATTCCCCGGGCTACCGCATCGGCTGGATTCAGTCGTACCAGCCAATAAAAATAACCGTCGATATTAATGCGGTGATCTTTGATATCGTTGATGGCGCTGTCTTTGCCGTCGCCCTTGGTATGAAAACTGTAGCGCGAATGGGGCGAGATCAAATGCAGGGGGTACTTGGCGAGTAAGTCCTTGCTGTGTTGCCCCTCCCAGGAAGGGATATATTTGTTAAGCGGCGGGCGATCGGGGTCTTCACCATACCTTTTGAGACTTTCAGACTCGAATTCAATTTTACCCGACTGCGTTTGCAGTCCTTCACGAAAAACTTCCCCATAGGAACCCGGTAACGGCTGGGGTTCTGGCACATTCTTCTTTTCGTCGTCGGCGAACCAGCGATAGGAAACCGGCGGGCGCAACTCCTCTTTCTCAGTCGGCACCACGAAATAGCCCTTTTTGAGGAAAGCATCCCAACTGATATGCTTGGGCAGGTCCGATCCATCGAACATACGTTTCACCCAGTCCAATTCGCGCATCCCCTCGGTGAAATAGGCAGCTTGGCCCAATCGTTTGCAGATATCATGGAATATCTGGTAATCGGATTTGGATTCACCCCGCGGCTCGATACAGGGGTGCTGGATAGCAATCACCCGGTGATTCAACTGCCCTACCCAGTCATACCCATACCCGCTGGGATTGGCCCACTCGCCGATATCCCAACGTTCGAAATTAGTGCAGGCCGGCAGGATCACATCGGCAAATTTAACTTCACCTTCGTTCCAAATAGACTGACTGACAACGAATTCCAAATCGTCAGTCTGGTACATTTTGACATACCGGTTGCTGTCGGGCTGGGTGCTGAAATATGACGACCCGTATTTGTACATCATCCGCACCCTCGAATGACCAGGCGCCGGATAGGGAATTGGAACGAACTGCCCTTCGATAGCCCTGATATCAATGGGGTAGCCGACCGTCTTTCCCTCCATAATGGCCTCGGGCATTTTGAGACGTGGAATGGTTTGGAGATTGGGATTCATGCTGATCAAATGGGGCATACGCTGATAAAGTGAAACGCCAGACGCCGAATTCATTGAATCGCCGCAGAAGCCACCTTCCGCGTATCCCGGGAAATAGAAATTATAATCAATGGGGGAGCCGAATTGGAGACCACCGAAATTTATGCCCGGTTTTCCCAATCCCTGCATGGCCATCAGACAGACCATAGACCGTGCCCATTGCGCCCCCGTTGCCGACCGGCAAGCGCCGCCCAAGGTGGTGCCCATACTGCCCGCCGCCAGATAGGTTTTTTTCGAAGCCCATTGCCGGGCCAGAGCGCGTATATCTCTCGCCGACACGCCGGTTTCCGCTTCCGCCCATTCGGGTGACCGGGCAATGCCTTCCTCGTCTTTACCCAGAATGTAGTCGGACCATTTTTCAAATCCAGTCGTCCGGTTAGCTACATATTCGTTGTCGTAGAGATTTTCGGTAATCCAAACATAGGTGATCGCCTGGGCCATCGCGGGCGACGTCGTTGGGCGCGGCGCAAACCATTTACCGCCCAGGAAGGCAGCTGTCTCGTTCAGGAAGGGGTCGATATGCACCATCTCGATACCAAGTTCCTGCGCCCATTGCCGGCGGACCGTACCTTCAAATGAACCATAGACACCACTGGTAACTTCGGGATCGCTGGACCAGAAGACGATCATCTCGCATTCCTGTAGACAGTCTTCCACCTGACCGTAGATTTCTGCCGCACCGTTGCGCATGGAATTACCGTAGTGATGCATGGCACCCCAATACCAACCTTCCCAGCTATCCGGATTCAGCATGGTCGTGGTGGCGCCGATAATGTTGGTGAATTTCACATAAGCGCTGATGTAATAACCGACATTGCCCCACGTATGATGGGAGGTACGGGCAGCCAGAATGGCGCCCGGTCCATATTGGCGGTTAACCCGTTTGATTTCCCCGGCCACGATATCGAGGGCTTCATCCCAGGAAATCCTTTCATAGCCCGACGTACCCCGGTTCTGTGGATTGCGTTCTCCATTGGGATCAAAATCCACCCGCTTCATTGGGTAAAGATTACGCTCTTTTGAATAGACCAGAGATTTCGAGGTCAGGCCATGAGGTGACAGTGTCGTTTTACGGGGTGGCGAAAATTCCTTTCCGCGCGCTTTGATAACCCAAGGATGAGGATCATCATCGGCAAAATCAATCGGCGTAATACGAATAATCTTGCCGTCTTTAACGTAAACGAATACCGGGCCGCCATTGGTGTTGTTGACGTAGCGGGTTTCTCCGTTATCAATTTGCGTCCCAAACTTCCAACCGATGGTCTGGCTCATGAGAACGGTTTCTGAAAACCAAGATGTCAGTTCATCCGGGCCTTCCATCAGCAGATTGAAATTCTTAATGGCGTCGATCTGTTTTTGGTAATCAATTGGCGGCGTAAGCAAATCAGCCCCCAAGGCTGCGGATTTAAATCCTATCCACATATCCGGATTTGGATGTAGACCGCTGCCAGACGATATTTTTCCATCTTTGAAAGTAAAATAGCGCCCCGAAGAACCATCCATGGTTTTCATTTGGGCGGTAAAGTTTTTCTCTTTCAAGCGGGCTCGAAAAGCAGCGTGCCGCAAAGCGGTTAAACGAAGCAGCCAAGACAAACCAAACAGCAGAAGTGATAATTTCATCAGTACGCCCCAAATTCCCTGTCCATCAACGAACTTCAACCGGTCTCTTTTATTTCGATCTTTGATTGACTGTATCGTATATTTGTACATTATGTTCGCCAGATGATTAATCCTATCTAATTGGAAAATGATGTCAACGTCAGTATCGCCAAACAAACTCACGGAAAAAGAGGAGTCCGGCGCGGGCATCCGTGTTATCGCCCGTTCAGCGAAAATACTCCGGACCCTCAACGATGAACCAAAGGGAATGAGTCTGGGGCAGATTGCCGTAAAGGTTGGCCTACCGCGTTCAACGGTTCAACGGATTGTCGGCGCTTTGAAATCGGAAGGATTTATCATTGACGGACCCAGCGAATCGAAAATTCGCATCGGTCCGGCCTTTTTCAGTATTGCGGCCGCGTCTCTATCAGATTTTAGAGATCCCATCAGGCCTTTTTTAGAAGAACTTAGCGAAGATCTGGGCGAAACTGTCGACCTTTCAATCCTAAGCGGCGATCGGGTGGTGTTTCTCGACCAATGTTCCACACGTGAAAAACGCCTTTTAGCTGTTTCCGAAATCGGCGCCAGTTTTCCCGCCTATAGTTGCGCACCGGGGAAAAGTCTTCTTTCTGAATTAACCGATGATCAATTGACGCGCCTATTACCGCAAACTTTGCCGCACCTGACGGAAGAAACGATCCCGGACCTCGCCAAATTTATAAAGGAGATGGAAATAATCAGACAAACCGGGGTGGCCTATGACAGGGAGGAGCACACCGACGGAATTTGCGCCGTAAGTACCGTCATCCGCAGCCTCCCCCGAGGGACAGCGGCTCTTTCCATTCCAATGCCCGCCCAACGGTTTTATGGCGAAGAAAAAGCCTACGTCGCCCCGCTGCTGCGCTGCCGGGATAAGATCAGCCATTCCCTTGGGTTTTTATATCGATAGTGCCTTTTCTAATTCCCGCTTCGACTGGGCGCTGCTCTTAATCGTCATCACTGCCCTTCTCAATATCGGTATTGATGCCCTGTCCCGTACGATCCGTTCTAAACTACGTCTCCAAACCCGCGCCGAAGAAATCTAATTGTACTTCGCCATGAGGGTTCGCCACCGGCGCCTTTCTTCAGCCGGTTTGAAAAGTTTAGCGCGGGCTTTACATCGGCGGGTGAGGTCGGCGAGGAATTCTGGATTTTGTTCGGCGCGCCGCAGAAGGTCACGCAAAGCGTCTTCGTCTCCTACAGGATAGTAACCCGGATAGTCCGGCCCCAGCATGCCTAAATTACCGTGGATGTTGGAGGCGATCACCGGTACGCCAGTCACCAAAGCTTCTGAGACCACATTGGCGCCGCCTTCCGCCAGGGATGAAATTACCATCAACCGGGTCTTAGCTAATTCCCGCCGCACCTGCCAGCCGGGCCGTTCCCCCTTCCAGATATAGCGGGGATTTCGATTCATTTCGGTGACCGCCCTGTTCGCCCAGATTTTGTTATGAGCTTTGCCCAGATGGATCACTCGAATACGCGATTCGGCGGGTAAATTTCGGACCGCTAGTGCCGTTCGCAGGGGATCTTTCACATCCCGCAAATGGCCCAGAACACAAATATCAAAATTTTGTATTGCCGGTTTTCGAGGCCCCGGTAATGGCGTTGCCGACTGGTAAATGACATGAAGTTTATTTCGGTATTTCTTGGCGACAATTTCGGCCACACCATCGTGAAGACATACCAGCTCATCGGCGGCATTCATCGAGTGCAGCGTCGGTTTGGGGTGGCTATGGATGAACTCGTTAATATCGGTGCCGGTCAACGCCAAGATCAGAGGCCGCGTCGGGCAAAGATTTTTAAATTTCACGATTGATTCGGCGCTACGCCAGGCATGCAGGGCAATCATCATGTTTGCCTGCTCACCCCCATAATCGACATCGATTTTTACCTCATGCCCAAGCGCTCGCAAGATCCGCGCCCAACGAACTGCTGTCGTCCGATTGCCGTTTCTAGACTGTTTCTTTGCTGGCGTTATCAGGCTAATCTTCAATTGACCAACTCTTGCGAGAATTTTGACATGACCGCTATCGTTACCACGCAATATATCACGGATTTGCTTAAGGACTCCCGGGGACGCACTCTCGAACTTCTGGACGGCCTCGACGATGAGCAGATCATCGGTCCAAAAATGAATATTGTGAACCCCCTATTATGGGAAATCGGCCACGTGGCTTGGTTTTATGAGCAATTTATTCTGAGAAAACTGTACGGGGCCGAGCCGATTCTGGCTAATGGTGACGACATGTACGATTCCATCAGGATCGAACATGGTATCCGATGGGATCTTCCTTTGGTGCCCCGAAAGGATTGCCTGAAATACATGCAAGAAGTGGAGGACCGGCTGATCGACCGGTTGGGTGGTGTATCCAGTGACACAATGGCTGACGCTCAGGACAGTTTTATTTACCCGTTCGCCACATTTCATGAAGACATGCACACCGAAGCCTATACTTATACGCGGCAGACTTTGGCTTACCCAGCACCGGGATTTGCGGCCTTGAACGATCTAGACGCCTCGAAACTAGCAACCGGCCCCCATCCGGGCGACGTGGATATTTCCGGCGGTTGTTTCAAATTGGGTTCGGACCCGGATGTGTCGTTCATGTTCGACAACGAGAAATGGGGCCATGAGGTCACTGTTTATCCCTACCAGATCGCCAAGGCCCCGGTTACCAACGAAGAATTCGCCGCTTTTGTCGCCGATGATGGGTATCAGCGCCGCGACCTGTGGCATGACATCGGCTGGGGCTGGCGGCGGAAAGCCGAGGCTGAGCACCCGGTCTATTGGCTGGCCCAGGATAACGGCGCATGGAAAATGCGGCATTTCGACCAGATTATCGATCTGCCGCCGCACCAGCCGGTGTTCCATGTCAACTGGTACGAAGCCAGCGCCTATTGCAATTGGGCAGGCCGCCGCCTTCCCACCGAAATCGAATGGGAAGTCGCCGCCGCCGGCCAGTCCAACGGCAATAGTGAAATCGACATCGGAAAACGACGTTATCCCTGGGGAAGCGACACGGAAACCATTTCCCGCGCCAATCTGGACGGCCGTCATATCGGCTGTGTTGATGTGGCTGCGTTCGCTGAAGGTGACAGCGCCTGGGGATGCCGCCAGATGTTGGGAAATACCTGGGAATGGACGAGCAGCACGTTCGATCCGTATCCGGGATTCGTCGCAGATGCGTACCAGGAGTATTCCGAACCTGTATTCGGTACACGCAAGGTTTTAAGGGGTGGCGCCTGGGCGACTCGAAGCCGAATGGTGACGGCGATGTACAGAAATTTCTTCACACCCGAACGCCGTGATGTATTTGCCGGTTTTCGTACCTGCGCGCCCTATGATTGGACAGAAGGTATTATGAAAACAATCTGTTGACCTAGCGGCTTTCGGCCACTTTATATAGGAAAAATTTTTATTAGAGGGTGGGAACTAGTACTATGATCACAATGACCTCCGCGTTGAAACGCGCGGTAAATCTTTTCGGCCACCGGCCAGCCGTTGTCGATACAGAACGCAACTTTACCTGGACTGAACATATGGAGCGGGTAGCCAAGGGCGCCGATGCCCTGCAAAAGCTGGGGGTCGGCAAAGGTGACCGCTTTGGAATCATCGCCGCCAACCAATTCCGCTACATGGAAATGCTCCATGCCGGCTATTGGGCCGGCGCTATTCCCGTCCCCATTAATCACCGGCTCGCCCCGCCGGAAATCCTCCATATCCTGGAGGATGCCGACTGTAAACTGTTGGCACTGGGGGACGGATTTCTCAGTCATCAGGATGCTAAAGTTCTGGCACCCTGGCGGGACAAAATTTTGTATCTGGGTGCCGATTCACCGGACGGCGACTTCGCGCGCTATGAAGACGTACTGGCAAAAGCGTCGCCTGCCGAGCCCCACGACCCGGAGGAGGAGGACCTGGCTTTGCTTCTCTATACGGGCGGCACCACGGGCCGCAGTAAGGGTGTGCAGTTAAGCCACAAAAATATCGTATCCAATGGCCTGCAAGTGGCTATCGCCATGAAAGCTCAGAAAGAGGACGTTTTTCTGCGCATTGCGCCCATGTTCCATGCTGCTGACTTGCTGATCACCGGCTTTACCATTACCGGCTCGGCATGTTCCTTCCTGCCGGAATTCTCGGGTGCGGCTGCCTTGAAAGCCATTCAGGACTACAAAATAACAACCACGATGTTCGCTCCTACAATGATCATTATGATGCTGCAAGAGCCGGACATTCAAGACTACGACTTGTCCAGCTTCCGCTTGCTGTTCTACGGATCATCCCCCATGGCGGCGGAATGGGTTAAAAAAACCATTGAGACCTTCGAAGGGGTAGAAATTCAACAAGGCTACGGGCTCACGGAAACCTCGCCAATCCTGACTATTTTGGAACCCGACGACCACGCCATGGCTATCGAGACCGGGCAGACCGGCATTCTTCGTGCCGCCGGACGACCGGTCACTGGTATCGAAATGAAAATCCTCAACAATGATGGCAATGAAATGCCCGTTAACGAGGCTGGTGAAGTTGTTGTCCGGGGTCCCAATGTCACCCAGGGTTATTTGAACCGTCCAGACGAAAATGAAAAAGCCTTTAACAACGGCTGGTTCCATACAGGCGATGTAGGGCGGATTGACGAAAACGGCGTCATGTACCTGATGGACCGCAAAAAAGATATGATCGTCAGCGGGGGAGAGAACATCTACACCTCGGAAGTGGAAGCCGCGCTCTATCAGCACCCCGATGTGCACGAATGCGCCGTGGTCGGAGTGCCGGACGAGAAATACGGGGAGTCTCTGTTTGCCGTGATCGTACCGGCCCCAGGAAAATCCCTGACCGATGACGATATCATGGAACATTGCAAGGGCCTGATCGGTGGATACAAAATTCCCAGGAAGATGGACTTTATCGAGGAGATGCCTAAAAGCGCTATGGGAAAAATCCTCAAGACTGAGTTGCGTAAAATATACGGCGGAGCCTAACCACATGGCTGCCAGTTCCGACAATAACAGGAAGCAACAATAAACGGGGAGAGACAAAAATGGGACAGTTCGCCTTTGGCCAGTCGGTACCTAGAACTGAAGATCCACGCCTGCTAACGGGCGGCGGCAATTATATCCATGACGTTGTTCTTCCCCGGCAAGCCTACGGCTATGTGCTACGCTCTCCCCATGCCCACGCCAAAATTCTGTCCATCAATACAACTGAAGCTGAGGCGGCGCCGGGCGTTCTGGCTGTCCTGACCGGCAAAGACATCAAGGCAGATGGGATCGGCACTACAGCAGTCACCATGCCCCGCAAGAGACCGGACGGTTCACCGATGTTCGCTTCTCCTCATCCGGGGTTGGTCACGGATCGGGTTCGATTTGTCGGCGACTATGTGGCTTTCATCGTCGCCGAATCGGTTGCCGATGCGAAAGACGCAGCAGAGCTGGTGTTGGTCGATTATGAACCAATCAACTCGGTCACCGATACGGCCCAAGCGCCCAGCGGCAAAGCACCTGCCGTCTGGGACGAATGTCCGGACAATATTTCCAATGTCTTCGCCCAAGGCGACGAAGATGCTACCAACGCAGCTTTCGCCAAGGCCGATCATATTATCAAGAAGCGCTTCGTCATAAATCGGATTACAGCCAGTCCCATGGAGGTCCGCGGTGTTGTCGGCAACTACGATCACCGGCAGGGCCGCTATGAGGTTTATAACGATATTCAAGCGCCCCACGCTTTGCGCCAAAATTTGGCTGAGAACATCTTCAAGGTACCGGAAACCGACGTCCGGGTGGTCACTGGCGACGTGGGCGGCGCCTTTGGTATGAAAGGTCCGGTCTACCCTGAAATCCGTTTGTGTGCCTGGGCGTCAAAGCGGATTGGCCGCCCGGTCAAATGGCATTGTGAGCGGAGTGAATCCTTCCAAAGCGATGAGGCTTGCCGGGATAATGTCAGTGAAGCGGAACTGGCGCTGAGCAGCGATGGTACTTTTCTGGGATTACGGGTTAAAACAATTGCCAGTCTGGGCGCCTATCTGTCCCACGACCGGGGTCTGATACCCACATTTTTGAATGTGGGCGTGCTGGCTGGTGTTTATACAACACCAGCAATTCATTCCATTGTCACCGCCGTGTTTTCCAATACCACCCCGACGTCGCCCTACCGCGGGGCGGGTCGCCCCGAAGCCGCCTATGTGCTTGAAAGCATGATTGATATCGCAGCGATGGAATTGGGGATGGACCGCATTGAACTCAGACGCAAAAACACGATTCCGCCTGAAGCCATGCCCTTCAAAACCGGCCTGACCTATACCTATGACTGCGGCGAGTTCGAAAAGAACATGGACCGTACCTTGGAAATGATCGACTACACCGGCTTCGAAGAGCGCCGCGCTAAAGCAAAAACTAGAGGTAAGCTGAGAGGCCTCGGCCTCTCCAATACCATTGAGCGCGCGGCGGCTCCCATTCCGGATGCGGTAGAAGTCCGTTTTGATTCATCCGGTACCGTGACCATCCTCGCCGGCACCAAGGACCAGGGTCAAGGCCATGACACCATGTA
This sequence comes from Rhodospirillaceae bacterium, assembly GCA_002725625.1. Classification (GTDB taxonomy): domain Bacteria; phylum Pseudomonadota; class Alphaproteobacteria; order Rhodospirillales; family UBA2165. Next base: position 17,023 of record PBQI01000052.1, on the reverse strand, counting down.
CAAGCAGCTGCTGTCCCATAGGCTGGGAATCGATACGGACGATATGCGATTTGTCGACGATGATACCGACAAGATATCTTTGGGCAACGGCACCTTTGGGTCCCGTTCTGCAGTGATTGGCGGTGCGGCACTCTATTTAGCGGCCGATAAAATTATCGAGAAGGGCAAGAAAATCGCTGCCCATATTCTTGAGGCCGCAGAGGCCGATATCGAATTCGCCAATGGTTCGTTTGCCATCGCTGGCACTGATCGTGCTGTGCCGATTAAGGAAGTGGCCAAAACTGCCTTCATCCCAATGAAACTGCCCAAAGATATGGAGCCAGGCCTCTACGAGAACGGCGCCTTCCAATTGGAAGCACCCAACTTTCCCAACGGCTGCCACGCAGTGGAAATCGAGATTGATGAGGAAACCGGCAAAGTTGCGATCATAGATTACTGCGTCGTTGATGATGTCGGCCACGTCATTAATCCGCTCACGCTCAAAGGGCAGATTAAAGGCGGCATTGCCCAAGGTGTCGGTCAGGCACTGATGGAAAACATTGCCTATGATCCGGATTCCGGCCAATTGCTGTCCGGTTCATTCATGGATTACTGCATGCCGCGGGCCGATGACTTAAGCTGCATCAAAATCGAAAGTAACCCCGTGCCGACAGAAACGAATCCTTTAGGTGTCAAAGGCGCTGGTGAGGCAGGCACCGTCGGCGCATTACCGTGTATGATGAGCGCCATTGCCGATGCGCTTTCACCGCTCGGCATTCGTCATGTGGAAATGCCGGCGACGGCAGAAAAAATCTGGCAGGCGATACAAAATGCCAAAAGCTGATACCGAAAAATTTCGACTGCGCCGGTTTGTCGAGAAGCTCGACGAAATGGGCGAAGTCGACACGTACTCGGACCATATCGAACTTTCAGACCTCTCGTCGATCATTGAGAAAAGTGACAAGGCATTACTGTTCAGTGACGTGGGACCGGAAAATCATTCCTTGGTCGCTAATGTCAACGGCAGCCGCAAACGCCTGGCGGCGGCGATGGATGTGGCGGAGACGGATGTTATTGCCGAATTCCAGCGCCGTCTGGATAATCCTCAGCCAGCGATAGAGATGGAAAAAGGAAATGCCCCGGTACAAGACATCGTATTGACCGGTGATCAGGCCGATCTCACCAAACTGCCGTTCCATATCCAGCACCAATTCGATGGTGGTGTCTATCTGTCGTCGGGCATCGATTACAGCGTCAACCCGGAGACCGGTGTCACCAATGTCGGTTGCCGTCGATTGAGCCTGCGCGGCCCTCAAGAGGCCGGCACCAATTTGACAGCACCCTCGGATTTGAAGGAAATTTACCTGGCCTGCGTCGAGCGGGGCGAAAAGCTAACCGTCAATTTCGCCGCCGGCTCTCACCCGGTGGATTATCTGGCGGCGGGTATGCGTATCCCCACTGACGAATTAGCCTTGGTTGGCACACTCCGGGGTGAACCCCTGCCCTTGGTCAAAGCCGTCACCAACGACGGCCGTATACCGGCAGATGCCGAATTGATCATTGAGGGCTATCTGGACGAGAAGGGTCATGTGGAGCCCGAAGGCCCTTACGGGGAATTTGTCGGTTATTACGGTCCCATGCACATGGACCCAGTTTACCATGTTACCGCTATTACCATGCGCCAAGATGCGCTGCACCAAACATTATTGCACGGATCGGGTTATGACAATCAGCTGGTGGAATCTGTTCACCTGATGGCTGTCCGCATCGAAGCTCAGACCGACCGGATACTCAAAGCCACTGGGATCGAAGTCGTAGACATTCATTTGCCGCCGGCCTCTGCCGAAGGGCAGGCCCTGCGCGTTGCCATCCGGCAAAGGCAAAACGGCGACGCCCGTACCGCTATTTCGGNTCTTTTCGCCGAANTCTTCAGTGCCAAGCACATCTTCATAACCGATGAAGACATCGATATCCGGTCCGAGCATCAAATGGAATGGGCGCTGGCGTCGCGCTTTCAGGCAGAACGGGATACTGTCATTCTTAAAAACATGGCGGGCATGCCGCTCAATCCTTCACTAAATGGCGGTGGCGTGGGTGACAAGGCCGGATTCGACCTGACCTTGCCGCTGGAAAGCCGAGGCAGGCTGACCATGCGTCCGGCGGGCGCGCCAGTGATTAACGGCGATGCCAGATATCAGACAGTGCGCCAAACGTTGCAAGAGGCAAGCCCACTTTTCTTCGCCGAAATCATGCAAGCTGTAGGCAGTCGAGACGGCCGAGAAGTATCGGTTCAGCTGACCGAACTGCGGCAGGATGGAATACTCATGCGCAACAGTGACGGTCAATATCTGCTTGGTAAATCAGAAAAAGGACGCACCGGTCTGACCGACCCCGTCCATCATTAATTCTCAATTAGAGTCTTTATTGGGTTCGTCATAAATGAGGATGCGCATGCCGGTGCCGTCCATGTCTTCGAACTGGCCCGATTTCAACGCCCACAAAAAGGCGGCCAATCCGACGAAGCTATGGAAAGGCCAATAACGGCGAAAAGTCCCACTGGTGAAGCAACAATCAAACTCATCAGATTCCTCCTACCCTCCGAGCGGACAATTAGAAAACGCTGGGAATCTACTTTCAGGTATCAGAACCAAGGCGTTTCTCCGTAAAATATAAAAATTTTGAATCTAGATATTAGATAAAGCGACGTTGATATGCTCCTAGAGTTGCCTATTTTTAAGCAAAATTACCGGAAAATGATCAGCAGCATATCGGCATATACCATATATAATCAATAAGCTTAAAATCGTATATGATATGAATCAAAGATTGCAACGGATCGATCATTTATGATGCGAAAAGAGAATCAAATGAGAACGTTTTTCTCAATAGAAAATAATAGATTTAACGTTGACATAACACTAAATTGGTATTAAGGTACCTAATTACTAGTTTAGATTGCTAATATTGAGGACAGGGAAATATGACTGGCTCTGAAAACCTGACTTCGCGGGCGCTCAAATCTGCTGATTTGAATGCAGTCGTCGACATTGATCAACGTATTGTTGGTTACTCGCGCCGCGGGTTTTTTGAAAAGCGTTTGCAAGCAGCAGTTAAATCGCCGAAAGATTATATTGTGATTGGCGTCACTGAAGAATCGAACCTTGTCGGTTTCACCTTTGCAAGGCTCCATGAAGGTGACTTCGGTACACCAGGTCATTTTGCCGCCCTGGATGCAATCGGCGTTGACCCCCGGGCTCAAGCCCACGGCGTCGGCAAACTTTTAATGGACGCTTTGGAAGAAGTGGCGAAGAAAAAGAATGTCTCTGAAATTCGCACACAGTCGGATTGGCGTTATCATAGCTTGGTCAAATTTTTAGACGCCATGGGTTTTGAAGTTGCACCGGTGCATGTCCTTGAACGCCAAAGCACAGCGAGTTTTTAAGGGAGGCAATGGACAATGCAAAAAACAGATGATTTCACCGATTTCGTCGATAACGACGAAATGGATGCTCCAGCCCGCGATTATATTCCGACAAGATCGCTGCAAAGGGACGACCTTCGCGCGGTGGTTAGAATTGACGAACGGACAACCGGTGTAAATCGCCAGGAATATTACGAACGCATTTTTGAAGAAGTATTAGATGAATCCGGCATTCGCGTTTCCCTGGTTGCCGAGATCGACGAACATGTTGCTGGTTTTATCATGGCCCGTGTTGATTACGGTGAATTTGGCAGAACCGATTCCACGGCCGTTATCGATATTTTCGGCGTTGACCCCCGTTATCAAGGTGAAGGTGTCGGCTCGGCGTTGATGTCACAGTTGGTAACCAATTTAACGGGGCTCCGTATCGAAGCAACGCGCACCAATGTGGAATGGAACGATTTTCCGGTGTTGGCCTATCTTGAAGCGTGCGGCTTCAAGACCAGTCAGCGTCTGGTCTTTGCGAAAAAGTTATAAGATTAAGTTTACTCCCCTATTATCTTCCCTGTTAAACTCCCCAACGTCGGATTTTATCCGACGTTTTTTTGGCTGCCGAGTATCGCGCTCTTCAATTAACGCTGACCATTAAGAGGGTGTCGCCCGTATAGTTAATGTAATCGTGAGGCACGACGGCGCGGCGGTCGATTGTTTTGTAGCCAGTCTTTTCATAGAGCCTGACGGCGGCTTTATTCTGTTTGAATGCGATCAGGCTGACCCCATTCAGATTGCGTTTCCTGGCAATCTCCTCCACCAGGTTGAGCAACCGGCTACCCACGAAGTTCCGGATAAAAAGCGATACCAGAGACATAATAAATGCCGGGCAGTTCAAACTCGTCATAGGGTTTGAGAATGGGATCCATTTCCTCATCTTCTTTTGCTTTTCGCTCAGCCATTTCGAACACATGTATCATTCCGGCCACGGTGCCATCAACATCAGACATCAAACAGTTTTCGTCGGAGAATATGTTATTCTATCGCACATACCGCTCTGCACCGATCTCTAGCAACGGGCGCCCTTAAGGGTCTACCAAGTTACAAATATAATTGGCTACTCCACCAGCGGTAATCAGGAACAATTTGGCTATCTGGGCGCTGTCGTTTTGACACACCCAACGCAGGTTTCACACGACTCATGCTCGAACAATCCTCATTTCATTGTGACTTATGAATATCGGGGCGCTGCTGGGGAGTAAAGTCGACAAAAGAAGCGGCCCCTAATAGGGGCCGCTTCTTCCTAAAAGACTTGATTCAGATGGCTCACGAAGCCATCTTCAATTGACCCAAATCCGCGAGTTTTTTGTGGCGGAACGCACCCCAGAGAGCGGCGCCAATGGAGCCAGCATAGATGGAGTGCTCATGGCCGGCAATATCGACGTTGACCTTGTTCTTGGGGTCTTCGACGCCTTCGACCATGGCCGCAACGAGACCGGTGTCGAGTGCCAGACCGCCAGTAACCATAACATCGCCTTCGGTCACTTTGGTCGCCCGCAGCAGTTTCAGCAATCGGTTACCCATGGAAAGGTGGATACCTTTCAGAATGTTCGGTGCCGAAATGCTCCGTGAAACCATGTTGATGACGTCGGTTTCAGCGAGCACCGCACAGATGCTGGAAACGACTTCCGGATCATCGGCCTGTTGGGACAACTCGCCGATTTCCTCCAGCGTGATGCCGAGGTAGCGGGCGATGTTTTCCAAGAACTGCCCGGAACCTGACGCACACTGACTGGTCATGCGATATTCCAGGACCTTTCCATGTTCGTCAATGCGGATGGCGCGGCCGTGGAGGGCGCCGATATCCAACACCGAACGGGCGTTCGGATTAAGATAAATAGCGCCTCTGGCATGGGTAGTCATGGAATAGAAGTGACCAGTATGGAATTTCAGGCTTTCACCTTCACCGGTCGTCGCAATGTAGGCGATGTCGTCGCGGCTCAAGCCCGCTTCCGCCAGCATCTCATCCATAGTTTCTTCGGCCAATTTATAGGGATCGCGTTTCCGAATTCGCTCGGTACGCTTGGCCAACCACTCGCTTTCTTCGCCGGTAGTTTTGAACAAAGCGATTTTTACGGCGCCCGTCCCGACATCGATGCCGAGGGTATGAAGTACGTTGTTATCGGTCATTATTCATCTCCCAACTGTTCGGCCGTCTCACCCTTATCGGCGCGACAAGCAAAGGCGGCAGCGCCCAAAGCGCCGGTGTAAATTGATTCAGGATCGATATTAATGGTCACATCACCATAGTTTTCCTGAATCAATTTTCTCAGTTCTTTAACCGCGGCTCCATTGTTAGCGACACCGCCGGTGAAAGTGAATTCATCGGTAATGCCACCAGATCTGGAAATGATCGACATGGCGCGCAGAATGATGGCGCGATGCAAACCGGCCAACACGTCTTCACGTTTTTCACCCAAAGCCAACCGGTCACGCAACTCGGCGCCCGCGAACACGGTGCAGGTTGAGTTGATGCGCGCCGTCTTGGTGGACTTCAAGGCGAGTGGGCCCAATTCATGGACACCCATATTCATTTCGTCAGCAATGTAACCGAGGTAGCGTCCGCAACCGGCGGCGCAACGGTCATTCATTTGGAAGTTCTCAACGATACCAGCGGGATCCACCTGGATTGCTTTGGTATCCTGACCACCGATGTCGAGAACCGTACGGGTTTTCGGATACATGATGTGAGCGCCCAAACCGTGGCAGAGAATTTCCGACCGGATATGCTCTTTCGGGAAGGGCAAGCGTACACGACCATAACCGGTGCCGACCACGTAGGTTTCCTCGAGTTCGACACCAAGACCTTCCGTCATCGGTGTCGCGAAATCATTGGCGTCCAAACCGAGACTGCTCAATTCTTCGATGACATTATTCATGGCACGGGTGAATTTGTTATCCATGTCACCTGCCGGCGGCCGGTTTTCCACCTCAATGATCGATTTGTCATAAACGTTGAGCAAAAGATCGTAGGATAAATCTGCTTTTTTCGCTTCTTCTTCGGCAATGGTCATGAATGAACCGCCGGCGATATCACGGAAAAAGTCAGACTTACGGCTGGCACCGGGCGCAAACAACGAAGCAGCTTCTACATCAAGCTGATCAAAGGTCGTATCCAATGCCTGCTTTACCGTATCACCTATATCTTTAAAACGATCACCGGTGACAAAGCTTTTACAGGTGACCCGCAAGTCTTCCAACTGTTCGCGGAATTGCTCAAGACGGAAGTTCCGCTCCAGCGACGCCATGATATCATCAATAGAATCTTTCGCGCTGTCCACTATTTCGAATGCCCGGCGCATGAGAGCAAATCGGGTTGAAATCATCGCTTCTTGTTTGGACACGGCGGCGGCCGTATCGTAATTGGAACGTGAGTTTGTGATGCCTTGACCCATGACTTCCATATTTTCATCCATCAGGACGGCTTTGGTCGTCGTCGAGCCGAGATCAATACCAATAAAACACTTCATAAATAAATGTCTCCTAAACCTACGCCGCTTGGCGTTTTTGTTCGATCATCTGGAAATAACTTTCCAAACGGTTCTTAACGTTAGCGGGCGAGAAGTAGCGGGGATCAACCAGATCGGTTTCAATGAAAGCACCTGGCTTGCCGGACAAGTTTTCGACCTCACGCAACATTAACAATTCACCAGCGGCGAAGCTATTGCAGCTCTTGATCGAATTGATCAGTAGGCCATCAGCCTGATAATCCTCGATTAAGTCAGCCATCATTTTGGTGCGTTCCGGCAAGTTCCGGTTGGTGTAGCAACCAAGGCAATAGTCGGCAATGCTCTCCAACGGATTTTGCGGATCGTGACGGAAACCGTCGTAATCATAAACGCCACCCACTTTCGAGTATGAGCTAGCGACACAAACAGCTCCTTCTTCGTAGAACATTTTCCAGAACTCACGGAAATTGGTCCAGTTGGGCGGGCCTTCGACGACCAGGCGGTATTTCTCTTCTTTCAGTTCTCCGTCCGGGGTAAGGGGCCCCATGCCTTTGTCGAGGCGTTCTTTGATTTCCTGACGCAGAAGTTGGTAATACTCGACCGCATCTTCGGTGCCTCGAAAAGCGGAAAAGATCGGGCCAATGTAATAGACGGCTCCGAAATATCCGTCGATGGGCGTGGGTTTGTTCTTAGCCGTCTGCAGCACCCAAACCAGATCGTCTTCGGCCTTAGCGGAGCGAACCATCATTTCACGCAATTTATCGATGTCAAATTTGACGCTGGAAATTTTCTCCATGGTCGGAATGACTTCTTCCTTCAACTGCTTGACCACATAGTCCCGCATACTCTTAGTGACTTCGCCCTTGCCGTCGCCCTGATAGGGAACGTGCAGCATCACGGTCGGGCATTTGTATTGCTCGCGCAGCAACTCGAACCATTTCAGGAAGGTGTAGCAACCGGTGTACGAGAGCATCAGCATGTCCGGGTTCGGCATCGGCTTACCGTTTGGCGCTAAATTGCCTTTGGCCATCATACCGATGTCGGCTTTCACATAAGTGCAAACGTCTTCCGAATGACCCATTTTCTCAGCATCGGTAATCATGGCGCCGGATTGCTTGCGCATGGCATTACCAAGAGCATTGATTTCCGGCAGATTGTTAACCATGTCGAAACATTGAATCAATTCGTTGACGTTCCCCGGTACAAAGGTCGAGGTTGTTTTCAAACCGAGTTCTTTGGCGTTGGTGAGTTTTTCATAGTTGCCGGCAATCATCGCTTTTTGCTTCAACATCGAAGCATCTTTGACAATTTCAGGATTGTTATCGTTGCTCATGCTGCGCTCCATAGCTTGATTGAGTCTGCAAAAGTTCCGGCTTGTTCTCTGATTGGCTGCATCTGACCTGAATTTTCGGCATACTGAAATGAAATGTAAGGAATGTTCTGTTCTTCGAGTACGGTGGCCAGCATCGGCTGGTCCAACAAAGCCGGGGCACAGAAACTGGGGGCAGAGAAAATAACGCCTTCGGCGCCGCGTTCGCGGACCATTTTGGCAAGATATTTGCCTTTTTCTTCTTCGGACGGCTCGTATTTGGACGGGAAGCTCAGTGAATTCTTGAGAAAGGCTTCCGAGAGATTTTCCAGCGGATCACCTTCGGCTTCGACATCTTCGGTTATCATCCGGTTAACCATCATGTAATCATCGTCAACCACATAGCACCCGGCCAATTCGATGGATTTTACCAATCCCAACGGCGGTTGCTCACAGAAAGAACCGTTGAGAACGACGCGGCAGTTATCTTTCATGCGGCGCTCTTCTTTTTCGACCGCAGCCAGATAGTCGGTCATCGTCTGAATATGATCTTCCGGTGTCATGATTTCACCGGCGCGCATCAGCAGATAAACTTCGGAAGCTGGAACTTTCCATGGTTGATAGGCGCGATACTGGTAAACTTCGCGTACTTTATTACGGTACTCGTTATAAACCTTGATGGAATTCTTGAGATCTTCATCGGTAATCTTGCGGCTACCAAGTCTTTCCAAGCCTTCACGTAGTTCCTGAAGGTCATTCCTGTAAAACTCACCACCGATGTCGCTGCGGAAGTTTTGCGGTGTATCGAAGTAACGGGCATAAACTTCCGGAAACAACATTTTCCATACACCCGACAGGTTGCGGATCACGTCGCACAGGCTAGGGAATAGCATGCCATCGACAAAGTCGAGATTTTTCATGATGCCCAGTTCCACAGTCGAGCGCGGAATGCGGCAAATATAGCTTTGGTAGTAGGCGTCGCCGTGGATAACTTCCATGGCGTCACCACCACCCAGAATACCCAAGGGCAGCATGCCGGCAGCGTGGATGATTTCGTTTGGCACATATACGGGCATGTAACCGACAACTTTGCGGCCTTCTTCGGCAGCTTTCCATTCCCGAGCATAAGTGAAGTTCAGATCTTCAAAAAGCTCTTCGCAACGATCGATGATTTCTTTTACAGACATAAATATTAGCTTTCGATTGTGACTTAACAGTTCTTCCATTGGGCAGGTCGCTTCGCCATGAAAGCTTCGAGACCTTCGACAGCATCCTTGGTTTCCATCAAACCCGACGTGTATAGTTCTTCAAGTTTCGCCATTCTTACCGCAAAGCGGTCGGCATAGTCCTCGCGCGCCGCCTGAACGGCGAAGCGCAGGACACTGGCGCTGACGGACGCCAAATGTTCATCAAAATAGGTAAGAGCAGCGGCTTCGGGATTGTCCGAAAGCTCTGCCACCAATCCCATGGCACTAGCTTCTTCTCCGGAAACCGAACGTCCAGAGTATAGCATATCCTCGGCATGGATTTGACCAATTAGTTCGGTCAAAAAGAAACTAGCGTAAGGAGCGAAAACCCCGACCTTGATTTCGGGCTGGCCGAAACTGGCGTCGGGGGCGGCAAAAATCCGACTGCCACCACAAGCGACTTCCAGGCCACCGCCGAGACACTGGCCTTTTACGGCAACCAAAATCGGAACCGGGTGCTGCAGCATGGCCAGCAGGGTTTTATTCATGACGCTCAGCATATCGCCGAATTTCCCCGGCAGATGCTCCGGCACACTGGCGCCGAAACTGAAATGGGGGCCTTCGTGATCGAGCAATACAGCTTTGATATCGGCGTCGGGCGCATGTTCGCTCAGAGCCGCACCGATAGCCTCCAGCATCGCCGCATCGGTGATGTTGGCTTTCGGCATGTTCAACCGAAGACGGAGCAGTGCGCCGCCCCGGTCGAGCCATGATTTAAGTGAGGTGTCGCTCATTGCCTTTCTCTCAAACCTCTACCCGATTAGTCCTTAGCCCGGGGGATCAGGCTTTCGACAAGATCATCGCTCCAAGGAACGCCAGCGGCGCGGGCTTGGCGAAGGGCAACGAAATCGATCTCACGGCCGATTTCCTTGTTGCCTTCGTTGAAAGCGCGGAAACCGGTGCGGGCTTCGGCCAACATGTTATAACCGAGCCAGGAACGGGCGTCTTCTTTACGCAGGTTCCAAACCTCAAGTTTCGGTTTGCGCAGTTGTTCGAGGGATTTCGTCGTGCATTCCGGGAAGGTGTGCAGGACGGCCGTGCAAAGTTCTTCGACTTTAGCGTCGAGCAGCGACAAATCCATTTCGCCGGAGGCGATGGTTTCCCTGGCCTGGGCTATTTCTTCCTTGTCGGTTTTGAATTCGCCGTGAATGAGGCGGCCGTAATCATCGGTAACAGCTTCAGTCACAACCAATGGGTTGGGTACATATTTACCATCGACCTTCAAGCCCGGAACTGTATCCATAATGATGCCAAGCCGCGCCGCCTTATGGGCCGACAAGGGCCGACAGAGAACGGCTGAAACCATGGACTGTTCGACCCCGATCAGCGGCGGCAAGAAGTCAGTAGCGCCGCCGATGGCCGCGGAACCGTGTTTCGGACCAGCTTGGCCAAAATTCGCCATATCCTGAGCGATGGAGAAGTCACAGGCCATGCCCATTTCCTGACCACCACCAATTCGCATGCCGTTAACCCGGCAGATCACCGGCTTGTCGCAGGCGAGAATGCTCGACACCATGTCGTTGAACAGGCGCATGTACTGACGGTATTCCTGATCCTGACCAGAATAATATTCGGCGTATTCCTTGGTATTGCCACCGGTGCAGAAGGCTTTACTACCGGCGCCGGTCAAAACAACCGCGTTGACGTCCCGCGAATTGGAAGCTTCGCGGAAACCCAAAATCATACCTTTGACCATTTCGGTGCTGTAGGAGTTGAACTGCTTTTGGTTGTCGAGCGTAATCCAGACGTTATAGATGCCGTCGACTTCGTTGCCGTTTTCATCGATCGCCGACTTTTTCTCGTACTTCAAGCCGTCAAACGACCAATTCTCCACCAAATTATGATTCTTGAGGTTCTTAAGAGCGGTTTCATTTGCAACTGTTGCGGTGTCTTTTACCATGATTTTCTTCCTCTGTTTTAACTTTCACATTATTGGGGACAGTAATTTCAGCCGTAGGGGCCTAGGAACTCATTTTGGGCATTAGGATTGCCCGCCCGGTATTCTTGTGAGCATGAACGAGTTCAAAAACTTCATTAATATTTTCCAAGGGATGATGTTCGATAAAGGGTTTCACTTTAACTTTGCCATCCAGCACCAGGTTTAATGCGTCGGGGTAATTACCGGTGGTGCAACCCCAGTTGCCCAAAGCCCGCGCGTGGAAGGCCATCAAATTGGACAGGCGGATTTCCACCTTGTCCATGGTGAAGCCGACGACACACACGGTGGCACCATGAACCAGCAGACCGTAGGCTGTCTGCTGCCCCGGAGCCGAACCCGAACATTCCATAATTGTCCATTCAGTCGCGCGGAGGCCGTTTTCCTTAGCAAACGCAGAAACCGCTTTACGCAGTTCGCGGCCGGGATAATCCTTGGGATTGAAAGTGGCAGCGGCACCGACTTTGCCGATTTCATCCAGTTTGTACTGGTCAATATCGACGGCGATCACCGTGGCACCAAATGCGGCCGCCACTTGAACACAATATCCACCGACACCGCCAACACCGATAACGATCGCCAGATCGCCTTCTTTCAGATCGGCTTGGTAGACAGCTTGATAAGGGGTGGTCAAAGCGTCAGCGACAACGGAAACGTCCGCCAGATCGAGACCGGCGGCGGCTAATTTAGCTTCATCGATTTCACATAGTCCAAAACCGGGGATTTTGATATGGCTGGCAAAGCCGCCGTGGGTGTCGCAACCGGGTACATATTGCTGGCGGCAAATGGTTTCTTTACCGCGCTTGCACAAGTCACATTCACCGCAGGGAATAACCGCCGGAATGAGAACCGCTTTACCCACTATGTCTTCGTAACCCTTACCGCCGGCAACAACACGGCCGCTTATTTCGTGACCGAGCGCCAGAGGTAGTTCGGCATTGGTGCGCACGCCATCATAATAATATCCGAGGTCGGTATGACAGACACCACAGCCTTCGACTTCGACCACGACTTCACCGTCACCTGGGGGAAAAGGATCAAATTCTACCTTTGCCATGGGCTTTCCAGGTTCAATCATTTCCCAGCGATAGGGTGCATCTGACATTTCTAAAGTACCTCCTAAATGACCAATTTTGGTAAATAGGTACGACAATACCGAATTAAAGTCAACATATAACAATATATAAATTGTGGATTTTCTTTCTTCCTTGATCATATTTCGCTTGGGAATCGCTGTTCGAATAATGTAGACCATATCCGCAAACATAATTTCCCGACTATTCCGGTGTTTTCAAAAAGGCCACTCAACTTGAAAAATCACATTATAAACGTCTCCCCCTCCGAAAAGTCCCTGCCTAAGGAGGATCAATTCGCATGGAAAATAGCTCAAGTCGCCGCCGATCCCGTTGATGTTTCCGGTGACGTTACGGATATGGTGATCAATCGCATCATCGACAATGCTTCAGTTGCCATCGCCTCGGTAAATCGGCATCCCGTGGCCAGCGCCCGCGCACAGGCCCTGGCTCATCCCCGCTCCAGCGGGGCGGCAATATTCGGTATGCCGAACGATCAACGCTTCCATGCCGAATGGGCTGCCTGGGCCAACGGCACAGCCGTTCGCGAACTCGATTACCATGATACCTTTTTGGCCGCCGATTATTCCCATCCCGGCGACAACATTCCGCCAATCCTGGCGGTCTCTCAGCAATTGGGAAAAAACGGTAAGGATCTTCTGCGCGGACTGGCGACGGGGTACGAAATTCAAATAGACCTGGTTAAGGGGATATGTCTTCACGCTCACAAGATCGATCACATTGCGCATTTGGGTCCCTCGGCGGCGGCCGGCATCGGGACACTGCTGGGATTGGATGCAGACACCATTTATCAATCCGTGCAGCAGGCCTTGCATGTTACCGTATCAACCCGTCAATCCCGTAAAGGCGAAATTTCGTCCTGGAAGGCTTTCGCCCCTTCGCACGCGGGAAAACTCGCTATCGAGGCGGTCGACCGCTGCATGAGGGGTGAAGGGGCGCCCTCACCTATCTATGAAGGCGAAGACAGCGTCATTGCCTGGATTTTGGACGGTCCCGACGCCCAATATACAGTGCCTTTGCCAGAACCGGGCGAAGCCAAGGCGGCCATCCTGGAATCCTACACCAAGGAACATTCTGCCGAATATCAGAGCCAAGCACTAATCGATCTGGCGTTCAGGGTACGGGAAAAAATCGAGGACTGGGAAGCGGTCGATGCGATCAGGCTCTATACCAGTCACCACACGCATTATGTCATCGGCACCGGCGCCAAGGATCCCCAAAAGATGGATCCCAACGCCAGCCGAGAGACCCTTGATCACTCTATTATGTATATCCTGGCGGTTGCCTTGCAGGACGGCGAATGGCATCACGTTAAGTCCTATGCGCCGGAACGCGCCCAGCGGGCAGACACGGTCAAGCTCTGGCACAAAATATCAACCGAAGAAGAAGAAGCCTGGACCGAACGTTACCATGACCCCGATCCCAATCAGCGGGCTTTCGGCGGGCGCTTGGAGGTAACGTTGAAGTCTGGTGAGAAAGTCGTCGACGAATTAGCCGTCGCCAATGCACATCCGGCAGGTGCCAGGCCTTTTTCCCGGCCCGACTATATCCGCAAATTTAAAATTCTTACCGACGAGGTAATATCGGAAGCCGAAAGTAGCCGCTTCTTGGATCTGGTGATGGCCCTACCCGATCTCAGCCCCGAAGATGTCGCCCAGATCAATGTGGTGCTTGATAATGCTGATCTTATCAACGGCAAAACGGACTCCGCTGGAATTTTTTAGCGGTAAATTTAAAAGGGAATAACCGATGTTATTTGGAACCAAAACAGCTGCCGAAAAACGGGCTGATTTCAGGAAGGAGTTGGCCACCGGCAAGCTTCTACAATTGCCGGGCGCCCATGCGCCGCTCATTGCCCGTATTGTCGAAGAACTGGGTTTTGACGGCATATATATATCGGGCGGCGCCTTGTCTGCCGATCTGGCCATGCCCGATATCGGCCTGACCACCCTCACTGAAGTTTCCCAACGGGGTCGCCAGATCGCCCGGGTGACGGAGCTTCCTGCCATCATCGACGCCGACACAGGCTGGGGTGAGGCCTTGAACACGGCCCGCACCATCCAGGAAATCGAAGAACTCGGCATGGCCGGCTGTCATATTGAAGACCAAGTGAGCCCCAAGCGTTGCGGCCATTTGGACAATAAGGTGATCCTTGAACGAGACGCCATGTGCCAGAAAGTGACCGCCGCCGCCAACGCCAAACGGGACCCTAATTTCTTGTTAATGGCCCGCACTGACGCCAAGGCGGCGGAAGGCATGCCGTCTGTCATCGACCGGGCCAAGGCCTATGTGGATGCCGGTGCTGAGGCGATCTTCCCGGAAGCCCTTACCACCCTTTCGGAATATGAGGAATTCAGGGTTGCTGTCGACGTACCGCTCCTGGCCAATATCACGGAATTCGGCAAAACGCCGCTCCTGACCAGGGATCAACTCACGGAACTCGGCTACAATATTGCTATTTATCCGGTCTCTTCATTACGCATCGCCATGGGCGCCATTGAAGCCAGTTACGGCGCCTTGAAAAAAGACGGCACGCTGGAAAACGTTCTCGATACCATGCAAACGCGCAAAAGGCTGTATGAGACCCTGCATTACGAGGAATACAACCTATTCGACCAGAATTTACATAATTTCAAATTATAAAATTTAGGAGGAGTTGAGGATGGCTAAAGCAGCAAAAGTGAAGGGGAATAAGAGAATGGCCGCGAAAAAAGCGGCGCCTAAAAAATCTATTAAGAAAACTGTGAAAAAAGCAGCAAAGAAAACGGCGAATAAGGTAACCTCCAAAAAACCCACCCCGGGAAAAGTCACGGTCAAAGCCTCCGATATCCGGAGAGGTCTCGTCGGCGTTATTGCTGATACGACAGCAGTTTCCAAAGTCGTACCGGAAACCAATTCCCTTACCTACCGCGGTTATGCTGTTCAGGAATTGGCGGATCATTGCACCTTCGAAGAAGTTACCTATTTACTATTGGACGGAGAACTGCCGAATCGCAGTCAGCTCAATGCCTTTAAAAAGAAAGAGCGCAGCCTACGCAAGTTGAGCAAAAACCACGTGGATGTCATCGCCAAATTTCCCAAGCGCGCCCATCCCATGGACACCATCCGGACGGCCGTCAGCTATCTCGGCACCACCGAAGTAGCCTGGGGCGGTGAACCTTGGGAAGCCGATCATGAGCGGGCAGTTAACCTACTAGCCAAAATTCCCACCATGATCGCCACCGATTTCCGCTTCCGCAACGGCAAGCGCCGTATTCCGCCGCGCACCGATCTTTCCATGGCGGAAAATTTCTTCTACATGTGCTTCGGCAAGGTGCCGCCCAAGAAAATTGTTAAAGCTTTTGATACGTCGCTCATCCTTTATGCTGAGCATAGTTTCAATGCCTCCACCTTTACCAGCCGCATGATCACCTCGACCCGCTCAGACATCTATTCGGCGGTGGCCGGCGGCATCGGCGCCCTCAAAGGCCCCCTTCATGGCGGCGCCAACGAGGCGGTGATGGAAATGATGGAGGAAATCCGGACGCCCAAACGAGCCGAACCCTGGATTAGAGATGCCATCGCTAACAAAAAGCTGATCATGGGCTTCGGCCACCGGGTTTATAAGCACGGTGATAGCCGAGTGCCGACCATGAAAATCTGCCTGGAACATCTAACCGAGTGGTCAGGAGATACCAAATGGCTGGAAATATACAATATTCTGGCTGACATCTTCATCAACGAAAAGGGTATATATCCCAACTTGGATTTTCCATCCGGCCCGGCCTACTACCTGATGGGCTTCCCGGTAAACCTCTACACACCCATTTTCGTCATGGCCCGAATTGCCGGTTGGTCGGCGCATATTCTTGAGCAAAACGCCGCCAACGTCTTGATCCGGCCGCTCAGCGCCTATGACGGCAAGGCCCAGCGGAAAGTAAAGCCGGTGGCTAAACGAAAATAAATCAATTTATATAATTTTGAAAAACCGCCCGCATATAGGCCGGTTTTTTTTATTCTTTATTTGCCTGGACAAACGCCACCAAGACCTCAATCGCCTCGTCCCAGTTCTGCTCCACCGTGCGGCCGAGGCCTTGCGGGATCTAAAGTTGTGCTCTCGGTCTTCCAGCCAATGGCAGGCGATGTTCTTGCTGAGGGGATAGTCGGGCGCACCCTCGATCGTACCGAATGGATCTCGGGTTCCCTGGAGAATCAGGGTCGGCGTTGCGATTTACATCAGGTGTTCAATGCGGACATTCTTCGGCTGACCCGGGGTCTGAGGGATATAATTTAAGATGGCTTGAACTCGTCGAAGAAGTCATTTCCCTTGTCATCAACGACGACGAAAGCCGGGAAGTCTACCACTTCGATCTTCCAGATGGCCTCCATGCCCAGTTCGGGATATTCGAGGACTTCGACCTTCTTGATGCAGTCTTGGGCCAGTCTGGCCGCCGGACCACCGATGGAGCCCAGATAAAACCCACCGTGTTTTTTACAGGCGTCGGTCACGGCCTGGCTGCGGTTCCCCTTGGCCAGCATGACCATGGACCCGCCGTTG
>PBQI01000051.1 GCA_002725625.1 Rhodospirillaceae bacterium | reverse complement strand
AACACCCTGCAAGCATTTGGACATCTCAGGGGAAAATTGTACCATCTTCAATACGCTGGAGGAGGAAAGCTTTGTCTTCTGTCGGGATTTCAGCTGCTATGGCGGCGGTTTTTCCGTCAGTGAGGTTTTTTCGCCAAATGGGTCAGAACTGAGCTAGCCACCCCAAAATCGCTGAAATGGTGTTTCATTCCTTTAGCATTATCTATTTTCACTTGGTCAAATACCTGTACCCCGACCGGGTAATTGAAATGGACGACCCTGCGGACATTATCGAAAACCTGGAGCCATTTACCGACGCCACCTGGACATGCTCACCGCCGACGCCGGTCCGTTTGACGGGCGTTGGGAATTATATGACCGCTTTGAGACGACTTAAGGCACTGCAAAGGCATATTAGGTCTGCGCTGGCTCGCCTTGAGACAAGGCGATGGAATGGACAACTGGATAAGTTCTAATTTAGCACCCTAAGCGTGACCCGCTTCGTCGGATAGCATCCTGTGATTGATTCCCAAAGTGGCAATGGCCTGTTCCCACTTATCATCGTAGTCGATACCGAAAATCAGTTCCGGGTTGGCCGGCGCTTGGAGCCAACCGTTGGCGCGGATTTCATTGTCGAGTTGACCGGGACCCCAACCGGCGTAACCAAGTGCCAGCAGGCTTTTTCTTGGGCCATAGCCGCGGGCGATTGCCTTGAGGATATCAACCGTCGCCGTTAAGGCCACGCCATCGTCCACTTCCAGGGTGGCGTCCTGGCGGTAGTCAGATGTGTGAAGAACAAAACCCCGGCCCGCTTCCACCGGCCCGCCGAAATGGAGCGGCACCGAATCAGCGGCATCGCCTTCATCAATTTCAAGTTGTTCTAATAAATCAGGAAATGTCAGGGATTCAAGGACCTGATTGAGAACCAGCCCCATGGCGCCCTCTTCGGTATGAGCACACATGTAAATGACCGTTTTGGCGAACCTTTCGTCCAGCATACCCGGCATGGCGATGAGGAGTTGGCCGGAGAAAAATAAGTCTGTATTGTCGCTCGTGTCCATAGTATTCAAGTTGGCTCAACAAAATTTAAATTCAAGCTGCCCTATCTGACTGTCCCCGTTTTAACGATTTTCCCGCGCTAACATGTTAACCTTAGTGATATTGGCATAGCCGACTGTACGAGGAAAGAGTCTTAAGCGGCACTAACCCAGATGATCTCAACTAAAAGCAGTCAATCGTGGCAACAATAAGTCGCATTTAGGTGACCTGACAGCGGATTTTATAAGTTTGGAACTTCATTGTCTTTCGCGGTCACAAACGGTAAAGACCACGTGAACGTTCAAGATGCGTATTTCCTCCTGGAAAACGCGTTCTATATTGCTAAATACAATAACAGATTAATACTTTGAGCACGCCATTGATGGATTTTGGATTGGCCGGAAATGCTTATGAATAAACGAATATTCTCCATTGTTCTATTTTCTGCTGCCTTATTGTTCCGATCGGGGACTATCAACGGCGCCGTAGCTGCGGAATCCGATACCAGTGCCGGCACGCCTCTCGGTGCCTCCGAATGGATTAAAACCGAGCAAACATCCGTAAGGCTGATTTCCGCCACCGCTGATACCGGCGGTGCATCATCCATCAAGCTAGGCCTTCATTTCAAATTGAAGAAAGGCTGGAAAATTTATTGGCGAACGCCAGGCGATGCCGGCTTTCCCCCCCGTCTTCGCTGGATCGATTCGGCGAATCTCGGCGAGATAGAATTCTCCTGGCCAGCGCCGGAGCGCTTCACGGTGCTCGATCTTCAGACCATGGGATATAAAAAAGAGGTGGTCTTTCCCATCAACGCTGAGATCAAAGATCCCAGTAAGCCGGTGCGCCTCAGGGCAGAGTTGGATTACCTGACCTGTGACGATATTTGCATTCCCTACAGAACCAAATTGTCCCTCGATCTACCGAAGGACGGCGTGAACGGCAGCACGGGATCGGCCACTGATTTTTTTCACCTAATCAACCGGTATATCGCCAAAGTACCCGGCAACGACAGCGCCCACAGTTTAAAAATAGAAACCATTGAAACCCTCGGCCCATTCAAAACCGTCGAGAAGGATATTCGCAAAGGCTTCGTCCGGGTTGCCGTTTCCAGCGGCGTACCATTCACCAAACCCGACCTGTTCATCGAGGGTCCCGAACTGGCCTTTTTCTCGTTGCCTCGGATTGAGGTCATTGAAGGTGGGAAAAAGGCTTTGATGACAGTACCGGTTACCGTCGAGGAAGATACCCGTATCGATCAGGCCAGCCTGCGCCTGACCGTCACCGACGGCGACCGGTCGGTAGAGGAAAATTTAACGGTGAAGGAAGGTGCTGCCGTCGCCCCGCCATCGGCGCTCCAATCCCATCCCCCATCGCTGCCGGTTATTTTGGGCCTGGCGTTGATTGGCGGCCTGATCCTCAATCTGATGCCCTGTGTCTTGCCTGTATTGTCCTTGAAAGTTTTGGGCGTCATTTCCTATGGCAGCGCCTCCAACGCTACCGTCCGGATAAGTTTTATCGCCTCTTCCCTGGGCATTNTATTTTCCTTCCTGGCCATCGCCNCCGGNCTGANCGGGATCAAGCTGGCAGGATCAGCGGTTGGCTGGGGTATTCAGTTTCAACACCCCTGGTTCATTGTCGGGCTNGCCGTCATTGTGACGCTGTTTGCCTACAATCTCTGGGGTATNTTNGAAATCAATCTGCCCNANTGGATGGGTGGCTTCGGNACCGGTGGGANCGNAGGCNACCATCANAGTTTCGGNGGTAATTTCGCGACGGGNGCTTTCGCCACCGTATTGGCCACNCCNTGCTCGGCACCGTTCCTCGGTACNGCGATCGGCTTTGCCCTGTCCGGTCAAACCAGCGACATCTTTGCCGTCTTCGCTGCGCTCGGGCTCGGTATGGCGATGCCCTTTATCCTGATCGCTGCCTTCCCGGCTCTGGCGTCACGCCTGCCCAAGCCGGGTAACTGGATGATCACGTTAAAAAAAATCCTGGGTTTGGCGCTGGCCTTGACAGCTATCTGGTTGCTATCTGTCCTTGCCGTTCAATTGAGCTTGAATGCAGCCCTTATCGTTGGCGCTTTGATGGCGGCCATAGGGCTGGCATTGTACATGCTCCGTTATATGAACGAAGGCGGCCGCAAGGCAGTAGTGCTGGGGGTCGTCGTTATGGTGCTGGCGTCTTTCTGGACACCCTATTCCTATTCTTCCTCCGTTGACCGGGAGCGTGTCTCCGTTGACAAGGCTTTTTGGACAAAGTTCTACCCCAACGCCATCCCGCGTCTGGTGGCCGAAGGGAAAACGGTCTTTGTCAATATTACGGCGGTGTGGTGCATAACCTGCCAGGTCAACAAGGCTGCCGTTCTTCTGCGGGGTGATGTGTTCGATCTATTGAAAGGCAACAAGGTCATCGCCATGGAAGGCGATTGGACCCGGCCCGACCCAGAAATCACGGCCTATCTGAAAAGCTTTAACCGGTTCGGCATTCCGTTCAACGCAATTTATGGGCCGGGCGCACCGAACGGCATTGCCCTGCCAGAGTTGTTAACGTCTGGATTGGTGTTAGATGGATTGGCGAAGGCGTCGGATGGCCGGGCGATTGTGTCCCGTTAGCGTTCAATCGCAATTTTTGGCTTATCCGACTTGCAAACTTCGCTTCGAAGACTATATATTTTTTCCACCAATTTTTGCTCATCTAAGGGAATACACATGGCTATCAATGTCGGAGACACCATTCCATCGGCCACGCTGCGCCACAAGGACGAAAACGGTATACACGAAATCACCACCGAGGAACTCTTTGGCGGTAAAACCGTGGCTCTGTTCGCCCTTCCCGGCGCCTTTACACCGACTTGCTCGGCGCAACATCTGCCCGGCTTCGTCAACAACGCCGCCGCCCTGAAAGCCAAGGGCGTCGATACCATCACCTGCCTTTCGGTCAATGACGCCTTCGTTATGGATGCCTGGGGCCAAGCGCAGAATGTCGGCAATACGGTGCTGATGCTAGCCGACGGCAATTGTGAGTTCACCCAGGCGGTGGACTTGGTGTTGGATGCCTCAGGTGGTGGAATGGGGCAACGTTCACTGCGCTATTCCATGCTCGTGGAAGACGGCGTGGTCAAACAGCTCAATGTCGAGGCGCCGGGCCAGTTTGAAAAAAGCACGGCCGAAACCATGCTAGGTCAAATGTAAGAGGTTACTCAGAGACCTTTTTAAAATAAGGGATCAGGGTTCTGATCCCCTTTTCACTTCCAGCCTGATATTGTAGTAGTTGCCGGCAAAAATGATGATGGCACCGGCAAAAAGTGCAATCTCAACCGGTTCGTTATAAAATAGGAACCCGACCACGGCGATCACAGGAAGGCGCAGGAAATCGATGGGGATCATCAAGGTCGCATCGGCCAGCACAAAGGCACGGGTGACGCAGTAGTGAGCCGACAATCCAGTAACGCCGACCAGTAAGATCCAAGGAATATCCGCGGCCACCGGCATGTTCCAATCGAACAGCGCCGGGATGAGCCCCAATGGTAGGTGCATCAAGTTCATGTAGAAAACAACGACCAGGGGCGTATCAACGGCGGATATCTTTTTTGTCGTAATATAGGCGACGGCGTAGCAGGCGGACGCCGCCAGAACGAGTAGTGACCCTAGTTCAACGATCTCCGCTCCGGGACGCAGGATAATCAATACCCCGATAATGCCGGTCACCAGGGCGATCACTCTTCCCTGGTTCATCCGTTCGCCCAGGAATATGACGGCCAACAGCGCCGCCCAGATTGGAATGGTAAATTCAATTGCGAAAACGGTGGCGAATGGCAATAGCGAAATTCCTAAAAACCATCCAAATTGACCGCCAAAATGAAAAATGTTGCGCAGGAAATGTATTGAAAGGTGCGGGGTCAGGATGGATGACCGGCCTTCGCGGGCCACAAACACCAGAATAATTAGTAAGGCTACCAAGGCTCGGAAAAAAACGATCTCGAAGGTATTCATCGTATCCGACAGTTCGCGCCCGGCAATCGCCATGCCACTAAAAGAAAGGAGCACACCACCCATCCAGGCGGCAGCAACGATGAATTGAGAAACTTGTTTTTGAGGATGCGACGTCACGGGAGTGATGAGACCCTAAATGCGCTCGGAAAGCCAGATGGCCAGACGCGAACCGGATTTGATGGCGGTGGACAAGATCGGATAGCCGGGTGCCCGCTCGGCGCCTTCCGCCAGTGCGGTTTCCCGGTGCTCGACTTCATCCCGCTTGAACTCGTCGATGGTCTGCTTCAGAGCTGCTTCGTTCTCATCCAATTGAGCCGATTGCCCTTCGTAATGCTCCTCGATCACTTCTTCGATGGCGACCGTGCAGGCCATGGCGGCTTCCCGCCCCATTAACGCCGTCCCTGCGCCGAGAGCAAATCCGGCCACATGCCACAACGGCGTTAACAGGGTTGGCCTGACACGCCGTTCGACCATCAAGTCGTTGAAACTCTCCAGATGTTTTTCCTCAGTCGCCGCCATTTCACGCAAGGTCGGGCCATCAGCGGTTTCACCCAGGATTGCCAGTTGGCCTTCATAGATGCGTTTGGCGCCGAACTCGCCCGCCTGATCGACGCGAATGATACGTTCGACCGTCTCCGCCGGCGATAGATCGCCCGGCAGCCTGCCGTAACTTTTCTGCTCTTTTTTATTGCCGCCCATTCTGTCCCGCCCTATTACCCCGCCCGCTTTATAAGACTGGCACCGATAAAACTGATCACGGCCAATCCCAGGGATGCCGTCATATTGTAGACAGTCATCGATAGACCAAACAAGGTCCAATCGATTTCGTCGCAGCGCTTGGGCATTTTGGCACTCAGCAAATTTTGGAAATCCTGAAAGTTAGCCGGCATCGACCCGGTACCGCCGCAGGAGGTCGCGGCTTCCCACCAGTGCTGTTCCACCCCAGAATGATAAAAAGCCAAACCCGCGCCAACCAAAAAAATATACCCGATCAGTCGCGCGATCCCAACCTGGTCGGACTCGGCGAAGATCAGGCCAAGAACGGCAAACAGAATAACGGAAAAATAGGGGATGCGCTGGTATTTGCAAAGAATGCACGGCTCCAATCCACCGATATATTGGGTGAACAGGGCATAGGCCAGTGCTCCGGTGCTGACGGCGACAAGCCCCGAAAGCAGATAGTTCCTGGCTAAAAATGTCAGATCCAATTTCATCAAAACAGAGTTTAAATCACAAATTTGATCAAGACAAAGCCGCCCAGCAACAAAACGACAAACAGCACGAACAACAGCCCCAGACTTCTCTCGATAAAGGCACGGATGGGCTCACCGAATTTCCACAACAGTGCGGCAACAATAAAGAAGCGCAAGCCCCGCGCCAGAATCGAGGCGACGATAAAGACCGGCAGGTTGAGCCCGGTGACACCGCTGAAAATAGTAATGACCTTATAGGGGAACGGTGTGACACCGGCGATAAAGACCAGCCAGACGCCCCATTCGTTATAGGTCTCCTGAAACTGATCGAATTTGGCCGTGTAGTGATAAAGCTCCAGAATAGGCTTGCCCACCTGTTCAAACAAAAAAAATCCAATACCATAGCCGCCCACGCCGCCAATCACCGATGCCACCATGCAGACCCCCGCAATCAGCCAAGCCCGGTCGCGGGCCGCCAGCACCATCGGAATGAGAAGAACATCCGGGGGAATGGGAAACACGGAACTTTCCACCACCGAAATCAGCGCCAAGGCGATAAGCGCGTGCTTGTGGGCGGCCAGCCCCATGGTCCAGTCATACAACCGGCGTAACATTTATTTTTATTTCTCCTGCGGTTGGCGCTCTTACTATCCCGTCTGTCCGCCCATGGCAAACCCCGCCGTCAGAAGAAAAATAAGTTGCTAACAACCATTCAGCGCTTAAATATTTGGTTGGACACTAGATGCAACTAAATTTGAAGGTTGCGATTGTTATGTATTGATAGGATAGAATGAGGAAGGTATACACTGCTTTAGTGCCCCCGTGGCGGAACTGGTAAATAAATTTGTTTGCCCACTCATCAAGCAATTGATGTGAATGCAGAGTGTAAATTGCGGGGAAGCCTAAGTCAGAAATGATATGGTAATCCGCAGCCAAGCCTAAAGAAGTTTAGGAAGGTTCAGAGACTATAATCACTCCATCCTTTCAGGATGATGGGATAGTCCAGACCCGCAAGCTTTAGAAATAAGGTGGCTTGAGAAATCAAGTGCAGGTAAGAGACGCGCGGGATTCAAAATCCCGTTCTCGCGAGGGAGTGTCCGTTCGATTCGGACCGGGGGCACCATTTACCTCCCAAAATTTCTACTTTC
The DNA here is from genome assembly GCA_002725625.1 of Rhodospirillaceae bacterium. Taxonomy (GTDB): domain Bacteria; phylum Pseudomonadota; class Alphaproteobacteria; order Rhodospirillales; family UBA2165. The sequence continues at coordinate 606 of PBQI01000051.1, read as the reverse complement.
TATATAGTAGAGAAAAATCGCGCTAATATTATTTATTTTCGTTTTTCAAAAATGCTGGGGTTATTTTACCAATTAAAGCTGTTGGGCAAGTACATCCGATGACTTTCCCATCCGATTACATTAGCTAGTTGGCCCTATTGGTACAACACGGAGGAGTCAAGGGAGGTAATTAAATCGCCGTGTCGAGTTCCGAAGTCACGTCGTCCTTGATGCCGAGGGTAACCGATAGTTTTCCATCTCGATTAAGAAAAAAAGGGGGCTGATTTAACACCCCCCCTTAGTCTAATTTGATTGGGCTTTTAACACTTTTTTGCCGGATGGCTATCTATCATACGGACATCACTGTTGTGGACTTCCATAATATAAGCAGGCAGTTCTGCATCACCATTTTTGTCAAAGCAGATGTTACCGGTAACACCATTGAATTTGATTGTTTTTAAAACGTCACGGATCGCTGTCCGCTCGGCTTTTAGCTTTTTAGGATCACCCGTAACCCCAGCTTTCTCAATTGCGGCTTTCAAGAGATAGACAATGTCATAGGCCGAAGCATCGACATGGTGCGGATTGGTTTTGGAAATGCCGCGCTTCTTATTCAAGGCATTGAAT
>PBQI01000050.1 GCA_002725625.1 Rhodospirillaceae bacterium | reverse complement strand
GCTTGGCCCCGCCATGCTTTTGCAGCAAAGATTTCAGTTGATATGTGCGGCCATCCTCAAGCACTAGCTTGGTCTTTTCCTTCATCCGGATGGCGAACAAGATGTTGTTTTGCAACAGATATTTGATCCAATCCTGACCAATGAACTCACGGTCGCACAACAAGAGCCGAATTGAGGATGCACCGAACAGCGCCAAGTAACGTTGCAACAAAGCGACGCGCTCGGCGCTGCTGGATGAACCCGCTTTATCCAACACGGTCCACATCAAGGGCAACCGCATGCGGCGCGTGATCACCGCCAGCATCAAAATATTGACATCGCGCCGGCCGACTTTCCAGTTGGTCCGGTCAAGGGACAGATACCAAGGAGGACGAGCATTCAGAAATTTGACGACGCATTGCGCCAGCCAATCGCCATCCAAAAATACATATTGAAAAAACCGCTGTAAGCGGCGATAGCTTGAAGACACTTGCGCCGGACCAGAAAATTGGCTGGCGATATGGCTCAGATTAACCGTGCGCCCGTTAACCATGCCAAGAATAAGCCATGACAGCGTCGTTAATCGCGACTTGCCGAGATCAAGGTGAGACGATAGCGTGCTGATGAGAGTGTCGGGAAGTTGGCTGTGCATGAGGCGACTCCATTTGTGGAAATAGAATCGTCAATTCCATGCAATTTTCCGGCCTCTCACTAAAATGTCGTGTAGTGTGGTAATTAACTGGGACAGCCCCTAAAAATATTCAATATCATTCGGCGGAGAGCTTGCGAATTTCGACGATAGGTGCGAAATGGTCACCTATGAACAATGTCGAAGTCGAAGAAACATCTGTTGTACGGGTATTTATGGCACCGAATTTAGGAAATGAATAAATGGACACGAAAGTTTTCATCGACGGTGAAGCCGGTACGACCGGTTTGCAAATTCTCGATCGATTGTCGGGCCGGGATGATATTGAACTTCTGCACCTGGGTGACGACCGGCGCAAAGACGCCGACGCGCGCGCCGAAATGCTGAATTATGCGGATGTGTCGGTTCTGTGTTTGCCGGAAAACGCATCACGGGAAGCGGTGGCCATGCTGGAAAATCCGCAAGCGCGGGTAATCGACGCTTCAATTGCCTATCGGACCGCCGCCGACTGGGTGTATGGTTTCCCAGAGTACAGGCTGGGTCAAAGGGATGAGATCGCTGCCGCCAGACTGGTAAGCAATCCGGGCTGCTACGCCTGCGCTTCGGTATCCATGCTTCATCCCTTAGTAGCAGCGGGTTTGCTGCCGGCTGAATTCCCCGCCACGATCAATGCGGTGTCCGGCTATACCGGCGGCGGCAAATCATTGATCGCAGCTTTTGAAGACCCCAGTGCCGAAAATTACACTGATAGTGCTTTCTATCTTTATGCCTTGGGAATGGCCCATAAACACGTGCCAGAAATTCAACAGCGGGGTTCCATCACTAACCCCCCAGTTTTTGTGCCCAGCGTCGGTGGGTTTGCCCAGGGAATGATCGTTTCCCTGCCGCTTCAGCTTTGGGCTCTGCCGAAATCACCAAAGCCGGCCGATCTTTATGCCGCGCTGGCCGATCATTACGCCGGGCAAAGATTCGTATCCGTCGCACCGTTGAGTGATCCTGAAGTTATCGCTCATTTGGACCCTGAAGCGCTCAACAATACAAATGATCTCAAACTCTATGTGTTTGGCAATGAGGATACGGAGCAAGCCGTTGTCTGTGCTGTTCTGGACAATTTGGGCAAAGGCGCGTCCGGTCAGGCTGTACAAAACTTAAACCTGATGCTGGGTGTGGATGAGGCAATTGGGCTTTAAGGCGATTAACATTGAATTCGTAGATCAGCGCGTTAAACTCTCACCAACAATAAATACAATTCGAATTCTCTTTTAGTTCNTGCGCAGTGGACCATCCAGAGTAAGCTCCAAAANTCGNCTGNGCNTTGCTGTTTGAATATTCTGTCCTGGCGATCTTGGCGCCGGGTGGGGANNTTTGGNTTTTCCACTGNCNCTTATATTTCCCGAGGCAAGCGTTTACGCCTGTNAAGTATCGCCCGTGACGTGGCTCGCCATGCAGTTACGCCAATTTTTCCAGTATAAGGAAAATCTGACCATTCAACAGGTCAGTTTACTCAGCAAGTCTTTTGCTTTCAGGCCGGAAACAGCCGCTGTTGTTTGTTACCTTCATTCCGAAGCGCTGGAAAAAATGCGCCCGAAGCTTAAACGATATCTCAAAGCGGGGACACTATTCATCAGTACGTCTTCGAAGTTCTCGGCTGGCAACCTGAACAGGTGCATGAATTGGAAGCCGCTTTTTGCCCTCATATTTATGTTTATCGGGTACCTTAAAACCAGATCGCTAAACGTCGATCAGCCCGTCTTCAAGTTCTGACGCGTGAGACTGGATAAAGGCGAGGCGGAGTTCCGGCTTTCGGCCCATCAAATTGTCGACCAGCTTGGCAGTTTCCTTGGCTTCGGCCTTTTCGTCGTCGGTGTGCCGGAGCGGAACGGTCACTCGCAGGAGGGTGCGGGTTTCCGGATTCATGGCTGTTTCTTTCAATTGGGCTGGCGGCATTTCACCCAGGCCTTTGAAGCGGCTGACCTCGATTTTACCCCGGCTGGTGAACTCTTTTTCAACCAGTAAATCCTTGTGCGGGTCATCCATGGCATACATGGTCTTGCCCCCTTGGCTAAGTCGGTAGAGGGGAGGCATAGCAATATAAAGATGTCTATTTTCAATCAGTTGAGACATTTCTTTAAAAAAAAATGTCATCAATAAGGAAGCGATGTGCGCGCCGTCAACGTCTGCGTCGGTCATGATGATCACCTTGTCATACCGGAGGTCGTCGTCCCTATAGCGGGGTCCGGTACCACACCCCAAAGCCTCGGTTAAATTGTTGATTTCCTGGTTGGCGCGGAGCTTATCGGCGGAGGCGCTGGCGACGTTCAATATTTTACCGCGGAGCGGTAGCACGGCCTGGGTTTTTCGGTCGCGGCCCTGTTTGGCCGACCCGCCGGCCGAATCGCCCTCGACGATAAATATTTCGGTTCCATCCGCCGAATTCTGGGTGCAATCGGCCAGTTTGCCGGGCAGACGCAAGCGTTTGGTGGCGGATTGACGTTTCAGGACTTTTTCCTGGCGTTTCTTCATCCGGATCTGGCTGCGCTCAATGACATGTTCGAGGAGCCGTTTTGCCGTATCGGGATCGCCGGATAACCAATGGTCAAAATGGTCGCCGACCGAGCTTTCCACCAGCTTCTGTGCTTCCACGGTCGCTAGTTTTTCCTTGGTCTGTCCTTGAAACTGTGGATCCGAGATGAAAACCGACAACATGACGCAGGCACCGCCGATAACGTCGTCGGCATTGATCTTGGCGGCGGCTTTGTTGTTGATCAAATCGCCATAGGTGCGCAGCGCTTTGTAAAGGGCACTCCGCAAGCCGGCCTCGTGGGTGCCGCCCTGGGGTGTCGGAACAGTATTGCAGTAAGAATTGAAGAATTCGTCTTCGTCTTCTGGCCAAGCGACCGCCCATTCGACGGTACCAGATCCACCATTCAATTTCGCCTGGCCGAAAAACTGATTGGGCGTAATGGTTTTGCGTTCTGCCAAAGCCGATTCGAGATAATCTTTCAAGCCGCCAGGGAAATGGAGCGAGGCTTTTCCCGGTGTTTTTTCATCGCCTTCAAGCAGCGATGGTGCGCAAGACCAACGGATTTCAACGCCCCGGAACAAATAGGCCTTGGAGCGCGCCATTCGGTAGAGAGTGGCTGGCCGGAAATGTACTCTGGCGCCAAAAATTTTGGGGTCAGGATGAAATTTAATCGCTGTGCCGCGCCGGTTGGAGACCTTTCCGGCATCTTTTAGTTGCCCGGTCGGCTTGCCCCTTTGGTAGCTCTGGGTCCAAAGTTTTTTGTCCCGCGCCACCTCCACGGTCAAATCATCGGACAGGGCGTTGACCACTGAAAGACCGACGCCGTGCAGCCCGCCGGACATTTCGTAGCTACCGCTACTGAACTTACCACCTGAATGCAGTGTGGTTAAAATGACTTCGAGCGCGGATTGCTTCTTAAATTTGGGGTGCGGATCGACCGGAATGCCGCGTCCATTGTCGCTGACCGTAATAAACTGGTTTTCATCCAGATGAAGATCGATGCGGGATGCTTCGCCGGCAACGGCTTCATCCATTGAGTTGTCGAGGATTTCCGCCACCAGATGATGCACCGCCCTCTCATCAGTGCCGCCGATATACATACCGGGTCTGAGCCTGACCGGTTCCAGTCCTTCGAGGACTTCAATATCCTTTGCCGAATAGGATTTTCCTTTTTGGGGCTTTTTGGCTGTTTTTGGCCCTCGTGCTTTCGGTTTCTCGTCGAACAGGTCTGCCATTTGGTTAGAAAAGTCCTTTTGTTGGTCAAACACCACGATACTGTGTAGTGTAGAGGAATTATATCAATATCTTGTAGCCAGCAAGAGAATATTTTCTCTGATTTATGGCAATAATCGCAGGAGCCGCAGCGTGAGTAATGGAGGCAATTCCTCTGAATTCAACCCTAGGGGCGAGCAGACGATTTCCATCGTCGCCATGCCGTCCGATACCAATCCCGTTGGTGATATATTCGGCGGCTGGATTATGTCCCAGATGGATGTTGCCGGTGGCGTCGCAGCGGCGAAGAGGGCCGGCGGCCGCACCGCAACGGTAGCGGTTAAGGAGATGGAATTTCATAAACCCGTTAGAGTGGGGGATCTGGTGCGGCTTTATGCGGAGATCATCAAAGTTGGCCGAACCTCTATAACCATCAATATCGAAGCCTGGGCCGACGATCATTACAAACCCACCATTCCGGTCAAAGTAACCGAAGCGATATTCACCTATGTCGCCATCGACGATGACGGCAAACCCCGCCCGGTTCCGGAAGCCTGAACAGGCAATCCACCATTACCGATCACCTAATTGCGCAACGCTGCACCAACATTACAATTTTATATTATCCTGCCTGCAGAGTTCAGATAATTACCATCCATACATAGGCAGCTGCAAAAAGCGTGGTGAGGGCGGAGAATTCTTGGCAAAACAATTTAATCGGCATGATTTGATTTCCTCTTTCTAGTTGATGAAAAAAGGTTTATCAAAAAGAGAACAAAATAGCAACATAAAATATTTTATTTTTTAAAAACAATGGCGTAATAATTGTTTATAAAATTCAGGTATTTAGTAATAAAAAAAATCGTTTGGAAATTATGCTTATCCAGACACCCATTATTTCACTGTGTAAGTTGGTGGTTAGAGCTCCTTGAATTCCCGCTTAAGTTTAAACTCGTTGGACGTTACATTGGCTTCGGCTTCGCTATGATCTTCTCGGCCGCATGTCGTTCGATGTGTTGACGGTCCAGCAACTACGTCATCGTCAAGCCGATATTCCTCTGCTGGTTCTTCACTTCGGGCGTGCCATGGCCCGGGAACTGGATAGAGAGGCTTCCCGGGGGTTGCCTCGGAAGCGGGGAATTCGCTACAAAATCACCACTGGCTGGGCAATGTCCGGCAACTTAAGAACGTGGTCGAGAGGGCCGTCTATCTGCATGGTGATCCTGAAAGACCACTATCCGAAATTACCTCCGAATTCTAAGGCCCATAGATTATCCCAACAATTAGACCTCTAAGTGTTTTACCCGGCGGTGATTGCAGATTAAATTTCCCCTATGAACAAGCCAGCAGGTATTCTTTCCCATTTTGGCGGTATCGGGCGGGCGCTCTCGATCTACAATTACCGAGTCTACTGGACTGGTCAGCTATTGATGGTCCAGGGCTTCTGGATTCAGAAAATCGCTGCCGGGTTTCTGATCTATGATATGACCAATTCTCCGGCCTGGCTGGGGGCAGTCGGGTTCGGTTATCATATCCCAATTTTAATCTTTGGGCCCTTCGCCGGTGCTATTGCTGACCGGTTGGGACTGCGCTTTGTCGCTATCGTGATGTCATTGCTGGGGGTGGCGATATCCATGGCGATGGCGGTCCTAATCTGGACAGACGTCATGACGCCGCTTTTGCTCGTCTTGTTAATGACTCTGCAGGGTACGCAATTTGCCTTCGAATTCCCCGCCCGGCAATCACTGATCGGTAGACTGGTCGACCGTCAGAACCTTTCGGCGGCGGTTGCCGTTAACTCGACGACCTTCCATTCCTCGGGGTTTACGGGTCCGCTGATTGGTGGATTGCTGTTACAGCATTATGGCGCTGGGAGTGGGTTTGCCGCCAACGCGTTCTGCATGTTGTGGATGACAACCGCTTTGTTGCGTATTCATCCACCAGTCGGTGCCGCCCAGCGATTAGCGGAGCGGCGGCTACAATCAAGCCTGCTGCAAAATTTCAAGGAAGGGTTTGCCTATGCCCTTCAGCACCCGCATTTGAAATTCCTGTTTCTGGGAACCTTTTTCGTCGCGCTTTTAGTCAGACCCTATTTGGATTTCATGCCAGGATTTGCGATCGACGTTTTTAACCGAGGAGAGCAAGGACTCGCCAATATGCTGGCGGCATCAGGCGTTGGCGCCTTCTGTTTCGCTTTCTTTCTCGCCCTGCATGGGGCGACACGTGGGTTGACGCGGATTTTATCCGTTGGGCTGATCACCACTTGTTTAGCGCTTATCGGTTTTGCCCTTACCGACATCTATAACGTGGGATTGGTGGCATTGTTTTTCGTTGGCGGATTTCTGGTGGCGGCTTCTATCAGTGCCCAAACATTGGTGCAGCATTGTCTTGCCGATGAATTTCGTGGCCGGGTCATCAGCATCTATGTCTCCATTTCTGTTGGCGTGCCGGCCATCGGCACATTGGCAATGGGTTGGATCGCGGAAAGTTTGGGACTGCAGATGACGCTGGTAGGAATAACTGTCGTTGCTTTGATCGCCTTTATCCCATTGGTGGTTATATTTTTGAAACGGGACAAGGAAATTGAAGCTGAACCGGTCTAAAGGGGACAGGGCTATTTAGGATTAAATCCGTAACGTTTACTATGGTTTGAATGGCCTTGGCCTGGCTCATTTTTTGAATTGCTGCCCGCCGACGCTCAATCACTGGGTTACGCGTTTTCAGACCGCTTGCCATCCAAACATTTTGTTCGCGGATGAGCTTGCCGAATTTTAGGGAGTCCCGATTGATCTCCTTAATTCCGCAAAACGGAAAGGCAGATTTATTGAGTGAGCCGTAACAGGCGTCGAAACGGCTCTTTACCAGTATTCGGAGGAGCGCCTTATCGTTTGAACCCGGAGCAATATTCTAAAACCCTTCGACGCGAAGTTCTTCTTCCATGGATGTTGCCCGCCAAACACCCAAGCGTTTAAGTTTTAGCGCCGCTTTGAAACTATCAACCGGCGCCTTCAACGAGACAAAACCAAATTGCAGCGGGTAAAGTTCAGCGATCCAAGTGAATCGTTTATCTCTGTTCGGTGTGCGTGAAAACGGAATTATCACTTCATTTGCCGAATTCTCGACAGTTTTAACGACCCGGGCCCAAGGAACAAATGATTTCTTATGGGGAATGCTCGCGCGTTTTACGATCTTGCGGGCAATTTCACGCGCCATGCCGAGTTCCGAATCGTCGTTCATGGTCTGGCCGGGATTTTCCATCATATGGAGGCTTCGTGCTTCGGCTTCCAGAACGCGGTTCGGAAACATGCAGAAAATAACAGCAACTACGTCCAATTTCCGCAGGCTCAAAGAGTACTACTTGAAGATGATTTATTTACCGTTTGTCGACGAAGCGTGGGGCTTTGACTGACGATTCAAATTCTTTGGCCAAGCTACCTCGTTCCAGAACGACCACTTCCGGTGATGATTCGAAGGTTTTTTTGAAGGCATCGTTGAGCTTGGTGTTAAGTGCTGCGGGTTCGGTGCCGCGGGGCAATTCAATTAAAAGTCTTATAAGATCCTTGTCATCCTGGGTTATCACCTCTGCTTTGAAGTCCGTGATTTCCTCATGGTTGAACATGAAATCTTCCAGGTCGCCGTGATTTATATTGACGCCGCGCACTTTGAAAAAGCCTTCGGTGCGGAGGGCATGGTGCAGCACGGGAAAAACGGACCAGGGGTCGTCCGATTCCGGCTGTGATTTAAGCGTGACGATGTCACCGGTCAGCCACCGTAGAAAGGGAGTAATATTATTGCAAAATAGCGGCGTCATCACCAGCGCTCCTTCTTCACCTTCAGCCACTGGGTCACCCGATTCTGGATCGATGACCTCCAAATAGAACATATCGCTCCAGGCGATCATGCCGTCGACGCCGTCCCGTTCAGANAACATCATGGAACCCTCGGTCATGCCCATGGCATTGTANACAGTGGCNCCCCAGATGCGTTCCAGCTTGGCGCGCTTGGCGTCGGTCAACGGCTCNGCGCTGACGATCAATTTTTTGACATCCGAGTTCGCCAGATCGATACCTTCNGCTTTTGCTACATTGGCCAAATGAAGGGCATAGCTCGGCATGGCGCCGACAATGGTGGCCTTTAAGTCCAGGATCAAATCCAATTGCACCGGCGTTGGTGTGGTCGTACCCGCGCCTGCCCACAGCGAGGCCAATCCTTGCTGCGCGGCCGAGCGCGGTAACGCTTGACCGATGGGATGAACCCCAAGGGGAAACGAGGTGTGCAACCGGTCAGATTTGGTCGCGTTGATACAGGGCCAGATGCGGCCAAATCCGATGTTCAGCTTGTACTTTAGGTCCTCATGGGAACGCGGATAGAACAGCGGTTTGCCGGTGGACCCACCCGAGCGCCAGTACTCTGACGCCTCGTCTAAACTGGCGATGCAGAAATCATTGTAAAACTCTTCGGCGGAAAGCTTACGTAGTTCGTCTTTGGTAAGCAGAGGAATTTTTCGCCATTCTTCCGGATTATCTAGTTTGTCGATGTTGACCCCGGACAACCGCTTTTTTAGTAGATTGGACTGCCGCGCCATTTCAACGGCTACCGGTTTACGTTCGCTATGGATCTTCTCGATAGCTTTCTTTGACGGTGGCGGGGCTAAGTCCATGACAGCCTCTTTATTCAAGTGTGCCGATCCAGCGACTTTGCTGACTATAGGTATCAGGTTCGCTGGCTGCATCCTTCATCTCCGACAGCCTAGCCTGTTTTTCCGGCGTGTCCTCAGGAATCTCGTCTAGAGCGTCTTTCAACAGGGTTTCGTAGTCCTCACCCACCGGGCACACGTCCTGGCAGCGACGGCAGCCGACAACCGCCCCGGCGCCCCGGAGGATACTCTGCCAGAGGTTGAAGCTGGGTTCCGAGCGGACCATGGCTTTCTGGGCATCCGGGCTACCGGCATCGATGACGTCTCCTAAGAAATTGGCTAACTGGTTGAAGCCGAAAGGCTGGCGGCTTTTATTGCAAGCAACCCTGTCCCGGTCCCAATGGCCAACGGCGTCCGATGGGCAGGTCGACAGGCAGCGCCCGCATTCGGGACCATGGCAGAGCGCCGATTCCTTCTTTTTGTCCGACTCTACTGCAACCGAACTCATGACGGCGATCAGCATCACCCGCGGGCCGTATTCCGGTGTCAGAAGTTGCAGATTAAGCCCGAGCGTTCCCATGCCGGCCTCGACGGCGGCGTGCTCGGCCGACAGCAGCGGCGACATGGGTTTCGATGGGTTACCGTCATATTTCCAGGGGTCCGTATGGGTCGGTGGAATGATCAGTGCTGGATAGCCTTGGGTTTCCAGCCACAACACCAGCGACAATGCTGTTTCCTCCAGCGCGGTGATGGCCAGTTCGTCATTATAAAATTTGTGCCGGTCGCTCCAGTTCGTGATGCGGGTCGTACCCAGATTGATGCGTTTGGCCAGGACAATCACCCGGTCGTTGTCGTAGTCGCTGATATCTGAGGGCCGTTTCGGATCGTTGGGGTAGGGGGGATTGGCATCCATCACCCTACCGTCGGCGATACCGACCAGGTCAGCGCCGAGTTCCTTGGCTTTTTCTTTGACTTCTGCCGCCGTCAGGGGCGTTTGAAATACGGCAACCATTATTCAACTTCCTTTGTTTCTTTGGCGTCTACTTGAGCGCGTTCCTTTTGCGCCTTTTTGAATTCCTGCATTTGGCGGGCAACGATGCCCTTGTAGCCTTCCGGGCCGACCCATCTGATATTCCAGTCGTCGAGCCCGGATATCGGATCGCCGTCTTTCCGCGCCTGTTTGAAACCCTTGGCTTTTTCGGCCTTTTCCGGCGTTTTTTCCGGAATTTGTTTTTGTGGGTTCGCCAGATAGGAATGATAATCGTCGCCCACAGGACATACCGCTAGACAGCGCGGGCAATCACCGAACGAGCCGACGACGCGCAGTAGTCCCTGCCAGAAACCGAAGACATCCCGCGCCTTGATCAGCTCTTTTTTTATTTCACGGCTGGCTAGGGCGAATTTCATGAAGAAGGCCGTCGCGGTCATGAAGCCGAACTCCTGGGCTTCCAGGGCGCAACTACGCTTGTCGATGCCATAATGGAGCACGGCATCGGTGGGGCAGCTATAGAGACAGCGGGAACAGCTTTCGCCAATGCAGACCTGTTCGGTCATGGGTTCGTCCGGCTCCAACTCCAACTCGGTGAGGATGCCGGTGAGATAAACCCGGGGCCCGTATTTGGGCGTTAGGATGTTGACCTCCAGCCCGAAGGTGCCCAGCCCGGCCTCAATCCCCAAATGCCGGGTGGAAAGGCGGCCATAGCTGGCTTTTTTCATATTCCAGTCGGTTTCCTGGGCGGCGGTGACAAAGCTAGGGTAGCCGGCTTTTTCCAGATGGTCTGCCAGTTGATAAGAAATCCGATCCATCCGGCGCAGCACCATCATGTCCATATACTGCACGGGAATACCCGATTTAGCGCGGAACACCGCTACCGGCAGATGGTGGGCAATGACGATAACGCTTCTGCAGTAAGGCGAGACTCGGTCAGGCGTCTGGGGACAGGCGGGGTCGGGTGGAAAGGCGTTGAGGGTCTTGGCCGACGCGATGCCGACCAGATCAGCCCCCATTTCCTTAGCTATTCGTTTAACTTCTTGAGCGTCCAAGAAGCGCCCCCCTTATTGATTTTTTTGTTGGGAGGTAGATTAACGGGTCATTCGCCAAATGAAAATCATATTTACGATACCAACAAATCATTTCAATTAAATGCGACTGTTAAAACTTATTTCCAGGCAAATTCTGGTTGATCATAGTGCGCGACCCTGGTGTCGTTTCCCCGCAGGGCGACTTCGCGGAATTGATAGAGAATAGCTGCGGTAGGGGCATAGACGGAATCCCCCAGGGTTGCCAAGTGCGGGAGGTAAAGTATTGGGTGATCGCCCTCGGCCTGACGCGTGAACTGGGGAATGTTTGGGTTGTCCAGTTCTTCGAGGGGGATTTGGTAAACTTCTTCAACCTCGCTGGGGTCGGGGGTGAAGTTTAATACACTGCTGGCCCAGAAAATTACTGGAGTGATATTGAAACCGGAGCGGGTGGGATAGTCATCGAGTGTTCCCAAGGCGTCTTCCGGGGTAAGGTCGATTCCCAGCTCTTCCTTTAACTCGCGCAGCACGGCGCCCATAACCGTTTCATCCGGATTCAGTCGGCCCCCGGGAAGCGCAAATTGCCCCTTGTGACGGTTGATATGATGGGGGCGCAAGGTGAGCAGCACAATGGCGTGGTTATCTTCCGGATGTTGGCCGATAACAATGGCCACGGTCGCCGGACGAAGCTGTTCTTTTGAAATCCCTATCCGGTTAAAAGCTGAAAAATTTACGCTTATCTGCCGGCGCAAATCGTCAGTGAAGTAAAAAGAGGACAATTTGTGCCCGGGGTTCCAGGATGGCCGGATTAGCTGCCGCCGCTCGCCGGTACCGCCCGCTGTTTATCCCGCGACCAGTGCGGAAACAAGATTTTGCGTTGCGGTCCGCGGTTGAGGACATATTCGAAAGCCCCGCGGTAGAATTTGGGCTGTAAATAACCGGGAATGCGGAAAATTTCCCTGCCGTTTTCGCCATAAAATAACGTGTTTTCTGTAAACTGGATAAGGACTTTCTCCGAATATTTGCGCTCGTCGATTACCGAGCCGTTCATGTCGGCCACTTCCTTGTTGCCGTA
>PBQI01000049.1 GCA_002725625.1 Rhodospirillaceae bacterium | reverse complement strand
AAGTGATAAAGAGATAAAGATATCCGATACAGACCCCATTTTAAAAGGCGTTTGAGCAGTTGCGCCGAACACCAGCGTGTAAGAAATGATAAAACTCGCAAAAAAATACGACCTAAAAGTTCCACGCTACACCAGCTATCCAACGACGCCGCATTTCTCTGACGCGGTCGATGGGGAAACGTATAAAGGTTGGTTGGCGGAACTTGATCCGGCCCAGGCTCTTTCCCTATATTTTCACATTCCGTTCTGTGACGAAATGTGTTGGTTTTGCGGTTGCTACACGAAAATAGTCGCCCGCTACGATCCAATTGCCGCCTACATGGAAACCCTCTTGAAAGAAGTCGACTTGGCTGCCGACGCGTTGCCGGGCAAATACCGGGCCCGCCATCTACATTGGGGCGGCGGCAGCCCAACCATGCTGACTCCTGACGACTGGCGAAGGTTAATTGACCGCTTGCGATCTAGATTCGACGTTACAGACGACGCCGAGATCGCCGTAGAGCTGGATCCCCGGGAGACAACTGAAGACTACGTAAAGGGGCTCGCCAACGCTAGCGTAAACCGGGCCAGCATTGGTGTCCAGGATTTTAACCCCGAAGTTCAGCAAGCTATCAACCGCATTCAACCGTTCGAAGTGACCAAACAGGTTTTTGCCTGGTTACGCCAAAACGGCATCACTGGCATCAATATGGATTTAATGTATGGCCTCCCTTATCAAACCATCGCACGGGTTATTGATATGGTGGATAAAGCCGTGTCCCTGGAGCCGAGACGCATTGCCATATTCGGTTACGCCCACGTTCCTTGGATGAAGGAACATCAAAAAATGATCAAGGAGCAGACCCTTCCCGACGTCGAAGAGCGCTGGGAACAGTCTGAAGCCGCCTCCAAAAGACTTGAGGAATTGGGTTATATTCGCATCGGCTTTGACCACTTTGCCCGACCCGATGATAGTCTAGCTTCGGCCCTGAAAGGCGGTTCCCTGCATCGGAATTTTCAGGGCTATACAGCGGACAAGGCTTCTGCGCTCATCGGGTTCGGCGCTTCCGCCATTGGTTCGCTACCGCAGGGATATGTTCAGAACTTCCTGCCGACGAAACAGTATACCGATTTGGTTGAAGCCGGAGCCTTGCCGATTGCCAAGGGTATCGTGACAGGTTCAGAAGATATCTTACGACGCGAGATTATCGAACGGCTGATGTGCGATATGGAAGTTGATATCGATACCGTCTGCGCACACCACCAAGTGGAAGCTGACCATTTCAGCGAAGAGCTTAACCGTCTGTCACCCTATGTTGATGACGATATCTGCCGGATCGACGGAGGCAAAATTTTCGTGTCGGAAAACGCCCGGCCCTTCGTCCGTCTGATTGCTGCCACTTTTGACAGGTATCTCAACACCAAGGAAGGACGTCATTCCAGCGCCGTCTAAAGCGCCAAACGCCGCTCCAGTTCTACAGCTATGCGCTCTGCCTCATTCAAAATAACTGGCTGCCAGGCGGTATTTTCATCATCGTCCAACAGATCCAAATTCCGAGCATGGCCAAGGCGAAATAATTCTTGATGCAAACGGTTGTGCTTGTAGGAAACCGATCCATCGGGGGCAAATATGTAGACGGGTTTACCGGTGGCGCAGGCTTCCGAGCACATGGATACCGAATCCCCGGTGATCACCAAAATATCAGCAAGCGCTAGAATTCCCAGATAAGGGTTTTCCGCCTGCTCATCCCCCCAGCGATGGAGAAAGTCCGGCTCCTCCCCTTGGTCTGCCAAACCTTCCAGAACGCCTTCAACGGCTTCACCGGTGCGGGGGCTGGTGGTCATCAAAAGGCTTGCCTTCCGCCTGATTATTAACTCACCTACCCGCTGACCGAGTTGCACTGCCATATCGAAAGTAAATTTTCGTCTCTTCGTCGCTCCGCCCACGGCCAACCCAATTCTCGGCGTCCGAAGGGCGGCAAGGGTCTCCTGCCACTGTTCGCCGGCCTCCGCGATCGTCGCCGCGGTAATTCCATGCGGCGCGCCGGTAAAAGTGAATTGATTATCCCCCGGATCGTAAGAATCGTGATTGGGAACCGCAATGAAATCGAAATCCGCGGCGACTGACGAACCTGGATGCATTATTTGGGCCAGAAAAGCCGCACCGCCGCTTTGCATCTTAATATACCTCGCCACAGCGCCCGCCCGCCTGCCCGCAGAAATCACGACATCTGGCCAGGGCGGCACAAATTGAGATCGACAATTTTGCCTTAATCCAGAAAGAGAAGCGCCGATCAATGCATTCGGTAGCCGACCGAGAACACCATGGGTCAAATGCTTGACCTCAAAGGAAAGCCCAAGGGCATTCGCCACACCCATGCATTGGCTTGCCGTTCCCGGCCTTTCATCCTTCAACACCCAAACCACAGGGTTGGTTTTCGAACTAGAATTTGAGTTCACTGGTTTTCGTTTTCCCTTCCGCTCCCGGACCCTACATTTCTGTCACAAATCGGGATCGGGGGAAAGACGCCAGAAGCAAATTTTTTGGAGTAATAACGACGATTAATATACAGGGCACCACTAAAACTCTCTAGTTACGCAAGGTAGCCCAATATTGAACCATATTGAGACGCTTTGTCCTGGTTTTCCCGTTCGCTCNGTGGCTTGTTGTGCTGGGTGGGAACGGAGACNATGGAAGCGTCGATGATCTGCCCGCCCGTAGCCAGATAGCCCCGATCTTTCAAAGAGCTGTCGAAGTTCTCAAACACCNTCNTGATCATACCGGCCTGNGCCAACTGCTGCCCGGGCTACCTGCATGCCGCATAGGGTTGAGTGACAGTCTTAAGACAATCGGTGCACCGCAGAAATGGTCCACAGCGTTATCAGCGATTGAGTCATAAATTGCTTTGCCGCTGACCGCCCGGAGACACACGCTAGTTCCGGCGTAGGCTGCCAGAGTCCAGGGGAAGCACCATCCGTTGCAATGGAACATGGGTAATGTCCATAGATAGGTCGGATGATGATTCAGATTCCAAGCCATGGCATTACCGATGGCATTCAAGTAAGCGCCCCGGTGATGATAAACAACACCCTTGGGGTTTCCCGTCGTGCCAGAGGTATAGTTCAACGTAATGGCGTCCCATTCATCATCCGGAAGAGACCACTCAAACTCCGGGTTACCCTTGGCGATATATGCCTCGTAATCCTGATTGCCGATAAGCTCGCCGCCATTGGCCAACACATCGTCGATATCAATTACGGTCGGCGTAACGGTAGATATTTCGAGCGCTTCCTTGATGGTTGGTGAGAACTCTTTGTCTGTCAGCAGGACTTTGGCCTCTCCATGCTCCAGGATAAAAGCGATGGTTTTCGCATCCAGTCTGATATTTAGCGCATTCAAAACCGCGCCTGTCATGGGGACACCAAAATGAGCCTCGTACAGTTCAGGTGTATTGGCGCACATGGCGGCGACTGTATCGCCACGGCCAATTCCAAGATCAGCTAAGGCCGAGGCAAGGCGTCGTGATCGCGCATAGGTTTCTAACCAGGTGTACCTCCTTTCACCATGAATAACTGACAGGCGGTCCGGATAAACCTTTGCCGTTCGAGCAATGAAGCTCAGGGGAGAAAGCGGGACGTGGTTTGCTTTCAGCTTTGCCAGATCGTCATAGGGACTATTGGAGGTAGCCATCTTTAAGGTTCCTTTGCCTAACTAATCACCGGCAGTTTGAGATGGGACGGATGTTCGTCCGAAAAATAAAACGTATCCGATCCCTTTTTATGGGGAAGATACTGATGGGCGAATTGTTGATCCGTTAGCGGGGAATCACCGTTCGCTATTTCCAGTCGCAACCGGTGGCCAGGTGCGAAGAAGTGTGAGATCGGCCAGATCTCGATTTGGAACTTGTAAACCTCGCCCGGCACCAACGGCTGGGGTGTTGTATGTGCGTAAAACGGCTGCGTATCCGTACTCAGGCTGTCGTCCACTTCCCGATGGGATGCTTTCAACCAGCCTTTGGCGACAGGAATACTTCTGGGTTGGAGGCCCTTTTCCCGGTCTTCCGGAGATTGCGGGAGTTGGTCTGAAATCTTTACGACGAAATCTGTATCTGGTTGGTCAGATGATGCGTAGATTTCCAAGACAATTGGGCCGGTTATTTCCAAACCACCTTCAATCGGATCTGTTGTAAAGGTGAGCTGGCGCCGGATTGGGTCGGGGCCCTGTGGGCCCATGGCGGCCGTTCCAAGCACCCACTGCGGGTCCGGATACTGATAGGAAGTGGAATTGTTGTCAGAGTTGACCTGCTCAGGCGATAGGCCTCCATCATTCAACGAGTTGAGACTGTTGGTATTATTTCCGTTCAAGTAGTACGAAATATACTCCGCTCTTTCGACCGGCCAGTTTTCTTCATCACGATATTCATCCCTGCCGCCGATATAGAGACTAACAGAAGGTTTGCTTTCTTCGTCGTTTTCTACGCCTTTTAAGTGCCGATCATAGAACGGGAGGAAATGTATTTCATGGAATTCAGGTTTATCGAACTGATGGACGGCTTCGGCGACGTTTTTTCCGCCGGTGACAATCAGCCTCTTGGGCGCTGTTAGTTTATCGTGAGCCATCAGATTTCCGCGCAGGTGGAGACCGACTTTCCCCCAAACTCCGATGTTCAATACCGGCACTTGAATTTCATTGATCCTATGGAGCGCCGTGCGTTCTTGCCACCAGTCGTCGATGGTTTGGCGTTTGACCATCTCAAGAACCAAATCTTTCTCAAGCAGTTTGCCGTCGGATTGACCGGCGGCGCGGTGAGCATTA
This sequence comes from Rhodospirillaceae bacterium, assembly GCA_002725625.1. Classification (GTDB taxonomy): domain Bacteria; phylum Pseudomonadota; class Alphaproteobacteria; order Rhodospirillales; family UBA2165. The sequence goes on along the minus strand of PBQI01000049.1, from coordinate 3,304 downwards.
TTTACCCTGATCATGTTGTACCAGAAGGGCATAAAGCCACAGTAAACGCCGCCATGGTAAACGGAATCACGATAAGGATCGATCATACCGTCGTACGGAGCAATACAGGCCAGGCTGGGGGGATTAACGATCCCCATGAACCATTGGGACATACAATAGTAACTTTGCCCAATGCCCCCAACTTTACAGTTGGACCATTCTTGGGCGCCAATCCATTCGATGACGTCGTAGAGATCATTCTGCTCGTTGGTATCCAATAAGCCGTAATCGCCTTCCGAATTACCTGTTCCGCGAACATCTGAGTGGACGTAGGCATATCCATGGTCGATATACCATTCGATTGGTCCAGTTTCCCGCCAGGGAAAAACTGCAGCGTTAGCCGGCAGATCATCAGTTTCATACCGATAGGGAGAAGCGGCATATAGAGTCGGAAACTCGCCTTCTCCTTCAGGCAGGTACATCCTCGCAGCAATCTTAATGCCGTCGCGAACAGGTATTTGTACATCCTTAATAATCATCTGAGGCCTCCAGATTTATTCAAGAAAACGTATTGTTTTTCTGTCAGCATCGGCTTCACCGACACGACTTTACAGCAGCACCATTGCAATTTCTGGGAAGATGACGATCAAGATCAGCACGAGTAACATCACAAGGGCGAAAGGAGCTGCCCCGCGGAAAACATCGCCAACCGATATTCTGCTATCCTGAAGGTTATTGTGAATAACGAAGCAGGCGAGTCCCAATGGCGGTGTTAACAGGCCGATTTCAACGCCGATAATCGTTAATAACCCGATCCAGGTTAAACTGACGATATCGACACCAGATGATTCCATGGCGAGGAACAGTGGTATCACGATCGGCACCATAATGAGCATGATAGATCCAGCGTCTAAAATCGTGCCCAATAATATGATGATTGCCAGGTAGATTATGAGTAAGCCCATAAAGCCGACCCCTGACTGAATGATCAGGTCCTCGAGGGAATTCGGAAGCCCGGTTACGGTGATCATGATGGCGTAGACATGTGCCGATATGAACAGAAAACATATGGCGGCCGTAACTTGCCCGGATTCCTTTAAAATGTACAAAAACTTTGGCCATGTTAGGCTGCGACGGATCAGGGCCAATAGCAAAGCGCCAAAAGCACCAATGCCGCCGGCTTCAGTGGCGGTAAAGAATCCACCATAGATTCCACCCAGAATAATTGTGATGAGAGCCACAATCGGCGCCATTTTTCTCATCAACTCAACCATTGGCATGAGCGGATCATCGGGAATCTTGTGATCTTTAGTTTGAATGGCGCGGGGAAATCGTACCGCCATGAGATAAATCATAAAGCTGTAAGCGATGGACAATAAAATTCCCGGTACAATGCCGGCGATAAACAGATCGCCGATCGATGATTCGCTGAGTATGCCGAAAAGGATCATCAACATGCTGGGTGGAATCAGCATACCCAGAACAGAGCTGCCAGCTACGACACCGACGGCAAAACGGGGAAGATAGCCAAACCTAATCATTTCAGGCACCGCTACCTTTGTGAACACTGACGCTGAAGCAATGGATGTGCCGGTGACAGCAGCGAAGACCGCATTGGCAAAAACTGTGGCCATGCCCAGGCCGCCTTTTAGGCGGCGAAATAGCTGATTGGCAACTTTGTATAAATCGGCGCCGACATCAGAGACGCTGATAAGCGTCCCCATCAAAACAAACAACGGTATTATGCCGAACTCGAAGCGCTTGAGACTTTCGCTGGCGGCCAACGAAAGCATCTTTCCGGCGATGAATACATCGTCTCGGATTCCCCAAATTGCAAAAAATGAGATCGCAGCTAGGGAAACGCCGATATGAACGCCTATATAAACGAACACCACCACTAAAATGAGTGAAATTACTGCAATTTCTAGGTTCGACAACGGTGCGGTGACCAGCAATATGCCAATCGCCGACGCTAATATAATTGGTGTGATGGCGCGGATTATGGACGGTGTGGATCGGCCCAGAATTGAGAAATGCGCCGAGATGTCTCGCACCACCTGTAACAGGAATTCAATGCAGCAAAAGAAGGCGCAAAAAACAACGACAGCAAGGATTGGCCAATCCGGAAAGGTAAAATCTCCTTTGGTCCCGACAAAAGAATTTAATCGCCAGGCGGTTTCCAAGAACGGCAAGGTAAAGCAGAAAATCAGTGCCATCATAACCGCGCCGAGGAGGTAGTACGTCGCTTGCCAGCTATGTCCGGAACCCGATTTGGAGGAAAGCAGCTTGCCAATCACGATATCGTTTCGGGTTACGCGGCCATTGCGGAGGGCGTCTGGTAGTTGAAAAAAGACGATCGCAATGATGGACATGGCGACGATGGTCGGAATGCCCCGCAAAGGTGAATTAAAAAAATATCGGCTGAATACGTCGGCGTTTATCAAGGCCATTAAGGCAAAGATCCAGATGCTGCCGATAACATTCAGGCCGGAAACCAAGGATACGTAAGCACGACCCAAAATATTTGGTTTCCGGCCCATTAATGAACTTCCATTTGTAGGCATTTTTGTTAAATCTGCTTCTTATTAGCTAATTTGGTTACTTGTCCCAATCACGTGCTGGCTTTACCCCCGCGTTCCTCAGCTCAGCCATGTACGTGTTGAGAATTTTTGTTCCAGGTAAGCCCTTTTTATCCAAATCTGCGGCCCATTGTTTGGCTATATTCGGGAGGGCATGGGCCCATGCCCGGCGTTCCGCTTCACCGAAGGGAGCGACCTTGGCGCCCTTCTTCTTCATGATGCCCGTAAATTTCTTTTCAAGGGCATTGACGGCTTTGTCATAGGCACCAGACCACGCTTTGGCGGCTATCCGAAAAGCTTTTTGAACAGGTTGCGGCCATTTGGCGAATTCCTTTTTGTTTACACTGATACCGCCACCAATTCGGGCACCAAAATTAACCTGGGTGAGATGCGGCGCCGCAGCAAAAATTTTGTAAACAAAACCCAATCCAATGGAGCTTGGATATCCGTCGTAGAGACCGTTTCTAATATTGTTGAAAGAGCTATGCATAGTGTCATTGACGACCACGGCGCCGGTGCCGCGCACGAGATTTCCAGCTGACCCCGAGGAGCCAATCTTGTGCCCTTTCAGATCTTTGTAGGTCTTGATCGGAAACGTTGTATAAATGTGCCACGGTAATTCGGCCCCAAATGACAAGATTTCTTGATTAAACTTGCCCCAATGGGCGTTCATTTCCGGAATTTTCTCACGTAATCTGCGATTGATATCGGAAATTGTTTTTGTTTCCGAAGCGCCGAATGGAATC
>PBQI01000048.1 GCA_002725625.1 Rhodospirillaceae bacterium | reverse complement strand
TTACATAAATTCGCCGGGCGGCGTCGTGACGTCTGGTCTCGCCATTTATGACACCATGCGCTACATCCGGCCGGCTGTTTCGACCGTCTGCATTGGCCAGGCGGCATCAATGGGGTCATTGCTGCTGGCGGCGGGTGAAAAAGACAAGCGATTCGCGTTACCTAACTCCAGAATCATGATTCACCAGCCATCGGGCGGCGCCCAGGGCCAGGCGACCGATATTGAAATTCAGGCCAAGGAAATCCTTGCCCTACGCCACCGACTGAACCAAATATATGTAGAACATACGGGGCAGGATCTGAAAATCATCGAAGATGCGCTGGAGCGTGATAGATATCTTTCACCGCAGGAAGCCTTGGATTTCGGCCTGATTGACGAAGTTGTCGATCAACGCCCGTCTACTGACGATGATGACGAAGACGATAATGACAAAAACCGGGGGGATGACAAGGGTTTGGATGATTAACGGCCAAATTTGTAGATTTTGGAAAGGGTTCGGGCCTATTATTGTTTGTATACTATCGCGGCGAACGCTTAATATTGCAGCGTTTAAGGTGATTATTAAATTGGAGCGGCTATGAACAAGTCCACCGGTGGCGATTCGAAGAATACGCTCTACTGTTCATTCTGCGGTAAAAGCCAGCACGAGGTCCGTAAACTTATCGCCGGACCGACCGTATTCATCTGTGATGAATGCGTCGAATTGTGCATGGATATCATCCGCGAGGAAAATAAAACCACCATTGTCAAATCCGGTGAAGGCGTTCCCATACCCAAAGAAATCTGTGAAGTATTGAATGATTATGTAATCGGGCAGGAATTCGCTAAGCGGGTGCTGTCGGTGGCGGTGCACAATCACTACAAGCGCCTGAGCCACAGTAATAAAAGCAACGATGTCGAGTTGGCTAAATCCAACATTCTGCTGATTGGTCCCACCGGCTGCGGTAAGACGCTTCTGGCACAGACCCTAGCGCGCATTTTGGATGTGCCGTTCACGATGGCAGACGCAACAACGCTGACCGAAGCCGGTTATGTGGGCGAAGACGTTGAGAATATTATTCTTAAGTTGCTGCAAACCGCCGATTACAACGTCGAGCGGGCGCAACGGGGCATCGTTTATATCGATGAAGTGGATAAAATATCCCGTAAATCAGATAATCCGTCGATCACCCGCGACGTTTCCGGCGAAGGTGTCCAGCAGGCTTTGCTGAAAATTATGGAAGGTACAGTTGCCAGTGTACCGCCACAAGGTGGTCGCAAGCATCCGCAGCAGGAATTTTTGCAGGTGGACACCACCAATATTCTGTTCATTTGCGGCGGGGCGTTTGCCGGTCTTCAAAAAATCATATCCTCGCGAGGGCAGGGGTCCTCCATCGGGTTCGGCGCTGATGTGCAGGGGCCGGATGAACGTCAGACGGGTGAAATACTGCGTGATGTCGAGCCCGAAGACTTGCTTAAATTCGGCCTGATTCCCGAATTTGTCGGTCGCCTGCCGGTGCTGGCGACTCTGGAGGAATTGGACGAAGCGGCCTTGGTCGAAATTCTGACAACACCTAAAAATGCCTTGGTAAAACAGTACCAACGTCTGTTTGATATGGAAGATATTAAGTTGAGTTTCCTCGATGCCGCGCTGGTAGCTGTGGCCAAACGGGCTGTCGAACGCAAAACCGGTGCCCGTGGCCTGCGATCCATAATGGAGGACATTCTACTGGATACCATGTTCGATCTGCCCGAAATGGAAGGCGTTGAGGAAGTGGTCATCAATAAGGATGTGGCACAAGAGGGGACGCAGCCTTTGTATATATACGCCGATCGCCGTGATGACATGGACAGCAGCGCCTGAATCGGTTTAGTGGCATCGGTCCATAATACCTGCACAATGAAGATCACAAGCCTTGATTTTCTTTTTATTTGGCACACATGATTTACAGAGTTGAAAGTAATTTTTAATTGTTGCGTTGAGGAGAGTAAATTTGGAAGCCGCCTCGGATGAAGTTTTTCCGGTTTTGCCGTTACGGGATATTGTCGTTTTCCCCCACATGATTGTGCCGCTGTTTGTCGGGCGCGAAAAATCGGTACGGGCGCTGGAAGATGTTATGAAAGACGACAAGCAGATTTTGCTCGTCGCTCAAAAAAATGCAGCGGATGACGATCCTACGCCGGAAGACATTTATTCGATCGGCACCCTATCCACGGTCCTGCAATTGCTAAAACTACCGGATGGGACCGTCAAGGTTCTGGTCGAAGGCGGGCAACGTGCCACCATATCTCATTTCCTCGACAACGAGGAATTTTTTGAAGCCCAAGCAGTTGTTACTTTAGAGGATGACGGCAACGATACGGAACTAGAAGCGCTTTCCCGCACAGTAGTTTCTCAGTTCGAACAATACATAAAGCTAAATAAGAAAATACCGCCAGAAGCTCTTGTTTCTATTAATCAAATTGAAGAATTTGGTAAGCTTGCAGATACGGTTTCCTCTCACCTGGCGCTGAAAATTTCCGAAAAGCAGGAGCTGCTCGAAATCGAATCGATTTCCCAGCGCATGGAACGGGTCATCGGTTTCATGGAGGGCGAAATCGGTGTGCTGCAGGTTGAGAAAAAAATTCGCAGCCGGGTCAAACACCAGATGGAGAAGACCCAGCGCGAGTACTATCTCAACGAACAAATGAAAGCCATCCAGAAAGAACTGGGTGAGAGTGAGGAAGGCAAGGACGAAACTACCGAGTTGGAAGAGAAAATCGCCAAGACCAAGCTCAGCAAGGAAGCCCGAGAAAAGGCCGTGGCCGAGTTGAAAAAGCTCCGCAATATGAGCCCCATGTCGGCCGAAGCTACCGTGGTCAGAAATTATCTCGACTGGGTGCTTGGTATTCCGTGGAAAAAACGTAGCCGTGTCCGCAAAAATATCAAAGAAGCGGAAATAGTGCTGGATGAAGATCATTATGGTCTAGAAAAGGTCAAGGAACGCATTCTGGAATACTTGGCCGTTCAACAGCGCACCAACAAGATTAAGGGCCCGATCCTGTGCTTGGTTGGACCGCCGGGTGTCGGTAAGACTTCTCTGGGCAAATCAATTGGCCGGGCGACAGGCCGGAACTATGTCCGAATGTCTTTGGGCGGCGTCCGCGACGAAGCGGAAATCCGAGGTCATAGGCGTACCTATATCGGCTCAATGCCGGGTAAAATCGTTCAAGGTATGAAAAAAGCGAAAAGCTCTAATCCCCTGTTTTTGCTGGATGAAATCGATAAAATGGGTGCTGATTGGCGGGGTGACCCGGCATCGGCGCTGCTCGAAGTGCTGGATCCTGAACAAAACGATACTTTCCAGGACCATTATCTGGAAGTCGATTACGACCTTTCCGACGTCATGTTCGTTACAACGGCTAATACAATGCGTATTCCGGGACCGTTGCTGGACCGCATGGAGATTATCCGCATTCAGGGGTATACGGAAGACGAGAAGGTTGAAATCGCCCGCCGTCACCTGATGGACAAGCAGATTGAAGCCAACGGACTGAAAAAAGGTGAATGGTCCATATCTGATCAGGCGTTGCGGGATCTGATCCGCTATTACACCCGTGAAGCCGGTGTACGTAATCTGGAGCGTGAAATAGCCAATTTGACCCGAAAGGCAACCAAAGATATTCTCAGCAACGATTTGAAGAAAGTCGCGGTCACGCGCCGAAATCTCGAAAAGTACGCTGGGATTAAGAAGTTCCGCTTTGGTGAGTTGGAAGATAAAGATCTGATCGGTGTCACTAACGGCTTGGCCTGGACTGAAGTGGGCGGCGAAATCCTCACCATTGAATCGGTTATGCTGCCGGGTAAAGGCAAAATGACTATTACCGGTAAGCTCGGTGATGTCATGCAGGAATCTATACAGGCAGCGCGCTCTTATGTTCGTTCCCGGGCGGCTGATTTTGGCATTAAGCCGACGATCTTTGACAAAAAAGATATCCATGTTCACGTCCCCGAAGGCGCCACGCCCAAAGACGGTCCTTCGGCGGGTGTTGGCATGGCGACCACCATTGTGTCCGTCCTCACCGGAATATCGGTTCGGCGGGATGTTGCCATGACCGGTGAAATCACCTTGCGTGGCCGGGTCCTACCCATTGGTGGATTGAAAGAAAAACTTCTGGCTGCGCTCCGGGGTGGTATCACCAAGGTCCTAGTGCCTAAGGAAAACGAGAAAGATCTGGCGGATATTCCTGACAACGTAAAGAAAGTCTTGGAAATTGTTCCGGTCTCCAGTGTCGATGAAGTCTTGGATCATGCTCTGGTCAGCCAGCTGGTCCCGATCGATTGGGATGAANATGAGCAGGACGATGACGCTCCGGTGGCCAGTGGCGACGAAGATGATGAGCATTCAGGTCTGGTAAAACACTAGAATATNTGGNCAATTCACCCAATATTTAGCACTATTTGATTCGNGGCNATTCGCAGAAATATGGAAATNGCNGCAATTATTTTTATCCAATTTCNAGGGGAATNCCTGAAATTNTNGCCNGTAACCCACTACAATACCGAAGAATCCCAAAAAACTGTGGAAATCTGCGGTTCTTGGATTGACGGAAAGATTTTCAGCGGCTTAGACTGCCCACCTCTTAAGGATCATGTGGCCAATAAATATAGCCACTCAACCCATGTTCAATTTGAAAGCAAAGGGGCCTCAACGTGAACAAAAATGATCTCGTTTCAGCCGTCGCCGATAGTGCCGGTATGTCCAAAGCGGACGCTGCCAAAGCTGTCGATGGTGTATTTGATGCAATTTCCGGCGCGTTGTCGGGTGGTGGAGAGGTTCGGGTCGTAGGATTTGGAACATTCTCTGTCGCTAATCGTAAAGCGACGACCGGTCGCAATCCTCGCACCGGCGAAGCCATTCAAATTCCGGCTTCAAAGCAGCCGAAGTTCAAGGCGGGCAAAGGACTGAAAGAGGCGGTTAATTAATCGACCGCTCTTAATGTTTTAATGGTGCCGGTTACGGAGACGTGGCTGGCATCATTGCATTTGGAGAATAATTTGTTAGTTTAGCGGTCGCCTGATTATTTTCGTGCGTTCAGGTGACCTTGGGGGTGATTAGCTCAGTTGGGAGAGCGCCACGTTTACACCGTGGATGTCGGCGGTTCGAGCCCGTCATCGCCCACCATTTTTCTCTTCCGTGTATTTATCTGTATCGGCAATCGCTCTAGGGATATAGCCCCAAATAATGTAGCTGGCGAATCCGGTCAAGAAAAATTTTACGCCCAATCCTACGAAATAGCCGATACCGAAACCATCAACAGTGGCCGCCACAAACCATGCCGAAATTCCCGCAACCAAAATCAATCCAGATAACACTCTGAAAAATCTTCGTGTATTCTCTTTTAAGTTACTAAATTTTTAAAAAATCGCGGATTCACAGTCGGTTGGAGTTGATCGTGATCGCTTTTTACGGAGGAATATGTTGTTTCCGCCTGTTCGGAACTTAAAATAAGTTTATGTGCGAATTACTTGGCATGAGCGCGAAGGTACCGACCGATATTTGCTTCAGTTTTCAAGGGCTGATGCAGAGGGGCGGAAAAACCGGCGTGCACTGAGACGGCTAGGAGGTCGCGTTCTACGAGAGGAAAGGGGACAAACCTTCCGTGATCCGAATTCCAGTTTCGACTCTCCGATCACCCATCTGATACAGGACTATCCCATCAAAAGCCGTAACGTATTCAGTCATATACGCCCAGTAACCCATGGTAAGGTCTGCCTTGAAAAAATGCATCCGCTCCGTCGTTAACTATGGGGCATAGACTGGGTGTTTGCCCACAACGGCAAACTCAAGGGCATCAAAAAACGTTCTCTAGATCACTGTTGGCCCATCGGCGGGACCGATAACAAACACGCATTTTTCTGGATATTGGAGGAACTCTGCCGACGCTTTGATAAGCCGCCTACGCGATCGACGGCTCTATACGGGGCCCTGCGGGAACTTTGTGAGGATTTTGGCGGTCTCGGGGTTCTCACTGTTCTGCTGAATGATTCCCAGTCGTTGTTTGCCCATTGCAGTACACATCTGGCCTGAATTACCCGGCGGGCGCCGTTCGGTAATGCCAGTTTGATTTATGATGATCGGTACCGCAGCAGCCACTAACACCGTGGCATGGGCATATATTCGCGGATCTCTCGGTATTGGGCAGCCAGCTCTTCCGGATTACCTGCATCAAAGACTGCAGAATTTTCCGCCCAAAGAAAACGTCGAACTGAACGATTTGACAGATATGGTCGATAACGTTGTTGAAGGCGGTATTGTGATGGCCAAAGCCTTGGGCAACCAAAACTGGCGTTCCGCCAAGTGATGTTGTTCCGCTCCTAGCTAATCGGCTCTTTCAGCCATGGTAATTTTTCACCAAAAATTCTTGGCAAGACCGGCCTTGTAGCATATTCGTATATCCTTAGAAATCAAACTGATATCTGTAGAGGAAGGCAGCAATGGATGAATCGGTGGCGGCGGAGGCTATCAACCATACGGTAGCGGCGGATTTTCTGACCGCTCTGTGGGATCATGGGATTGAATATGTCTTCGCTAACCCGGGAACCGATTTTGCGCCCATTATCGAAGCCTTGGTGGCCTTTTCCCAGCAGGGTCGGCCCACCCCAAAATTCGTTACTGTACCCCATGAAAATGTCGCCATCGCTATGGCCCAGGGCTACTATCAGATCGCCAGGAAGCCGGCGGCTGTGATGGTTCATGTGACGGTGGGCACGGCCAATACAATCTGCGGGTTGATGAATGCCAATCGGGATTATACACCGGTTCTAATGATGGCCGGCCGGACGCCGTTGACGGAAACGGGCAGTACCGGAGCCCGAAATAATCAAATCCACTGGGGCCAGGAAAACTTCGATCAAGGAGGTATGGTTCGCGAGCAGGTAAAGTGGGATTATGAATTACGATCGGGGCAGCCGGTGAGGACTATAATCGGCCGCGCCCTGGATATCGCCATGACTGAACCAATGGGACCGGTTTATTTGACATTGCCGCGCGAAGTCCTGGCTGAGACCGTTTCCGCCGATCAAACAGCGCCCCGGGAACGTGCTGTCGGTACGCCGCCGCCCGTCGCTAATGCCGACGCTATAGAACAGGCGGCAGAATTGTTTGCCAATGCCGAGAAACCGCTGATCGTTGCCGGCAGAGTCGGATTTCGTCCCGCTGCCTTCGATGTACTTGGTGGGTTGGCCGCTGATTTTGGCTTGCCGATCGTGCAGGTGAACGGACCGGCTCTGAGCTCGGATCATCCGGCCAATTTCGGATTTGTCGTGAACCGGTTTTTGCCCGACGCTGATCTGGTAATGGTGGTCGAATGTCCGGTGCCGTGGGTCCCCCGTGTCATCAACCCTCAGGACAAAGCCAAGCTCATCCACCTGTCGCCGGATCCGCATTTTTCCGGGTTCCCCTTCCGTGGCTTTGAAATGGATGTCGCCTTGGCCGGAGAGCCGGTAGAAACGCTGCGCCAACTGCATGGGGCGTTGGCAGTCAAGACATTCGGCCGGGAAAGCGCAATTATGGAACGCAAAAATAAAATCAAGGAAACCCATTTGACCTTGGTGGCCGAAAAAGAAGAAATCCTTGCCAAGGCCACAACGTCAAATCCGATTCTCCCGCCTTGGGTGGCGGCTTGTATCAATGATGCCAAATCAGACGACGCCATTTCGATCAATGAACTCGGTATAAATATCGATCATATCCATCACACCGGCCCCGGCAATTACGTCGGCGGCGGTGCGGCCGGCGGACTAGGTTTTGGCCTGGGTTCCGCGCTGGGCGCTAAACTTGCAGCGCCCGACCGTGAAGTTATTTTGACGGTCGGTAACGGTTCCTACATATTCGGTAATCCAACGCCGGCGCATTTCGTTGGTGTGGCAGAAAACCTGCCAACTTTGACAATTATCATGAACAACGAGCAATGGTTCGCGGTCCACCGGGCAACAAAGTCTATGTATCCCGACGGTGTGGCCGCCAAGGCCAACGAAATGCCCCTGGTGGACCTTAAACCTTCGCCGCAATTTCATGCGATTATGGAGGCTTGTGGCGGCTACGGTGAGTGTGTCGAAAATCCGGATGATTTGCCGGGGGCCATGAAACGAGCCCTGGACAAAGTGCGTAATGGAACGCCGGCGCTCCTGAACGTGATGACGGCACCAGGAGGACGGGATTGATAGACCGTCGGGATTAACTTGACTACTGTTATAGGCTAAGCTGGACAATGTTATTCAGGCAGCTGAAATATTTCGCCAGTGTGGCGACCAAGGGCAGCATAACGGCGGCGGCGGCGGAGCTGCACGTCTCCCAGCCGGCGCTAGGCACGCAAATCAAAAAACTTGAGGAAGAGCTCGGTGTCGAGTTGCTGCTGCGCACCCATCACGGTGTAACTCTAACCCAGGCGGGTGAGCGGTTTCTAAAACACACCACAGATATTTTGGATCGCGTGAAATTTGCCGAAAGGGACCTTTCCAGATTCAAGGGCAGAATCGAAGGCGAGGTGAATTTAGGCGTGACGCCTTCGTCAGGCCGCGTTCTTTTACCTTCCATTATCGATGAATGTTCCATCCTGTATCCTGAGATCAGTATCGCCTGCAAACAGGGGTACAGCGACGAAATGATCAATGCAGTCAAACGGGGTGAACTTGATTTGGCGTTCTCTCACGAGCCCGGGAAGGATGACAATCTAACGGCAACGCCGGTGTTAGCTCAGGAATTGTGCCTGATCGGTCCTATTGATCTGGTAAAGCCTGATGGCGCACCTATTTCGTTTCAAGAGCTCAGCGACTATCCGCTGATTCAGGAGCGTAAGACCCATTCTACGCGAAGTCTGCTGGAGGAAATCGCCGCCAGATTGGATATGACCTTGGACATATTTATGGATGCAGATCCGATTTATCTTCGCAAACAGATGATGGATATCCACCATCGATGCACGGTCTCTCTCTACGGATTGTTCTATGATGAGATACTCGCCGGACATTTGGCGGCGCGCCCCATTGATGCGCCTGAAATGACCCGCATTCTTTATATTATCCGCAAAGGCGGTGAGACCATGCGGCCGGCCGACCGGGTGGTTTTGGAAATCATCGAGAAACAGGTGGCAGCAAAAATCTCTGACGGCCTCTATCACTGGCAGGAGCCAGGCTGGCGGCCCGACCGGAAAAATAAGTTGCAGTCGGTTAGTTAGCCACCTGTGTGGCTCCCATCATAAGTAATCCCAATACCCCCTAAAGCTATTCGGTATTAGCCGCTGTCTGAAGTTTGGTCTACTGAAGACGTCAGGAGAGTGCTCTGTTTATGCAGCCTAGAATCAAATAATGACAATAGGGACGATCCATGGATAAAAAAGTGGGCCGGTCGAATACGGACCGTCATGAAGACTTACGCGAATTATTGCAGAAGTTCGAAGAAATCGGCGAACTTAAAACCGTTCAAGGCGCAGACTGGAATCTGGAGATGGCAGCATTGGCGGAATTAGTGTGCGCCAAGGACCCAGGTCGAGCTCCGGCCATTCTTTTTGAAAATATCAAAGACTATCCGGGGAATTTCCGAGTTCTGTCAGCAGCGGCTAATTCTTTCAAGCGCCTCGCCCTTGTCATGGGATTCTCGGAACCTGATTGCGAAATGGATTTTGTCCGTTGCTACCGCAACCGGATGCGCGAGGAATTCCAGCTAATCCCGCCAATTGAATCCAATACGGGTCCGATCCTGGAAAATATCGACCGGGACGAAGATGTCGATCTCTACAAATTTCCCATCCCGTTTATCCATGAACACGACGGAGGCCGCTATATGGGGACCGATGATCTAGTCATCATGAAAGATCCGGATACGGGTTGGATAAACGTGGGCACGTATCGGATGATGGTACATGACAAGAACACCGCCGGTATATGGATGTCACCTGGCAAGCATGGTCGCCTGATCCATGAAAAATACTTCAAGGAGGGCAAGCCGTGCCCCATCCTGATTTCCTGTGGCCACGACCCACTGCTGTTCCTGGCGGGGAATTCGGAAGTCGATTTTGAAGTTTCAGAATTCGATTACGCCGGTGGGCACCGCGGCTTCCCGTTTGAAGTTATTCCCAGCGAAGTTCACGGTCTACCCATTCCGTCGCATTCAGAAATCGTTCTCGAAGGAGAATTGCGCAATGACCTTTTGATGGAAGAGGGGCCGTTTGGTGAATTTATGGGCTACTACGCCAGTCCTGCCAGCGACGAGCCCACCATCAAGGTGCAGCGGGTCTATCACCGCGATGATCCCATTTTAACCATGGCCATCCCATCGCGTCCGCCGTCTAATTTTACCTTCGCCCGCAGCGCCACCAAATCGGCCATGATCTGGGACGAAATCGAAAAGGCGGGACTGCCGGGTGTGCGAGGCATCTGGTGTCATGAAGCGGGTGCCGGCCGTTTGTTCAACGTCGTTTCCATCAAGCAGATGTATCCCGGCCATTCAAAACAGGCTGGTATGCTGACTGCCAACTGCCATTCGGGCAACTACTCCGGTCGCTGGGTAATTGTTGTCGATGAAGATATTGATCCTACCAATATGTTCGACGTGATTTGGGCTCTGTCCACCCGCTGCGATCCGTCCGACGATATCGACATTATCCGCCGCGCCTGGTCGACACCACTCGATACCATGATTGAAGAAGCGCCGTACTACAACAATCGCGGCATCGTCGATGCCTGCCGTCCCTGGGGCCGCATCGATAATTTCCCCCGTGTCGCCGAATCAAGTCCCGAACTAAAAGAGAAGGTTATGGCAAAATGGCCGGAATTCTTTTAAGATAGAAATCTAAGTAAATCTAGGTTCGCAAACAAAAATTATTCAAATCTGAAATTCATTAACCCATCATATGGGCGGCATGGCAGCCTATTTTGAGGGCCGGGTCGGGCCCGGTTGGGAAGTGCTGGGCGCTCGCAGGTCGGATGAGGATTACAACGAGGTGCTAACAAACCTCAAACATCCCCATACCGACTATTTCAAGATGTTCTACGCTGACACAGCATTATTCAGCGGGAGGGCCGGAACCGTTTGCGGTCTCGACTATTATGGTGCCGATCATGTGGTTTTCGCCTCCGATATGGCGTTCGAGCCAAGTACATGCGAAGCACCATTGAAATTCTGGACAGTCTCGATATTTCCGAAGATGATAGGGCTAAGATTTATCACGGCAACGCAGAGAGAATGCTCAGACTAAAGATTGGGTCTGTAAAGGGAGGTAGATGAACCCATGAAACCTTTTGAGAAACCCGAATGGCTTCGCAACCGGCTGCAGGGGCGTCTTGGCCGCCAAGTCATATACGAACGGTTCGACGGCGTAAAAACCGGCGTCATTAATGTCGATATGCAAAATTTCTTTTGCGAGGAAGGTTATCTCGCCGCCTGTCCGCAAGCCCAAGATGTCGTGCCGGAAATTAATCGGTTAAACGCTGTCATACGGGATGCCGGCGGCCCGGTGGTCTGGATTCAAACCACGGCGGAGCCGTACGCTATCGCGGGGTGGGGCGCTTATCAGGAAATGTTCACGCCGGAAAACTGGGTGCGGCGAAGTGAGGAGCTATCGGAAAGCCATCCCGGGTTCGCCCTGTGGCCGGAACTGGTTACTTCGGACGAAGATTTGTTCGTCAAGAAGACCCGGTATAGCTGCTTTATTTCGGGATCTTCAAATCTGGACGACGAGATGAAGAATCGCGGTGTCGATACGCTGCTGATTACCGGTGTCGCCACCAATGTCTGTTGCGAATCCACGGCCCGGGACGCCATGATGCTGAACTACCGGACAACCATGGTCGCCGATGCTTTGGCCACCGACGAAGAAGAAGCCCACAAGTATTCGCTGACTGCTTTCAATGCGAATTTCGGTGACGTGCAAAATGTCGATGATATTATCAGGAGACTTAACACCTAATACACAAAGGTTAGGGAGACCCAAATGGACACGAAGACACGGACGCTGGCGAACATGAGCGATCTTGATGCCTGGATTGAAAAGGCTGAGGATATGGGGCAGCTCAAACGAATCACAGCGGAGGTCGATCCTAACCTTGAAACTTCCACGATCACCTACATGGTGGGGCGGGAGCCCGGCAGCCCGGCGCTTCTTTTCGAAAACATCAAGGGACACCCCGGGCATAAAGCCATTTATAATTTGATTGGCTGCAACCTGGACCGCTTCTGCCTGTCCATCGGTGAAGCCCCGGTTGATCATCCACTCGATGCGGCGCAGATACTCAAAGAAAAAATGCACCTGAAAACGAACCCCAAAGAGGTTTCTATCGAAGATGTGTTGGCCAACCAAAACGTGGAAACGGGCGACAACATTGATATCACTAAATTTCCGGCGCCTCGCATGTGGCCGCTCGACGGCGGCAAGTATCTAGGTACCAATACTGCCGTGATTACACGGGATCCGGAATCAGACCGTATAAATGTCGGTACTTACCGTCAGATGATCAAGGCCAGGGACGAAATAGGACTTTATACCTCGCCGGGAAAAGACGCCGGTTTGGACCTGGATAAATGGTGGGCCAAGGGCAAGCCCATGCCGGTGGCACTCTGCTATGGCATTGATCCTCTTTTGTTTGTGGTGGCGGCCACCAGCTTCGCCAAAACAGAAAGTGAATATGAATATTACGGCGGTATCAAAGGGGAACCGTTGGAAGTCTTTACTGGTGATGTCACCGGTTTACCGTTGCCGGCCCGGGCCGAGATTATTCTCGAAGGCCATTGTTATCCCGATAATACCTTCGCCGAAGGACCATTTGGAGAGTTCACAGGTTATTACGGGCGGCCCAGCGGCGAAACGCCCTACGTCAAAATTGAAAAGGTCCGGTACCGGGATAACCCAACACTGAGCTGTGCCCTGATGGCCGATGGCGCCGCCAATGAGGCCGGGCTTTTTTGGGCCATGCTGCGCGCCGCTAAGGTGTGGAACGATCTCGACAAAATGGGTGTGCCGGGCATCAAGGGGTGCTGGTCCGTTCCCGAAGCCGCCGGCTGGGGCGTCACCGTGGTTTCCATCAAGCAGATGTATGCCGGTCACGCGGCCCAAGCCATGGCGTTGGCTGGGCAATGCATGGGCGGTGCCTATTTTGGTAAATATATCATCGTCGTCGATCATGATATTGATCCCACCAACGTCAACGAAGTCCTCTGGGCTATGGCAACGCGGTCCCGGCCTTCGGCATCGATCGATATCTTGAGAGAGACCTGGAGCACCTATCTCGACCCCAGTCTCAACCCGCCCGAGGAACGTCCCTGGGGATCGAAATGCCTGATCAATGCCTGCATGGAATACAAACATATCGATGATTTTTCACCGCGTTCCCGATTGTCGCGAAAATCATACGAGGATGTTGCAGCCCGGTGGGAGGAACTTGGCCTGGATGGCAAACCGCCGCGGATAACTGATTTCGAAGATGCGGATTTTGATCAGGAAATGTAGAGGAGGGGATAGGTATGAGCCTGGCAAAAATTGATGTGACCGTTGGCGGGGATATAGAAACCCGAGATCTACCGCTACTGGACTTAGGCAACTATCTAGCCGGCGACGACAGCGGCAAAGAGGAACTTGCTGAGGAACTGAGGTTCGCCAGTGAGACAGTTGGATTTCTGGCGCTCAAAAATCACGGTATTCCGCAATCCCTCTTGGATCGCGCCATTGATGAAAATACGCGCTTCTGCAATTTGCCTCTCGAGGAAAAGCTCAAAATTCAAGTGGACCAGAACCAACGGGGCTACATCCAGCCCAAGGCAACGCTGATCAAACACTCGATATATCATGACAACACTAAGTTCGATTTGAATGAGACAACGGTATTTGCCACCGATTTTGCACCGGACAATCCTCATGTAATTGCCGGTAAACAGTTCTATGCCCTAAACCAGTGGCCGGAAAATCTGCCGGGATTTAGGGAGACCGTTGAGGAATATATGTCTGCTATGCAGGTGCTGGGAAAAAAACTTCTTCCCCTGTGGGCTCTGTCCCTTGAGCTACCGGAAGATTTTTTTCTACCCTATTTTGAAAACAATTACATGTATTACCGCATGGCACACTATCCGCCCAAACCTGACCCTGAAGAGAATGAGTTCGCCCTCGGTGCCCATGCCGATACCGGTTTTATGACGCTGTTGCCGGCGGCTGATGTGGAAGGACTGGAAATTCTCGACAGCAACCGTATTTGGTTCCGACCGCGCAAAGTGCCCGGAGCCATCCACGTCAATATTGGTCAATTCTTGGAACGGTGGAGTAACGAACGGTTTATCGCTACGCCGCATCGGGTTGCCATTCCGAAAGAGGAAGACCGCTACACGGCACCGGTGTTTCTGGCTCCTGATTTCGAACCGGTGGTGGAGTGTTTGCCAACCTGCCAGGGTCCCGACAATCCACCGAAATATCCAAGCGAATCCTATTGGCAGTTTTTCAAATGGTACATGGCCAATACTTATCCCCATTATGCCGAATTTCACGAAGAATCCAATTAAAGGTAAATAGAGAAGGGGTAGTCCATGCATGATACGGTCGGCGTTATCGGACTGGGTAACATGGGCGGTGCCATCGCCGCCAGCCTGACAAAAAACG
This sequence comes from Rhodospirillaceae bacterium, assembly GCA_002725625.1. Lineage (GTDB taxonomy): Bacteria > Pseudomonadota > Alphaproteobacteria > Rhodospirillales > UBA2165. Next base: position 2,582 of record PBQI01000048.1, on the reverse strand, counting down.
GATTCGCCGTGGCTGGATTCGATATCGATTCAGAAGCCCTCGAACGCGCCGCGGATAACGGGGTCGAGTGCCCGAAAAGTATCATCGGTGTATCTGAAACGGCAGGGATAATAATTCTTTCCCTGGCCAATCCCTCCGCTTTGTACGACGTCACCGCTGAACTGGCGAGCACCGGACAGACTGATTTGATTGTCGTCGAAACCGGCACCTTTTCCCTGACGGACAAAGAGGGCGTTCAGGATCGTTTGATGGAGGCCGGTATCGCCGCCTTGGATTGCCCGGTCAGCGGTACCGGACAACAGGCGCGTACGGGCGATCTTCTGGTTTTTACGAGTGGCGACGAAGACACTGTGCGACGGTGCCAGCCAGTTTTCGACGGTTTTTCCCGCGATCAGAAATATTGCGGCGCGTTTGGTAACGGCAGCCGTATGAAATATGTTGCCAATCATCTTATCGCCATACATAACGTAGCGACAGCCGAGGCCATGGCGCTGGGCTTGAAGTCGGGCTTGGATCCGAACTTAGTTTTTGACGTGATCAGCAACAGCGCTGCCACCAACCGCATGTTCGAAGTCAGGGGTAAATTGATGGCGGAAAGCAACTGGGGTGATATTGGTGCGACCAATAAATTGTTCCAGAAAGACTTGGATGTCATCAGCGAGCATCTGGTCAATATCGCCTGCCCGCTCCCCCTGTTCGACGTTGCCGTCAAACCCCATCGCAACGCCATGCAGCGGGGACTGGCGGAACGGGACCCGGCCGCCATCGGTCTTCTGATAGAAGAAGCCGTCGGCCTGGACCGCGACAACTGGCCGCCGGATGCGATCAAATTAAAAAGTTGATGAAACGATCAAAGGGTGCGCGGAAAGTTTTGGTATCGTTATTTTTCGCTAACGTTCACCATTGACTCGATAGTGGTTATAGGTTTTGAAAGCTCATTGGAGTCTGATTGTTGGCGATGTGCAACGAATGCGCGATATCAGGGAACTGAAAAAAGTTCTTCGCAAGATCGACTTCGAACGTAAAACTTCATTCATGGATGGCTCCTATTTCCTCGGGGTTCAGATAATCCACCATTTTGGCACACTATTATGCCGTTGGGTGGGAAGCGTCCACGGCATCAAAAGCGGATGTTAACCAAGAGTGACTATAATATCGTACAAAATATCGCAGCAATATTTTCTATTTGAAAATATGTGCTAAAGGGTGATGACTTGATCAGGAGGATTTCCACCAAGAGCATCATACAATTGTGGGAAGCAACCAGCTACGACACCATCCACAAAACCCTTGGCTTTGACGTCGCCAGAACCACATTGTTCGAAAGTACCTTCGGCTAGATTTCGACGAACGGCGCATTGATCACATACCATCAAAAGAATGTTTTTCTCGCGGGCTATTTTTGACAGTCTTTCACCCACGGGATCGCCTTTGCGAAGAGCGAATATATTGTCATCGAAGAACATCATGCCAATGACTTCCACACCATGATTACCCTGCTCCAGTTGAGGCAGTATCATCGTACCTAGCTTGAATGTTGTGGCCATGTTGGTGGCAAATACATAAGCAATTTTCATTTTATTCCCCGGTCAAGTTAATCTGATAAAACGCGCTCGAATGAGCCGCTGTTTACAAACTAGAAAAGCAATCAACTATAGTCACGCAATTTAAGTTCTAACGGGTGCTGTCAGACGAATGCGAACTCGTCTGACAGCACCTTTAGAAGGGCTACATCGCCTTAATTTGACCAAATCTCCGGTAGAGTATGACACTGGGTTCGAACACAAGAAACGATCACGCATATGTTGAATGGTCCGGGTGAAACGTTGGAAATAGCAAAGAATTCACAGCCGATGAAGTGGGTAAAACGAGTAATTTTGGGTTTTGTTATCCTATCTCTAATTACTGCATTCGGCCTGTACCGACTTCACAGCCTCAACACAACACCGATTAAACCAGCCAATTTTTCATGGATTAACAAAGCCGAAATATATGGGCTTGGCGTACTCATGTCTGCCTTAGCCTACCCCATTTACCCAGAGGTTGCTCGGGAGCATATGATGCTCTACACGCCATTCGACGATGCCCCGAAGATTATCAGGGATGACTTTTTTTCTAAGTTCCGTCGTTGTTCAAAATGCAATCAAGAAAGCCATCAAAACCAATCGCCCTTACCGACTAGCTTGGCCAGCGAGTGCCTACCAGCTTTCACTGAATTCAGAAGAATATAGAGAAGCTCGCATCGCACTTGCACTAAATGGCGGTTATGTCCGGGTCGAGGGCAATAATGTCATCGCCAAAATAAAAATTGCCTATCCCAAAAAATCATATGCTCCGCTTATTCCAATCCCTGGTATAGGGGCCATAGGGGTAGAGGAAGGGTTGTTCTGGGTTCTTCAGAAAGAGAAATGGTACTAAACGGGATTTGTGGAATGGGTAGCACCAGTAAGTCCACAGGATTAGAAGCTAAATTGTGTTTTTGGATTGTGTCCCTCGTCAGCGCTTATGGCACTAGATTGTAGAATTTGATAAGAGAGAGTTTCTAGCTCATCGTAACGCTATAGGAGTTATGAATGAGACAG
>PBQI01000047.1 GCA_002725625.1 Rhodospirillaceae bacterium | reverse complement strand
ATGGCAGGATGAACAGATTTCCTGAAAGACCTGGTAACCGCGCTTCAACTGCGCCCGGTCAAAGGCGCCGAAAAAACCATCAGTTGACCATTGCTGCGAGGGCGGCGGCGTACCGGTGCTGGAAGCGATCGCCTGTCCAGTATTGAAGGAAACCAAGAAAGAAACGGCAACGGCAACAAACATTGATTTTTTCAACATGGCTCAGCCCTCCTTTCCATCAGATCCTGCGGCGGTCACCGCAGCGCTGATGCTTTCAGGGACCGGCTTGGTTTGCTCGAACCACCCTACCAAAGGGATAATGACTACCAGATGCAGGAAGTAATAAGCCGTGGCGATACGCCCGATGATCAGGAAGTGGCCTTCCGGCGGATGAGCGCCGATATAGCCGAGCACGAAACAGTCGATGATAAAAATCCAGAACAGCTGTTTGTAGATCGGGCGGAATCTGGCGCTTCTGACTTTCGACGTATCCAACCAGGGTAGCAGCGCCAACACCAGGATTGACGCGAACATGGCAATAACGCCGGCGGTCTTGGCCGGAATAATAACTGGCAGGATGCCCCAGATATCGACAAAGTTATCGGGAACGGCGCGCAGGATGGCGTAATAGGGCAGGAAGTACCATTCCGGCACGATTTCCGGCGGCGTCACCAGCGGATTGGCCTCGATATAATTCTCCGGCTCGCCGAAGAAGTTGGGTGCGAAGAAAGTGAAGCCCATAAAGAAAATCAGGAACACGCCCAGGCCGAAGGTGTCTTTAGCAGTGTAATAGGGGTGGAACGGAATGGTGTCCTCATCGCCTTTCACATCAATGCCCAGCGGATTGCTGGATTTGTGGGTGTGCAGCGCCCAGAGATGCAGAAACACCAGAGCGAAGATGATAAAAGGCAACAGATAGTGGAACGAGAAGAACCGGTTCAACGTCGGATTGTCTACCGAAAATCCGCCCAACAACCAATTAACGATGGCCTCACCGAAGAACGGCACCACCGAGAACAGGTTGGTGATAACAGTCGCAGCCCAAAAACTCATCTGGCCCCATGGCAGCACATAGCCGACAAAAGCAGTCGCCATCATAGCCAGGAAGATCAGAATTCCGATGATCCACAGCAATTCGCGCGGTTCCTTGTAAGAACCGTAATACATGCCGCGGAATATATGGATATAGACACACATAAAGAACATCGATCCGCCGTTTGTATGTAGGTAACGCATTAACCATCCGTAATTAACGTCACGCATGATACGTTCTATGGAATCGAATGCATAATCCACATGGGCGGTGTAATTCATGGCCAGGAAAATGCCAGTGGCGATCATGATCACCAGAACGATCCCGGCCAGCGAGCCGAAGTTCCACCAGTAATTCAGATTTTTCGGTGTCGGATAATCAACGAGATCGTGGTGGACGAAGGTGAAAACCGGCAGGCGGTGATCGATCCATTTGACGATCGGGTTTTTCCAGGTTGGTTCACTCATGATCTGCCCCCTAACCTATACGAATATTAGAGTCGTCGAGAAATTTGTACGGCGGAACAGCCAAATTTTTCGGTGCCGGACCCTTGCGGATGCGACCTGATGTATCGTAGTGCGAACCGTGACACGGGCAGAACCAGCCGTCGAATTCGCCTTTGGGGTCGCCGGTTTTCTGACCCGTGGGAATGCAGCCGAGATGGGTGCAGACCCCTATCATGACCAGCCATTCAACCTTCTGGACGCGCTTGTCGTCTGTCTCGGGGTCTTTCATTTGCTCCAGCTTGACGGCCTTGGCTGCTTTTATCTCTTTTTTGGTCCGCTTACGGATGAAAATAGGTTTGCCGCGCCAAACCACTGTGATCGCCTGTCCCTCCTCAATAGGAGACAGATCAACCTCGGTCGAAGCCAAAGCCAGAACGTCCTTGGACGGGTTCATATTGTCGATAAAGGGCCAAGCGGCGAGCGCCGTGCCGACAGCACCAACGGCGACCGTTGAAATCAGCAGAAAATCCCGGCGCGGGTCCTCTGTGGGTGTGTCCCCAGGAGGCGCTCCGTCTGCTGTTGTTGCTGTATCAGCCATATCTTCTTTCCTTTTTCACACCGGAACCGTCCAGATGATGATTCTGCGAGCTAAATTAATTAATATAAATGGATTTTTTGGCGTTTTAAAATAATCCTGAGCATTTATTCGATTTGACTAATTTTGAGATTTTTGGGTATCTAAAAATAGATGTGGGTCTCCATTTTTTAAGTTGGCGTATCTTATGTAAAATAACTGCAGAGGTATAGTCTAGAAATATCACCGAGAAAAGGATAAACACCCCCTTGCACCCAATAAGTTTATACCTGAAAAAAGAAGGATTACATGAGATTAGCCCTGTTTGAGCCGGATATTCCGCAAAATACTGGCACGATCCTCCGCCTCGCCGCCTGTTTAGGGCTGGGCGTAGACATCATCGAGCCCTGCGGATTTGCCTTTTCCGACCGTCGCCTGAAACGGGCGGGTATGGATTATATCGACCGGGTGTCGTTGATTCGCCACGATTCATGGGCGGATTTCGAAACCGATAAAGGGGATACGCGGCTGATTCTGCTCACCACCAAGGCCGATCTGAACTACTGCGAATTCGATTTTACCGGCACGGATACGTTATTATTAGGCCGGGAAAGCGCCGGCGTCCCCGCGCAGGTTCATGTCGTCGCCGATGCCCGGCTCACCATCCCCATGAGCCCCGACCTCCGCTCTCTCAACATCGCCACTGCCGCCGCCATGGTCCTGGGCGAAGCGCTCAGGCAGACGGGCGGGTTTTCGACCGGCTATGAGAAGATGGCTGCAACGGGTATTCCCAGATAGGCGGAATACCGGCTGCAGGTCTAGTGTTATTCGGTAGTGTAAGGCATAGTGCCTCACCGGTTGAATATCAATCTTCTTGAAAAAAGTTTCCAAAAATCTGCCTATTGTGCGAAATTTCCTCTTATGGGTTCTAAGTTTTACTATGACGACCTGACGCTTGACCGGGCGCACCATTTGCGTTTGAACCAGGATTGGATTAACGATTCGATGGCCAACGGCCAGGCAAAATTCCTGCCTGTCTGGCGCAACCGAAATCTTATTCGAAATGATCCGGTAAGCGAGAATGAACCGCCGGCAGCTGCTTTCCTAAATGAAGATGAAACCCAAGAACTGCGCCCTTTAGCCGGTGAAACAATATTTTTGGGTCTGGAAAACGATACGTCATACTTTGCCTTTGACATTTCGCCGGTCGAGGATCCTTTATCTCTGCCTTTTCCCGACCATTCGGAATTTGAAGATTTACGCCTGTTGGCGACTAACATAGATCCCATCGAAGCGGGCTATCTCGCCTATGCCAGGGCCCTCGCCCACTGGAACCGCAACCATCGTCATTGCGGCGCCTGCGGGTCGGAAACCAAAAGCAGCCATGCCGGACATGAACGAATCTGCCTTAATGAAAATTGCGGCCGAGCCCATTTTCCGCGCACCGACCCAGCGGTTATCATGTTGGTCCTCCATCCCAATGGAGACAAATGTCTGCTGGGCCATAACAGCCGCTTCAGGGGGCTAATGTTTTCCACGCTGGCGGGATTTGTCGAACCGGGGGAAACCCTTGAACAGGCCGTCGCCCGTGAAGTCAAGGAAGAGACCGGTGTAGAAGTCGTCGACGCGGAATATCAGGCATCGCAGCCCTGGCCCTTTCCCGCCTCCATCATGCTGGGTTTCCGAGCCCGGGCAGTAACGACGGAAATAAATTGCCATGACGACGAACTGCTTGAGGCCCGCTGGTTCACCCGGGATCAGGTCCAGGAAATGGGGAATAATGGTCGGATGCTGCCACCGACAAAATTTTCCATATCGCGCTGGCTGATTGATGTATGGTTGGCTGAAGAAGAACATTAGCACGGGGTAAAACGGCGAGGAGAAATTCGGAATCAAAACTCGACGATGATGCAAAAAAAATTGCGCGAAGCCCAGGCTGCCTGGAGCAAATTCTAGAAGACGAAAACGCCTTTAAAGGAAGCAGTGCGCGAAAGCGTCCGATAATTTGCCACGAGATTAAAAACCCCTTTACCGCATTAATCGGTTACAGCAAGTTAATGGCCGAACAAAAGGTCGAACCGGATACTTTTCCGGAGAATTCGAATATTATTCATAAGGCGGCTCTGCGCATGCTCAATCTATGTGAAAGCATGGTCAACATTCCGAACGGGCGGACGTCAATGAAGACAGCATTCCGGAAGATAGAATTCAGGATGTGAATAGCATCGAAATCCTGGAGGAGGTTAAAACGCTGTTTGGCGAAATGGCCGCCGAAATGGATATCAATCTTGTATCAAATGTCGCCAAATATTTTTCCATCCTGCAGCCCTTTGAGACCAACATTTCGCCCATGGCGACAAAGGCACCGGCCCGGGATTGCCATCGTTAATCAGCTGATGTTGGAACTGGGTGGGAAAATAGAGATTTCCAACCGGGAAAACGACGGCACCACGGTTACCCTCCGCTTCCCCAAAAACTCAACAAAATAGCGGGCTGGTGAAGCTAATCGGTATAGGCCGGGTATTCGTTTTCCAGTACGCGGCGGAAATCTTCTGNGATGGCTATGGCACGACGGTTTTCCAAATCCATCAAGGCGACGGTGAAGCGATNAGCGAACGACACCACATCGTCGTTGACTCTGACGATACGATGCTGAAAGGTCGCCGTTTTATCNCCGATACGCTCGACCGCCGTCGTAAAAATGATTTCCTCCCCTTCCAGTATTTCTTGGTACCAGGTTGAATCTTCGCTGACGACCGCAAAGCAGCGCTTCTGCACGGCGATTTCATGACGCGTCACGCCAAGGCGTTCCATCACCAGGAACATGGCGTCAGTTATGCAGATGAAATAGTATTTCATGGCCATGTGACCAAGCTCATCGCATAGGTTTTAGCCCACAACTAGGCGATAGATCTCCTTAAAGTTGACCGGCTTATACTGGCTCTAGTCCGTGGTCGAACCAGAAGGTGTGATTTTATTAACTATCGTTCTCATTCATACTTTTTCTAAATGGGTGCGCCGGATAAACGCCCATGACGCGTACTTCATGAGAAAAGAAATCTAGTTCTTCCAGAGCCAGGCGAAGATTGTGATGTTCCGGATGGCCTTCAACTTCGGCATAAAATTGCGCCGCCACGAATCCGCCGCCCACCAGATAACTTTCCAGTTTGGTCATATTGACGCCGTTGGTGGCGAAACCGCCCAATCCTTTGTAGAGCGCCGCGGGCACGTTACGTACCCGGAAGACGAAACTGGTCATAAGATTTTCATGCTCCGGATCGAAATCGCCGGCATCGCTGGCCATGACCAGAAAGCGCGTTGTGTTGTGTTCGGCGTCCTCAATATTAGCGCGAAGTGAATCGAGACCGTATATTTCACCCGCCAGTTCCGACGATATGGAACCGTGGGCTTTTTCGCCGCGCTCGGCGATATCGCGGGCGGCGGCGGCCGTATCCACATGGACCGTCGCTTCTAGCCCCAATTCACTGATAACCTTGCGGCATTGATTAAGGGCATGAACATGACTATGGACGTGGGTCAAATCGCCAATCTTGGTGCCCTTGACCGCCAATAAATTATGCTCCACCCGTTGGAAATGCTCGCCTATAATATGGAGGTTAGATTCCGGCAGCAGATGATGGATATCGGCAACCCGCCCGGCAACTGAATTATCAATTGGGATCAGGGCCAGCGCTGCGCTGCCTTCCCGGACGGCGGCGAAGGTATCTTCAAAGGTCCGGCACGGTAACGTCATCATATCCGGGCGCACCACTCGGCATGCCATATCCGAATTTGCACCGAGTTCGCCCTGAAAGGCGATGAGATTTTCAGGTTTATTCATAACGGGGCTTATGAATTACATTTAGAAAGATTTGTCCAGCAATTCCCGTGCATGTTCGATATCGGATTCGCTATCGACGTTGAAAGGTACCTGGTCGATTAGCGCGACATCCATGCGCATACCGTTTTCCAGGGCGCGCTTGCCCTCGATGCGCTGATCCAATTCGTTATCGGTGGGCTCCAGATTGACAAAGCGGTCAAGCTGCGGACGCTGGTAAGCATAAATGGGAATATGCCGATAGCGTTCCTCACCGTTCGGATTATCCGTATCCCGAGTAAGATCGAGCACCTGGCCTATTTTACTATCCTTGATCCAGCTGACGTTGCGCCCTTCCTGCCAATTGACGGTGACCTTGACCACGTTCGGATCTTTGGCCTCCTCTTCGCTCAGGGGACACGCCAAGGTGGCGATGGCAACATCATAGTTTGCCAACGGGTATAGCAGCGCCCGGATATATTTTGGATCAATGGCGGGTAAATCATCATGCAGGTTGATGATAATATCGTGGTTATAAAACCGGTCGAATTTATTGACAGTCGCCGCTACTCGGTCGGCACCGGATTCTGTCCGGTAATTGTGGCTTTTCAGATGGTGGTCGGGCTCGGTCTTATAAATATAGCCGCCCGCTTCGGCGACCGTATCGGCGATTTCATCATCTAGGCAATCGACGATGACATTGCCCACGCCGGCCTCGATAGCGCGGTTCCAGGAATGCACGATCATGGGCGTGCCGTGAATATCAACCAACTGTTTGCGCGGTATGCCGTTTTCGTCGACTTGGGACGGGATGACAACCAGTGGGTTCCGTTCCATTGTTCTTATAATCCTTTTTTATCTTCCCGAGTTCGGTCTGTTTTTTGCTGTAATGTTTGTTCTATAAATAAAAGCACCCTATGTACAAGGTTTGGGTCTTCATTTATACCCGGATAGCCGTATTTTATTAGGCGAGTCAGTTTATTTGGATTTATTATAATCTAACAGATTAAGTAGGCATAAATTAAAGAAAAAGGAAGTTTTTATGTGGAGCGTGATGACCAACAAAGTGATCGGAGGCATTCTCGCTGCCTTTTGGCTGGTGTTGTCGGCCAATTATCTAGGCGATCTCCTGATCCCGCCGTCGGCAACGGCGGAAAAATCGGCTCCCCAATCAGCCCTAAAGGCGGAAATAAAGATGGCCGCTAAACCAGCCAAGGAAGCAGCACCCAAAGAGGCCCAAAATCTTGGCGCTCTGTTGGCTTCCGCCGACGTCGGCAAGGGCAAAAAAATCGCCAAAAAATGCATCGCATGCCACACTTTTGACAAGGGTGGAAAAAATAAAGTCGGCCCGAACCTGTACAACATTATCGGCGCCGACCGCGCCGGTGTGGCAAAATTCAAGTACTCCGACGCCATTAAAAAACTCGGCGGCAAGTGGGATTACGAGGATCTGGATCACTTCCTAGCCAAGCCCAAAAAATTCCTGCCCAAAACCAAAATGGCCTTCGCCGGCTTGAAAAAAGCAAGTGACCGGGCCGCTGTTATTCAATTCATGCGGTCCTTCGCCGATACACCGGCGCCGGCGCCCAACTAGCGGCGGCCGGCGGGTGTCCAATATCGGCGAGTTTACCGCCTTGGCGGAACGGCTGGCGGATGCCGCCAGGCCGATTGTCGAGGGATATTTCCGGTCGGACACCGATGTTCTGGATAAGGCGGACGCCACCCCGGTTACGGCCGCCGATCAGGAGGCCGAAGCTGCCATCCGCACCATCATCGAACATGAATTTCCCGATCACGGCATTCTCGGGGAAGAACACGGCGCAGTTCGAACCGATGCCGAATTTGTCTGGGTGCTCGATCCCATTGACGGCACCAAAGCCTTCGCCACCGGCAAGCCATTGTTCGGCACGCTGATCGCCCTCACCCAGAATGGTTTGCCCATTGTCGGCATCATTGATCAGGCGATCCTGCAGGAACGCTGGGTCGGGGCCCAGGGACAGGTTTCGACGTTGAACGGCAAGCCGATCTCGGTGCGGTCATGCCCCGCCGTTGAAGACGCCTGGATGTACACGACCTCCCCCTATATGTTCGAGGGTGCTGACTTTGATGCCTTTAAACGTCTAGCAAACCAAGTCAAACACCCTTTGTTCGGCGCTGATTGCTACGCCTATGGCCTATTAGCGGCGGGACTGTGTGATTTGGTCTGCGAAGCCGATCTCAGACCTTATGACTATTGCGCCCTGGTGCCGATCATCGAAGGTGCCGGCGGCGTCATTACCGATTGGGACGGCCAGGCACTGGACATCGATTCCAACGGCTGCGTCCTGGCCGCCGGGGACGAAAGGACACATGCGGCGGCATTGACGAATTTGGCGGGTTAAAATCATCCGACAGGCGAATTGTTGAGATTTTTCAGTAAAATAAATAATCAGTATACGGTAGCCGTCAATTGGAGAGGTCATTGACCAAAAAAACCTTAGATGTAGGTCAAACGCTAGAGGTAGCCTTCAGCCTTATCCAGGAGAATAATCTACCCGAAGCGCGTAAAATGATAGATGCCGTGCTCGCAATTAATCCGAACCAACCCGACAGCATTTGCCTTGAGGGAATTATCTACTTTGGCCTTCGCCGCTTGAAAGCTGCGGCAACAAATTTCAACCGCACCCTTGATTTGGTTCCTTCTCACAAAACAGCCAAGCTTTATCTCGAAAAAATAAAGCAAAGATTGAGAGATGTCAGTGCCAGTCAGTATGTGAAGGAATTTTCCCGAAAACAAACATCCCACATGGATTATCCGCACAATATAGGGATCGAAACGGTAGGCAGATGCAACGGCGATTGCACATTCTGCCCTCACGAAGAACTTGACCGCAAAAATGATGAGATGGATGACGCCTTATTCGAAAAAGTAATTTGTGATCTGGAAGAAATTCCGCCGCAGTTTCCCATCAATATTTTTCCCAACTTGGTCAATGAGCCCTTCATGGACCGCAAAATTTTTGTCCGCTTGAAAGCAATTAACGATCGCCTGCCAAACGCGGCCATTTCCATATTCAGTAATTTAAATGTCGTGAGTCAGGATTTCTTCGAAGAGATTGTGCAGGTTAAAAATATTAAGTCCTTCAATGTCTCTTTCAACGCTGCCAATAAGAAAGAATACGAAGCTACTATGAATATGGATTTCTCACGAACTGTCGAGAACCTAAAAGAATTAATGATGGAAAAGCAAAAATTTAGGTTTTTTGAAGGACCGGTCGTTCTGTCCAGGGTATCTGACCTTTCCGACGGCGACACCATATACGCTGAAGAATGCGCCAACCTTTTCGGCGATTTCACCCCGGGCAAAGATTTTGTTACTTGGGTTAAAAATCGGGCAAGTTGGCTTGGAACTATTCCCGAAAAACAAAGTTCCATTCCCCATGAATTCCCCTGCAACGCTTGGTTCGATATCAATATATTTTGTGACGGCGTTGTGCCTCATTGCTGTATGGACGCAACTGGGAAATATTCTATCGGCAACGTAAAAACTTCGTCCATACTGGCGATATACAACGATGTCAGCTTTAAATATTTACGAAGTCAAATGGCTGTTCGAGAAGATGTCTATCCGTGTAATAGTTGTTCGCTTCTTCAATAAGGGTATGGAAAAATAACGAATATACGACCTGAGCCGAAAAATACTGGCGGCTGAAAGAAAATACCCATGATCTAATCGTAGAGCACATACATCACCACCCAGCCGCAAAAGGCGTAGCCGAAGCAAATTTTCCAATTATTGTTGTCCCCAACGGTAAAGGTAGATGGCAACAAAGACCGGCAGGGCGATGGCCTAGCCAAACAGAAAAGTTACTCCTGAGAAAAAAGCGTCCCGCGATGAATCGTCCGGTATTAAGGCAAAAAATGGCGTTAATGCCGATCCGCAACTTGTGCTGAATATGCTGACCGGCAGTCTTTATGACGAACGTCGTTATCGACTGATCAGCAACTAATAAGCGCGATTATTTATATTAATCTTTTAGGCTCTCCTCTGGAGGACTCTATTTTTTCCCAATTTTCAATCAATCCATACCGCCTTCGATAAAAAACGGCACCTGGAAAGGGAAAGACTTGATTGACGCGCCCGATCAATCACAATATTGCCTTAGTTATTGGTGTATATAGTGGGTCGATTAAAACCTAGAATTCAGGGAGTGTTGCCGATGGGGCATTGGGCCTGGTTTTCCGTATTTATTATTTTGATATCACCGGTGATCGCCGCTGAAAAGATAGCCACTCCCGTCCACGGCATCGCCATGCACGGTGCCCCTAAATACGGGCCGGACTTCAAGCATTTCGACTATGTGAACCCCAATGCACCCAAGGGCGGTACGGTACGGGAGCACGCCATTGGGGCTTTTGATTCCTTCAATCCCTTTATCATCAAAGGACGGCCTGCAGCCGGTTTCCGGGCTTTGGGCCCGGGTCTGGTTTATGAGACGCTGCTAACGTCTTCATTGGACGAGGCTTTCACCGAATACGGACTAATCGCCGAAAGCGTCGAAATGCCGGACGACCGCTCCTGGGTCGCTTTCACGCTCCGGCAGGAAGCCCGCTGGCACGACGGCAAACCGATCACTGTTGACGATGTCATCTTCAGTTTCAATTCCCTCAAGGGAAAAGGCTCGCCCTTTTATAAATTTTATTATGGCAATGTGGCCAAGGCGGAGAAGGCCGGCGAGCGCCGGGTGCTGTTTTCGTTTTCGCCGGGCGAGAATAGGGAACTACCCCTGATCACCGGACAATTGCCCATCATCCCCAAACATTACTGGGTAAAGAAAGACATCACCAAAACCACGCTGGAGCCGCCTCTGGGCAGCGGGCCCTACAAAATCGCGTCTTTTGAGGCCGGACGCTCCATTACCTTTGAGCGGGTGAAGGATTATTGGGGGGCTAATATTCCGGTCAATGTAGGCCGCCATAACTTTGACCGCCAACGCATCGATTACTATCGGGATTCGGCGGTGGCGCTGGAAGCCTTCAAGTCCGGCAACTATGATTTCCGGGCGGAAAACACCTCCAAACTATGGGCCACCGGTTACGATTCGCCTGCCTTCAAAAAAGGCCTCTTTAAAAAAGAGGAAATCCGCCACGAAAACCCGACGGGCATGCAGGGTTTTCTGTTCAATACCCGCAAAGAGATATTTAAGGCCCCCCTGGTGCGGAAGGCCCTGGCCTACGCCTTCGATTTCGAATGGACCAACAAGAACCTGTTCTATGGCCAGTACATGCGGTCCGAAAGTTTCTATTCCAATTCAGAGTTGGCGTCGCGTGGTTTGCCTTCCAAGGAAGAGCTGGCCATCCTGATCCCGTTCAAAGGCAAAATTCCGCCCGAGGTCTTCACCCAGGCCTATAAACCGCCCAGCACCGACGGCAGCGGCCGCATCCGCAAAAACCTGCGCCAGGCCAAGAAACTGCTGGAACAAGCGGGCTGGGTGATCAAAAACAAGAAACTCACCCACAAAACCACCGGCAAAACTTTTGAGTTTGAGCTATTGCTCATTTCACCCGCCTTCGAGCGCATCTCGCTGCCGGTCAGAAAAAATCTCAGCCGCCTCGGCATTAAGATGGATATCCGGGTTGTCGATTCCGCCCAGTATCAGAAACGGGTGACTGATTTCGATTTCGACATGATGACCGGCAGCATGGGCCAATCCCTGTCGCCCGGCAACGAACAGCGGGATTTCTGGGGCAGCGCCGCCGCCGCCCGCAACGGTAGCCGTAATTTCATCGGCATCAAGAATCCGGTGATCGACCAGCTGGTCGAGAAAATCATTGGCGCGCCGGACCGGGAAAGCCTAATCATACGCACCCGCGCCCTTGACCGGGTGCTGCTGTGGAATCATTACGTTATCCCCCACTGGCATATCAGAAGTTTCCGGGTAGCCTATTGGGACAAGTTCGGGCGTCCGGCCAAGCCGCCCAAATACGGGCTTGGCTTCGATAGCTGGTGGGTGGACCAGGCCAAGGAAAAAGCCTTGTCGTCGCAGTTGAGCAGTTCCAAGAAATAGCCGCCCATGCTCGCCTATATCATCCGCCGCCTGTTGCTGGTCATTCCCACTCTCCTGGGGATCATCACCATCAACTTCGTTATCGTGCAGTTCGCGCCGGGCGGCCCAGTGGAACAGGCCATCGCCCAAATCCAGGGCACATCGGTGGAAGCAACGGCCCGGGTGAGCGGTTCCAGCCAGGGCGAGACCACCGTCCAACCCCAGAAGCCGGGCGGCGGCGGCAGTACGGCGGCCAGCAAATACCGGGGCGCCCGCGGGCTGGACCCGGAATTGATCAGGGAAATCGAAAAACTCTACGGCTTCGACAAGCCCTCCCATGAACGCTTTTTCTTGATGGTCAAAAACTACGCCCAGTTTGAATTCGGTGAGAGTTTTTTCCGTGACCGTAGCGTGGTTGATCTGGTGATTGATAAACTGCCGGTGTCCATTTCCCTAGGCCTGTGGACAACGTTATTGGTCTATCTGATTTCCATTCCCCTGGGCATCGCCAAGTCGGTACGGGACGGCGAAAGATTCGATATCTGGACCAGTGTCGTGGTGATCATCGGCAACGCCATTCCCAACTTTCTGTTCGCGATCCTTTTGGTCGTGCTGTTCGCCGGCGGCACCTTCTTGGACGTCTTCCCCCTTCGAGGGCTGACCTCGCCGGGCTGGGAAACATTGTCCTGGCCTGAACGCATTGCTGACTATTTCTGGCATATTGCCTTGCCGGTGTTCGCCCTGGTGATCGGCGGCTTCGCTAGCCTGACCATGCTGACCAAGAACTCCTTCCTGGAAGAGATCAACAAGCAGTATGTCGTTACGGCGCGCTCCAAAGGGCTTGAGGAAAACCGCATCCTTTATGGCCATATATTCCGCAATGCCATGCTGATCGTCATTGCCGGTTTCCCCAGCGCCTTTATCGGAATTCTGTTTACGGGCTCTATGCTGATCGAGATTATTTTCTCGTTGGACGGCATCGGATTGCTGGGCTTTGAAGCAGTGATCAACCGGGACTATCCCGTCATGTTCGCCACGCTCTATGTCTTTACCCTGTTGGGCCTGATAATGAACCTGATCGGTGACATCGCCTATCACATAATCGATCCCCGCATCGATTTCGAAGCACGGGAGGTTTGACTTAATGAATTTAATTGGGAGATTTCTCCCCGCTATGACCCCCATCAACCGCCACCGTCTGGATAATTTCAAGGCCAACCGGCGGGGCTATATTTCTCTCTGGGTGTTTCTGGTGCTTTTTATCGTCACGCTTTCCGCTGAGTTCATCGCCAACGACAAACCGTTACTCATCGGCTATGACGGCGGCCTCTATGCGCCCGTATTGTTTTCCTATCCAGAAACCACTTTCGGCGGCGATTTCGAGACCGAAGCAGAATACGCCGACCCGGAAGTTGCCGAACTGATCGAGGAAAAGGGCTGGATCGTCTGGCCGCTGATCCCCTACAGCTTCGACACCGTGGTCTATGACCTGCCCACCCCGGCACCCTCGCCACCCACGGCCAAGAACTGGCTGGGCACAGATGACCAGGGGCGGGACGTGGTGGCTCGGCTGATTTATGGCTTCCGCATTTCCGTTCTGTTCGGGCTGATCCTGACGGTTCTCAGCTCCATCGTCGGCATTTCGGCTGGCGCCTGGCAGGGCTATTTCGGCGGTCTGACCGATCTCTTCTTTCAACGCTTCATGGAAATCTGGGGCGGCATGCCGCAGCTCTATATCCTGATTATCCTGTCTGCCTTGTTCGTGCCCTCCTTCTGGCTGTTGCTAGGAATTCTGTTGCTGTTCAGCTGGATGGCCCTGGTGGGCGTGGTCCGGGCGGAATTTCTGCGCAGCCGGAATTTCACCTACGTGCTGGCGGCCCGCGCTTTGGGTGTTTCCAACAAAAAAATCATGTTTAAGCACATTCTGCCCAACGCCATGGTAGCGACCATTACTTATTTACCGTTCATTCTATCGGGCGCCATCACCAGCCTGACGGCTCTCGATTTTCTTGGCTTGGGCCTGCCACCAGGCTCAGCGTCGCTGGGCGAATTGCTCAATCAGGGGAAAAACAATCTGCAGGCGCCGTGGCTGGGCATTTCGTCCTTTATCATCATTGCCCTGATGCTGAGCCTGTTGATCTTCATCGGCGAAGCGGTACGCGATGCCCTCGACCCCAGAAAGACGTTCAGGAACTAACAGATGGAAAAGATGCTGCACATATCCGATCTATCCGTAAGCTTCGGCAGCGGCAACAAAGAGGTGAAAGCCGTGCTCCATGTCGACCTTGAGATTGGCCGCGGTGAAACCATCGGACTGGTGGGTGAATCAGGCTCCGGCAAATCGGTGACGGCATTATCAGTGATGAAACTGCTGCCCTATCCATTGGCAACACATCCCAGCGGCAGCATTTGGTTCGACGGCAAAGAACTGATTGAAGCCGGGGAAAGCCAAATGCGGTCTATCCGTGGCAACCGTATTTCCATGATTTTCCAGGAGCCCATCAACTCCCTCAATCCCTTGCACAGTCTGGAAAAGCAGATTAGCGAGGTTCTCCATTTACACAAAAAAATGACGCCCAAAAAAACGCGGGCGAGGGTGGAGGAGTTGCTTGATCTGGTTGGGATGGCAGAAGCCAAATCCCGGCTGCATGCTTTCCCCTACGAGTTTTCCGGCGGTCAGCAGCAACGCATCATGATCGCCATGGCCTTGGCCAACGAGCCGGAACTTTTGATCGCTGACGAACCGACGACGGCTTTGGACGTAACAGTACAGGCCCAGATACTAAAACTTCTGAAAGAGCTGACCCAAGAACTTGATATGGGCCTGCTGCTGATCACCCACGATCTGGGTATCGTCCGACGCATGGCCGACCGGGTTTATGTCATGAGCGAGGGCAAGGTCGTCGAGGAAAACAAGACCGAAGCCTTGTTCGAGAATCCCACCCACGCCTATACCCAGCATCTACTCGCTGCCGAGCCCAAAGGTCGGCCCGATCCGGTGCCAATGGACTCACCCAAAATCATGCGGGCCAAGGATGTCCGCGTCTGGTTCTCCATCAAGAAAGGTGTGGTTAAACGGGTTGTGGACCACATCAAGGCGGTGGACGGCATCGACGTGCATTTGATGGCCGGGCACACACTGGGTGTGGTGGGCGAATCGGGGTCGGGCAAATCCACCTTGGGACGGGCGTTGCTTCGTCTGGAAACCAGCCACGGGGACATCACCTTCGAAGGCAAAGATATTCAGGCTTGCGGATGGCAGGAAATGCGGCCTCTACGCCGGGAAATGCAGATCGTCTTCCAGGACCCCTTTGGCTCCATGAACCCACGACTGTCGGTATTCCAGGTCATTGAAGAAGGTTTGCTGGTACACGGTCTTGGTGAAACCTACGCAGACCGGCGTAAGCTGGTGGCCGACGTTTTACAAGAAGTTGATCTGGACCCGGAAACCATGGACCGTTATCCCCATGAATTTTCCGGCGGCCAGCGCCAGCGCATCTGCGTCGCCCGCGCCCTGGTACTCAAACCGAAACTGATGGTACTGGATGAACCGACTTCAGCCCTCGACATGTCGGTGCAGGCGCAGATTGTCGAGCTGTTGCGGGACTTGCAGAAAAGGTACGATCTGGCCTACATCTTCATCAGCCATGACCTTAAAGTGGTGCGCGCGCTGGCTCATGATTTGATCGTCATCCGGCGGGGTCAGGTGGTGGAAGCGGGACCAGCGGATGCAGTCTTCAATTCCCCCAACGAGCCTTATACTCAGGCGCTCATGAAAGCTGCCTTTGATATCGAAGCCGACGAAACCGGCATTGTGTCGATATAATTTGAAATCCCAGGGGCACTCTATATCGGTGACAGTTTACTAAAATAGACAATCTAAATAGTAAACTGCTACCGAATATAAAGGCGTCTGACCGTAATCACGTAATAATTTCTATATCGGTATGCTGAAAATCGTCGCCTTTGCAAAGCAACGGTTCAGCTCTCGCCTTGGCAAGGGCATAGGAGAAACAATCGCCAATATTCAGTCCCGCCCGATGGCGGCCGTTGCCGAACCGGCGAAAGGCGGCACGGGCAATTTCTGTCTGATTGCCATCGACAGCGACAATTTCAATCTCAGCCTTAGCTACAAACAAATCGACCTCACCCCAGCCGAGTTCCTCATCACGGTTCAACAAGACAATGGAAGACTCCACCAGGTTCAAGGCTGACATGTAGCGAACGGGATCACGCTCTATCAGGCTATTGAAATGGCGCTGCTCAGGTTCGCCATAAAGAATGGCAATGACGGCGGAACTATCCAGAACCACGATTATGTTCCCCCCCGAATGTCGTAGCCGATGATCTCATCCGGCGTCCGGAGATCATCGTTCAAACGCGCTGCACACCGTTCGGCAATTTCGTTGAGCTCGTCGGCCAGTGACCGACCCTGGTTCAGGGGGGGGATCCGCTTTAACCGTTCCGCCAACGCCTTTCGTATCGCGGTGGTTAGACTTTCGCCAGTCGTCATGGCCAGTTCGCGGGCCAGTCTGTCGGCGTCATCATCTTTGATACTCAGAGCCATTTAGTCACTTTAGAATTATATATTTATATATAATTTTCTATAATCTAGAATTATAAATATAGAAAGTCAATAGTATATGGTTGTTCAAATGACAAATAGGACTGGTTAGTTGGTTAGCTAGGAAAGACCCGGCGCACCGTAAACGTAATAAAGCAAGGCGCCACCGAGCAAAAAGCGATAGACGACAAATGGCGTAAAGCTCGCCCGTCTAAGCCAGACCATCAGCAAACTGATGGCAACAAGGGCAAAAAGAAAGGCCAGCCCGCCGACCGTAAGAACCACACCGTTCAACACGGGGTCGCCCGTTTGATAGAGTTCAAGACCTTTGAGAGTACCGGCGCCGACAATGGCCGGAATGGACAACAGCAGGGAAAAACGCGCCGCATCCTGGCGCTCAACGCCCAGAAAGCGCGCCGCTGTCATGGTGACGCCGGCTCGGCTGGTGCCCGGTATCAGCGCAAAAACCTGAAATATGCCAACCATAATAGCGCCGGCAAAAGATATGTGTTCGATGTTTCGGACGGTCATATTGGATTTATCGGCGATCAAAAGAAGGAGGCCGAAGCCCAAGGTCGCCCAAGCGATAACTTCAATGCTGCGCAGAATATCGCCCATATAAAAATTGACCAGAAATCCGGCGACAATCACTGGTAATGTCGCGACGACTAATTTCAGGAACAGCCAGTACTCCGGATTAAAACGGTGATGATTGGAAATTTGGTGCGGTATACTCACCAGGGCGGTCGACATTCCCAACAGATCCCGCCAGAAATAGATCATAACCGCCAGCAAGGTCCCAACATGAACGGCCACATCAACCAACAGCCCCTGGTCCTGCAGCCCTGTCAATTTCGGTACCAGTATCAAATGGGCAGAGGAGGATACGGGCAAAAACTCTGTAATACCCTGAACAGCGGCGAGAATTATTATTTGTACAAATGGCACGTCCTATGGCCTTTAAATATGAAAAACCCGGAAGTTATTTGAATAAACCACCCATTGCTAATTAAATATTAAAGGAAACGTTATTTTGGAAAATTCGTATTTGTTTACCTAGGTATGATTACGTTATAAGTCAACTAAATGCGTACACTTTACCATCTTTGGTTATCTCCCTTTTCCCGTAAGGTCAGGGTCGTTCTGGCGGAAAAAAATATTGATTTCCAGATGAATATGGAACAGGTCTGGGAACGCCGCCGGGAATTTCTCGCGCTCAATCCTTCGGGCGAAGTACCTGTACTGGTTGAACCGGACAATACGGTCCTCGCGGATTCCACCGCCATCTGCGAATATCTGGAAGAGCACACACCGGATCCTAATCTGATCGGGCGCAAACCCTATGAGCGGGCTGAAGTCAGGCGCCTGGTCGCCTGGTTTGACCTCAAATTTAATCAGGAAGTCACTGACAAGCTGGTTGGTGAAAAGGTAATGAAAAGGTTTTTGGGTCTGGGAGAGCCCGATTCACGGGAAATTCGGGCCGCTCAGCAGAATATCCATACCCACCTTGACTACATCACCTTTTTGACCGACCGGCGTTTCTGGCTGGCCGGTGAACGGATGACCCTGGCCGATATCGCCGCGGCGGCTCATCTTTCAGCCATCGACTATCTGGATGATGTCCCCTGGAACGATCATAAATCGGCCAAGAACTGGTATGCCCGAATTAAATCCCGGCCCAGTTTCAATCCGATCCTGGCCGACGCCATCCCGGGTCTGCCGGCACCCAAGCACTATGCCAATCCAGATTTCTAAAAATTAATTCGTCGCTTTCTTAATATTTTATTGGGGTGGGTCGTCCATGCGCTGAAGGTTGGCCCTGGCCGATTCGGCGGCAACAGTACCGGGAGAAGTCACGATAACCTGCAGCCAATCGGCCCGAGCGCCGATTTTGTCTTTGAGCAGCCGACGCAGAATACCCCGCTCCAACAGACCTTCTGGATGCTCCGGTTCTATAGCGAGAGCGCGATCAACATCAATGGCCGCCACGCTGTTTTTTCCCGATAATCTGAGCGCGCTGGCACGAAAAACCAAGGCATCTGCATGATTCGGGTTCTGGTCCAACACCTTGTTGAGATCAACGATAGAGCGCCCATGATCGGACCGGGCGGCTGATACCTGGGCGCGGTCGATCAGCAGGTCAATTTCCATTGGCGCCAACCTGAGCGCGGCCGTTGCAACATTCTCCGCACGCTGTAATTTGCCGCTCAATAACCAGGCTTGCGACGCCTGCCCTAGTAACTGCGCCCGAAATTCGGGCTCGGCGACGGTGTTCTGCGCCAGGAATTCAAACCGCTTAGCGGCTTCATCATAATGCTTGAGCTCCAGCAAAGAGACCGCGATACAGTGTTCCGCCGCATCGCCACCGCCCAAACCCCGCCAAGCGATCGCCACTTCAAAACCTTTATCCGGCTTTTCAGCCGCCAATGACATACAGCGCCTATACTCCGCCCGGTGATCGATTTCTTCGGCGCCGAGAATCCCCGGCCAAAAAATATAAGAAAGCAAACCCAAACAAAAAGTTAAACCTATTGTGAACCCCATAAAGAAAGCTTGTCCCCTTGTGGATTAAACAGCTAGACTCCCCGATCTTGTTCAATCTGGCAAGACTGTTGCGATGAATTCTGAAAAATCTCTCTTCTGCTTTGGGTTGGGCTATACCGCTTTGGCATTAAGCAGGTCCTGCCTTGCCGACGGCTGGAGAATTATCGGCACCTACCGTGACGAAGGTGAAAAAGATGCCATTGTGCAGGCCGGTATTGAAGCCATTCACTTCGAACGGGTTCATCAGGATGTTCTGGCGAGCTTTTCATATATACTTTCTTCGGTGCCGCCATTGAAACAGGGCGATCCCGTTCTAGACCGTTACAGTCCGTGGCTAACTGACGATAAGAATGCCACCTGGATCGGTTACTTATCGACCACCGGCGTTTACGGCGATACCGGCGGCGCCCTGGTAGACGAAAAAAATGCGCTTAACCCTTCCAATGACCGGAGCGTTTGGCGGGCCCAGGCCGATGAGCAATGGCGAAACCTCCATGCCCGTGACAAACTGCCCGTCCAAGTGTTCCGGTTAGCCAGCATCTACGGGCCGGGCCGTAGCGTGTTTGACCGGCTTCGGTCCGGCCCGGGCAGGCGGATAGATCGGCCCGGCCACCTGTTTTCTCGCATTCATGTCGAAGACATCGTCGCCGTACTCCGGGCGTCCATGGCCAAGCCTTCCCCTGGGGAAATATACAATTTGTGTGATGATCAGCCCGTTGAACAACAATATGTCGAGGCTTTCGCCAGCCAATTGATGGGCATTGAACCGCCGGCCCTTGTGCCGTTCGATGAAGCCCGCAAAGATATGTCCTCCATGGCGCTCAGCTTCTGGCAGGACAACCGGCGCGTCGGCAACGATAAAATTAAGCGTGAACTGGGGATAGAACTCATCTACCAGGATTATAAATCAGGGCTGACAGCGATTTGGCAGAATGAAAATTCTAACTGACTTGATCCAACAATTGCCCTACCGTCCGGGTCAGGCGCGCCAGGTCGTGCTCTTCACTCAGTCGATGATCGCCTTCCTTTATCAAAATGACTTCGACATCATCCGAGCGCAGTTTTTCCTGAATTCGCAAAGCAGTCTCCCAGGGGACGCTGATATCCCCCATGCCATGGAGAAGCCGCACCGGACAATCAAGAGGTATTTCCTGGCGCAGGACAAGATTATTGCGGCCGTCATCAAATAGCGCCTTGGTAAAGGTATAGTCGTCTTCGTATTCACTGGGCACGATAACGAACCCCTTTTCGTTTATTTCGGTCAACTGTTTCTGGGTCAGTTCTTTGGGCAAAAGATCTTCCGTGAAATCGGGGGCGGCGGCGATACCCACCATCCCGGCCACGCGATCCGAGCGGGCAATGGCGGTCAACAGCATCATCCAGCCCCCCATAGACGACCCGACGATAATCTGCGGCCCTTCTGTCAGTTCATCGAACGCCGCCAAGGCATCACCGGACCAGATACCAATCGTGCCGTCGGCAAAATCTCCTGATGATGCGCCATGACCTTGATAGTCGAAACGCAAAAAAGCCTTTCCCCGGTCCGTGGCCAACTGCTCCAGCGCCAAGGCCTTGCCGCCGGTCATATCTGACATAAATCCCGTCATAAAGACGATACCAGGTGAAGAACCGGGCGTGCTATGGTAGGCAATGGACGCGCCGATGGACGTACCGGACTTAAGTGTTAATATCCGGGGGTCACTATCTGAGGATGATTTTTGACCGGACATAATTTTACCAATTCAATGAGTAAAAATTTGCAATGAATATAAACGCCGAACTTGATTTTGAAAACAAATCTTCAACTAGTCCGCCGGCCAGTCCAGCATCAGGGGATTTCAGGCCGCCGACGGTGATGCAGATTCTCCCACAGCTGGTAACCGGTGGCGTGGAAAGGGGTACCGTCGATGTTGCCGGCGCCGTCATCGAGGGAGGTGGCCGCTCGTTTGTCGTTTCTGCCGGCGGCCCCATGGAGCACGAACTCAATCGGGTCGGCGCGGAACATTTTACGCTGCCCGTCGATTCAAAGAATCCCTGGATTATCAAGCAGAACATTTCCCGCATCGCCGAGCTTGCCCGCCGGGAAAACGTCGACATCATTCACGCCCGTTCCCGCGCACCAGCCTGGAGTGCTTTTTACGCGGCGCGTCGCACCGGCATCCATTTTGTCACAACCTTCCACGGCACTTATGGTCACAGCAACTGCTTGAAGCGCTGGTATAACGCCATCATGACCAAAGGCGATCTGATAATCGCCATATCAGATTTCATCGCCGGCCACGTCAGAAAAGTCTATGGCGTTCCTGCCTCCAATATTAGGGTAATTCCCCGTGGCATCGATATCGATAAATTCAATCAGGCCAACGTATCGATTGAACGGGTTATCAGCTTGGCGGACAAATGGCGGTTGCCGGATGGTGTACCGGTGATCATGCTGCCGGGAAGGCTGACCCGTTGGAAAGGACAAACCGTATTCATTGAAGCCATCAAAAAACTGAACAGGGACAACATTCAGTGCCTATTGGTGGGCTCTGATCAAGGCCGGGAAAAATACCGGCGGGAGCTCGAACAAGAGATCGAACGATTCCACATGACCGATTGGATTTTCGTCATCGATCATTGCGACGACATGCCGGCGGCCCTGATGCTGGCCGATATAGTGGTTTCGGCATCAACTGAACCGGAAGCCTTTGGCCGGATCGCCGCCGAGGCGCAGGCGCTAGGGCGGCTAATTATTGCCACCGATCACGGCGGTGCCAAGGAAACGATTATCGAAGGCGAGACCGGCTGGCTGACGCCGCCGGGTGACGCCGATGCTCTCGCCCAGGCCATCGCAGAGGCCATTGACCAGGATGCTGACCAGCGGTCGAAATTTGCCGAACGCGCCAAACAGCATATTCGGGAAACCTACACCAAAGATCTCATGTGCGCCAAAACCCTGGACATCTATAAAGAAGTGATCGGCAAAGATGCGCCTGCGGCGCACAAAGTCCCGTGAGCGAAAATATTCTGGTAATAAAGCTGGGCGCGCTTGGCGATTTCGTACAGGCGTCGGGGCCGTTCGCCGCCATTCGCGCCCATCATGCCGGCTCTAGGATCGTTCTTCTGACCAGCCAGCCCTTTGCCGACTTCGCCCAGGATTCGCCTTGGTTTGACGAAGTCTGGACAGACAGTAAGCCGCGTCTTCTCCAGATTTACGAATATTTGAAACTAAGGGCAAAGTTGCGCGCGGCAAATTTTAGCAGAATCTATGATCTCCAGACATCGGACCGCAGCAACTTCTATTTCCGGCTTTTCTGGCCCGGGCCTTATCCGGAGTGGTCCGGCATTGCCCGCGGCTGTTCGCACCCGCACGCCAATCCCCAGCGGGATTTCATGCATACCGTCGAACGCCAGGAGGAACAGCTTGCCATGGCAGGAATAGCCGCCGTTCCGGCGTTCGATTATGCCTGGGTCAAGACGGATATATCCCGGTTTGGGCTAGCTGACCAATTTGCCTTGTTAGCTCCCGGCGCCGCCGCCCATCGGCCGGCCAAAAGATGGCCCCGGGACAATTACCGGGAACTGTCGGCGCATCTAGCCGGGCAGAGTATCCAACCTGTATTGATCGGCGGTCGGGATGAAAAAGCGTTGCTAGCGGCTATTTCCGACACTATTCCGGCGGCTATAAATTTGGCCGGGGAAACGTCGATGGATGATTTATTCATCCTAGCAAAGTGGGCCCAATTGGCAATCGGCAATGATACCGGCCCCATGCACGCCTTTGCCGCCGGGGGCAGTCCGACCATCGTTCTTTATTCTCATGAGTCCGATCCCGCACTTTGCGCCCAGCGGGGTGACACGGTATCCATCATACAGCGGAAAAACCTTGCCTCCTTATCTGTTTCCGGAGTGATTGATGAAATAGGAAATGTGACAAGTTTCTGAGCATTCAGAGTACAACACCGCCTTGACAGCTAGCCAAAACAAACTACATTTCGCCGCCAGTTTATAAGTATGAAAAGCCTGAAGAATTAAATGGTAAAACTGACACTTCCCGACGGTTCCAGCCGCGACTATGACCAACCGATTTCAGGCACCGAAGTCGCCGTTGATATCAGCCCCGGCCTGGCCAAGGCGGCTTTGGCCATTCGCGTCAACGATAGCATGAAAGACCTCGCCACCGTTATCGCCGAAGATTGTGATTTCTCCATCGTTACCGCTAAAGACGAGGGGGCGCTCGATCTTCTGCGCCATGACGCCGCCCATGTCATGGCACAAGCGGTGCAAGAGCTGTTTCCAGGCACTCAGGTAACCATCGGGCCGTCCATCGAAAACGGCTATTACTATGACTTCGCCCGGGATGAGCCTTTTTCCACCGACGATTTCGAGAAAATCGAAAAGCGCATGGCCAAGATTGTTGATCAGGATTTGGAAATTATTAGCGAGGTTTGGGAGCGGGATAAGGCGATCGAATACTTCCAGTCCATCGGAGAGAAGTACAAGGCCGAAATCATTTCCGACCTGCCCGAAGACAAGGAAATCACTATCTACCGCCAGGGTGAATGGCTCGATCTGTGCCTAGGGCCGCATCTACCGTCGACTGGCAAGTTGGGTAAATTTTTCAAGTTGATGAAGGTTGCCGGCGCGTATTGGCGCGGCGATTCCAGAAATGAAATGCTGCAGCGCATTTACGGTACCGCCTGGGCCGACAAAAAGGCGTTGAAGGCCTACTTGTTGATGCTCGAAGAGGCTGAAAAGCGCGACCACCGCCGCCTCGGCCGAGAAATGGATCTGTTCCATCTTCAGGAAGAGGCCGCCGGTGCTGCCTTCTGGCATCCCAAGGGCTGGACGCTTTATCGGACCGTGCAGAACTATATGCGCGATCGGCTGGAAGAAACGGGCTATGAAGAAGTAAACACGCCTCAACTGGTGGATCGCACCTTGTGGGAGGAGTCGGGACACTGGGAAAAATTTCGGGAGGCTATGTTCATTTCCGCAGCCGACGAAGACAAGGTGCTGGCCATTAAGCCAATGAGCTGCCCCTGTCATGTCCAGATTTTCAAACAAGGCATTAAAAGCTATCGCGACCTGCCCCTGCGCATGGCCGAGTTTGGCTCCTGCCATCGTAACGAGCCCTCGGGCGCGCTGCACGGTCTCATGCGGGTGCGCGCTTTCATCCAGGACGACGCCCACATCTTCTGCACCGAAGACCAAATCACGTCCGAAACTAAATCCTTCTGCGATCTGTTGATGAGCATTTATAAGGATTTCGGTTTTGAGGACGTCATTGTTAAGTTCTCCGACCGGCCCGAAGTGCGCGCCGGCGAGGATAGCGTCTGGGACCGGGCTGAAAACGCCCTGATCGAGGCGGTACAAGCCGCCGACTATGAATACGACCTTAATCCCGGAGAAGGCGCCTTTTATGGGCCCAAACTGGAATTTGTCTTGCGTGACGCCATTGGACGGGATTGGCAATGCGGCACCCTGCAGGTAGATTTTGTCTTGCCCGAGCGTCTCGATGCCTCCTATGTGGGCGAGGACGGAGAACGCCACCGCCCGGTCATACTGCACCGTGCCATTTTGGGTTCGTTCGAGAGATTCATCGGCATCCTGATAGAAAATTTTGCTGGCCGTTTCCCTTTCTGGCTGGCGCCCTTGCAGACGGTCGTTGCCACCATCACCGACGACGCCAGTGATTACGCCGAAGAAGTGCTAGCTGCCCTGAAAACTGCAGGAATCAGAGCCGAGGCCGATTTACGCAACGAGAAGATTAACTATAAAATCCGTGAACACAGTCATGGCAAAGTACCGATCATCCTAGTGGTCGGCGGTCGTGAGGCCGAAGAGCGCACGGTCGCCATCCGGCGGCTGGGCGGAAAAGTGCAAGAAATTGTTGCGCTGGATCAAGCAGTTGATACACTGCACAGTGAAGCAGCCGATATCGGAATTAAAAATTGAGTATTCCGATCCGGCGTTAGTTGAAATTTAGGAGGAAAAGACCTTCATCTTGCCTAGGGTGCAAAAAGTACGACGATCACTTGATCAAGCCCCCCGGAAAAGATGGGGGCAGGATATAGGAGAAATCTAGAAATCGCACGTCCACCCTTAAACGCCACCCCCACCAAGGAGGGACCGGCAGTAAATGAAGATATCGATTCAGAGACAGTCAGGCTCGTTGGCGCAGACGGAGAAATGATCGGTGTCGTTCCCCTCGAAGAAGCGATCGAAAAAGCTTTTGATTATGGTTTGGATTTGGTGGCAATATCACCAAATGCCGATCCACCCGTATGTAAAATTCTCGATTACGGCAAATACAAATACGAGGCCCAAAAAAAGAAGAATGAGGCCAGAAAAAAACAAAACGTCATTGTCGTCAAAGAAATCAAGATGCGGCCGGGTATCGAGGAACATGATTATCAGGTAAAACTCAAAGCCATGAACCGGTTCATAGACGAAGGTGACAAGGTTAAAGTGACGCTGCGGTTCCGCGGTCGGGAAATGACCCATCAAGAACTGGGCGCCAAGGTCCTGGACCGGGTGCGGGTCGATTTGAATGACGTAGCCAAGGTGGAACAATTTCCTAAAATGGAAGGCCGCCAAATGACCATGGTATTCGCCCCGAACTAATCCGCCATAAAACCTAGATTAGTTCACTGCATAGCCTGCCCAGGCCATTCGCTTATGACATCTTCCGGACTGGTGCGTTTTCGTTCCTTGGATGGTTCGTCGGCAATACCGATATAGATCAGACCTAAAATTTTCACATCCGGTGCGTGGTCCAATTGTTCTTTGATTTTATCATGGTAGCAAGACCATTCGGTCAGCCATTGGGCCGCATAGCCGATGGCGAGGGCTCCGTTTAGAATATTGTGGCAAGCAGCCCCAACGGACATTTTTTGTTCGATCAGTGGCACTTTACCCATTTTCTCTGAATTGTGACAACAGGTGACAACCAACAGCAACGGCGCTCTTTCAGGACGCTGGCGCCAATAGCCAATTTGTTCCTCGGTGGCATTTTCGTTTTCTTCGGCAATCAGCCTCAACCACAACTCACCCATCGCTTGCTGGCCGTCTTTCCGCACTATCTATATCCGCCAGGGCCCACTAGCGACTGTGATCGGGCAAGCGCAGGCCTACTTCAATAAATTTATCAATCCACTTGAGGGGGACCCAGTTGCACCAAATTCGCCAGCAAATCTGGCAAAAAGAGGTTGACTAGAATGAACGCTTTTATTGTCTAACGTCGATGATACTATCTGCAGTAATTACAGATACAAGAACCAATTCGGGGAAATCTCTTGGACGATCAGAAAAAGGGCATTGGGATCGGCGCGCTCTCCCGGCGCACCGGATGCAATATCGAAATAATCCGCTACTACGAAAAAATCAAAATTATGAAGACAGCAGACCGGACCGCCGGTGGTCACCGAATTTTTGGCGTAGATCAGGTAAAACGTCTGTTTTGATCATGCGATGTCGGCAACTGGGTTTTTCCATTGAAGAGATTCGCACTCTCCTCAGTCTCGTCGATGACGGCAATATGAGTTGCGCCGAGGTCAAATCTCTAACCGAGGAACATCTTCAGGACGTGCAGCAGAAACTCGCCGATCTGCACAAACTAGAAGCCGTACTAATCAAGATGGTGTCGGAATGCAGTGGTTCGGAAGTGCCGGATTGCCCGATCATTGATACGCTATATGCGGCGGCATGAAATCAATCCTCAATAACGGTTATATTCTAATGGTTGTAACCGCCATCGCCTGGTCGGGTAATTCTATTATCGGCCGTGGCCTCCACGACGTGGCACCCTCGATAGGTCTGGCCTTTTGGCGGTGGATGGGAACCTTACCCATTTTCCTGATCCTATGCTGGCCCTATTTGAAAAGGGATTGGCCGATTATCCTTCACCATTGGAAGATAGTTCTTATGCTGGCCGTTCTCAGCGTGACGATCTACAACGCCTTTATCTATCAGGGCCTGACTACGACAACGGCCATCAATTCCTTTCTGCTCAACACCTCACGGCCGATGATTATCGTCCTGATTTCTTTCATCCTGTTCAAGGACCGAATCACGCCCTTGCAGGGCGTCGGATTCGTCATGGCGTTTTGCGGCACGCTGACCATCATAGCCCGGGGCGATTTAGAGGTACTGGCGGCATTGAATCTGAATAAAGGCGATTTCTGGATTCTATCGGCTACCCTGGCCTGGGCTCTTTACACCGTTTTGTTGGGCAATAAGCCCAAAGTCCACGCCACGTCTTTGTTGTTCGCCACCGTCCTGTTTGGTCAGGTTCTTCTGACGCCCTTTTACATATGGGAGACGGTTACCTTTAAACCCATGCCGATTACCCTTGAGACCATTGGGGGCATCGCCTATTTGGCGGTGATTTCCTCGGTCGTCGCCTATTTGGCTTACAACCGTACCGTCGAACTGCTTGGCGCCAACAAGGCTGGCCTCACCTCCTATCTGTTGCCGATTTTTGGATCTCTGTTTGCCGTTATCTTACTGGGAGAAAGCATCCGCCTTTATCATGTGGTCGCCTTCGCGCTGATCATTGGCGGCGTCTCTTTAGCAGCCCGCACCAAAAGAAGGACTATTTGAGCCTCAAATCCGGCACTTAACCGGCCGCTCCAAAAGCTTCAAAGAGCCGCAAAAGCCTTGCAATCGAGGTGGAGCGCAGCTATAACCCGCGCTTCGCTGAGCGGTCCGGTCGGGCTGGCGCTGTGCATATTGCAGCACCAATAATCGCCCGGGGCATACCCAGCCGCTCTGAAAATGACACCTGAGCAAAGGAAGAGAAAATGCCCAAGATGAAGACTAAGTCGAGTGCCAAAAAGCGCTTTCGCCTGACGGCGTCCGGAAAAGTTAAAGGCAGCGCCGCTTTTACCCAGCATAATCTGCGTAAACGCTCTCAAAAAATGAAGCGTAAGGCCCGCGGCGGCATGATTTTGTCCGATGTGGATGCCCGCATGGTTAAATCATTCATGCCTTATAACCGGGGGAAATAGCCATGTCTCGCAGTCAAGGTAAAGTCGTCAGCCGAGCACGGCGCAAAAAGATTGTCGCCCAGGCTAAAGGGTATCGAGGACGCAGTAAGAATAATTTCCGCATTGCCAAGCAGAGCGTTGAAAAAGGGCTGCAATACGCCTACCGGGACCGCCGGGTGCGCAAGCGTAATTTTCGCTCCCTCTGGATTCAGCGGATCAACGCGGGCGCCCGCCTGCATGGGCTGACCTATTCGCAATTCATGAACGGTCTCACCAAAGCCGGCATTGAACTCGACCGCAAAGTGCTGTCGGACATCGCCATCCGTGAGCCCGAATCGTTTAAAAGCTTGGTAGAACAGGCCCAGGCCGCCCTCGCCAAGACCGCTTAGACGAAACAATTTTAAGATGGTCATTAATTTGGGGGCGGCCCGAAAGGCGGCCCCCTTTTGCTGCCGAAATGCCGGATAGAAACAACCGGAAAATCGAACGAGAAGATAAATGAAAAATCTGGACGAATTAAAATCAGAGATCGAAGAAGCAATCCATGGCGCCGCTGATCTGAACGCTTTAGAAGACATTCGCATCTCGGAATTGGGGAAAAAAGGCCGAGTCTCAGGACTGATGAAAAGTCTCGGGAAAATGGATCCGGAAGAACGGAAGACAGCGGGGCAGCAGTTCAATGAATTAAAACAAGCAGTCGCCGCTTTGATCAAGACCCGCAAGATCGATCTGGAGAATGCTGACTTGGATGCCAGTCTGGCAGAAGAAAAAATTGATATCACCCTGCCCGCCCGGCCCGATACCCAGGGCTCTATTCACCCGATCAGCCAGACCATGGATGAAGTGGTGGCAATTTTCGGAGAAATGGGATTTACCGTCGCCGAAGGACCAGACATTGAAGAGGATTGGTACAACTTTACTGCCCTCAATATTCCCGTTGACCATCCAGCGCGCCAGGAACATGACACATTCTATGTTAACGCAGAAAAAGACGGCCAGCGTATGGTGCTCCGCACCCATACCTCGCCGGTGCAAATCCGCACCATGCAGTCACAGAAACCGCCCATCCGCATTATCGTGCCGGGCCGCACCTATCGTTGTGATCACGACGCCACCCATTCGCCCATGTTCCATCAGGTCGAAGGATTGGTGGTGGACGAGACCACCCATATGGGTCATCTCAAAGGCTGCCTGATCGAATTCTGCCGCGCCTTTTTCAGAGACGACGATCTGCCGGTGCGTTTCCGACCCTCTTACTTCCCCTTCACAGAGCCTTCGGCGGAGGTTGATATTGGCTGTTCCTTTGAAGACGGCTCCTTGAAAATCGGCCATGGTGATGATTGGCTGGAAATTCTGGGCTCCGGCATGGTAAATCCGGCGGTATTGGAAAACTGCGGCATCGATTCCACCAAATATCAGGGGTTTGCCTTTGGTATGGGAATCGAACGCATCGCCATGCTGAAATACGGTATTCCCGATCTGCGCACTTTTTATGATTCCGATCTCCGCTGGCTGCGGCATTATGGATTCCGGTCGCTCGATGTGCCCAGCATGGTAGGGAGGGCTTCGCTATGAAGTTCACCCTGAGCTGGCTCAAAGAACATTTGGACACCGATGCTCCGCTGACGGAAATCACCGATACCTTGACTATGATCGGGCTGGAGCTGGAAAATGTCGAGGACCAGTCGGAAAGCCTCAAAGAATTCATAGTCGGCTACGTGGTGGAAGCCAAACCGCACCCAGACGCCGACCGGCTACAGGTATGCACCGTCGATTACGGTGACGGTCAAATCGACGTGGTCTGCGGTGCGCCCAATGCGCGGACCGGCATGAAAGGCGTGTTCGCCGCCAACGGATCTTACATCCCCGGCATCGACACGGTTCTGAAAACCACCAAGATACGCGGCGTGACCTCAAATGGCATGCTGCTGTCAGAGCGCGAAATGGGCCTGTCGGACGATCATGAAGGTATTGTCGATCTCCCGGAAGATGCCGAAGTCGGCACACCGGCTGCGGCTGCCATGGGATTGGGTGACCCGGTGATTGATGTCGGCGTCACCCCCAACCGCGGTGATTGCCTAGGGATAAGGGGCGTCGCCCGTGACCTTGCCGCCGCCGGCATCGGCACCTTGAAACCGCTGGATGCCACACCGGTACCGGCGTCTTTTGACAGCCCACTCAAAGTTCATATAACTCTGGACGATGACCACAAGGACGCCTGCCCCTATTTTGTTGGTCGTCTTTTCCGGGGCGTCAAGAATGTCGAAAGCCCGCAATGGCTGAAAGATAAATTATTGGCCATCGGCTTGCGGCCGATTTCCGCCCTGGTCGATATTACCAACTATTCCACCATCGCCTTGTGCCGTCCCCTCCATGTGTTCGACGCCGACAAGGTCAAAGGCGAAATTCATGTGCGCATGGCCAAACCGGGCGAAAAAATGCTCGCCCTCGATGGCAAGGAGTACGAACTGGACGGGGAAATGACCGTTATCGCCGACGACCATGATGCCGAAGCTCTGGCCGGGGTCATGGGTGGCGAACGCACCGGCTGCACCGAAGGCACCGTCAACGTCATGCTGGAAGCCGCTTATTTCGATCCCGTGCGGACGGCTATGACGGGCCGCAAGCTAAACCTGCAGTCCGACGCCCGCTTCCGCTTCGAACGCGGCGTCGATCCGGCTTTTCTGGTGGATGGCACCGAAATTGCCACGCGCTTGATCCTGGAACTCTGCGGCGGCGAAGCCAGTGAGGTCATCATTGCCGGCGGTGAGCCCGACTGGCGGCGCAGCTATCACCTGCGCGGTAACCGCGTTAAACAGTTGGGTGGCGTCGACGTGGCGCCTGAGAAAATCAAAAACATTCTGGAAATTCTCGGTTTCGAAGTGACCGACAAGAACGGCGGCTGGGATGCCGTGGTACCGCCGTGGCGCTACGACGTTGTCGGTGAAGCCGATCTGGTGGAGGAAGTTCTCCGCATCAACGGCTTCGATGAAATTCCGTCGGTGCCCATGGAGCGTGACACCGTCCTACCCCATGGTGCCGTCAATCTGGCTCAGGAACGAAGGGCTCAGGCGCGCCGCGCCTTGGCGGCTCGGGGTCTGACCGAAGCTGTCACTTTTTCCTTCCTGCCGAAGGCCCAGGCGGAGATTTTCGGCGGGGCGCCCGACAGCATTCATCTGGTCAATCCGATCAGCGCCGATCTGGACGTCATGCGGTCATCAATTTTACCTAATCTGATCACGGCGGCTGGACGCAATGCGGACCGGGGTATCAGCGATGTCGCATTGTTTGAGGTGGGACCGCAATACGCCGGTGTAAATCCCACCGACCAGGTTATCGTCGCCGCCGGAATTCGGGCTGGCAATGCTGGTTCCCGTAATTGGGCCGAACAGCTGCGGGCCGTCGATGTTTTCGATGCCAAAGCCGATGTTATGGATATCCTGACCCAACTGGGCGCGCCGACCGGCAGTGCCCAAATCACCGCCGAGGCACCGTCCTGGTACCATCCGGGACGCTCCGGACGTTTGCAGTTGGGGCCGAAAGGTATCCTCGCGGTATTTGGTGAAATACATCCGGGCATCCTAAAGGCTCTTGATGTGGACGGACCCATGGTCGGTTTTGAAATTTACCTGGACGATATCCCTTTGCCAAAATCGAACAAAGGGACGGCGCGCGCCAGGCTTGATCTGTCGCCATTGCATTCGGTGGAACGCGATTTCGCCTTTATTATCGAAGACAGCGTCGTTGCCGAGAACCTAGTCAAAGCAGCCATGTCGGCCGACAAGAAACTGATCACTTCGGTTTCCGTGTTTGATCTCTTTACCGACGGTGCCTTGGGCGATGGCAAGAAATCCATGGCCATCACGGTCACCTTGCAGCCCACCGACGCTACACTGACCGACGCGGAAATCGAAGACATTTCCGATAAAGTCGTCGCCAATGTGGCTAAACATACGGGTGGGGTGCTAAGGGGTTAAGTCTTACCCCTTCACCATAGCCTCAATCCCCAGCAGGGCGGCGGCGTTGCCGCCCATGACCAGAGCTTTATCGTCGTCGCTTAAACCTTTGACTGAGTTGACGTGACCGACAGGGTCCGGCTCCGCCATGTCGAAGGGATAATCGGTTCCCATGACGATATGGTCGGCGCCCCAGGTTTCGATCAGATAACGAAGCTGGTGCTCGGTAAAGACCACCGTATCGAAATAGAGCTTCTTGAGATACTCGGACGGTGGCTTGTCGATTTGAACCCGACAGTCATCCCGTAAATGATAGGGATGATCGAAACGGCCCGCATAAGCGGGGATATAGCCGCCGCCGTGGGCGATGCAGATTTTCAGCCCGGGATAGCGGTCGAGATAACCGTCGAACACCAAATGCCCAACAGCCAAAGTCGATTCCACCGGATGACCAATTAGGTTACGGAAATAATGATCGTCCATGCGCTCGGCATAACTTGTACCGATAGGATGGATAAAGATTAAAACACCTAATTCTTCGGCCCGGGCGAAAAATCTCTCCAGTCCGGCGCGGGTCAGTTCCTCACCGTTAACATGGGTGGAAATCTCGACACCTTTAAAGCCCAACTCGCCGACGCAGCGGTTCAGTTCAACCACCGCCATTTGCCCGTCTTGCAGTGGCACCGTGCCCAGCCCAACAAAGCGGTCAGGATGAAGCGCCATCGTCTCGGCAATGCGGTCATTGACCACTTTCGACGTATCCCGGGTGAAGTCGGCGGGATAGCCATAGTTATAATGAAAGGGTGACGTGGAAACGGCCTGCACATCGATCCCCTGGCTATCCATATCTGCCAAGCGCACTTCAGCATCCGTCAGTTTGGGTAGGATCGTCTGGTGGAGTTTGGTATTGATCTTCGCCGTTAAGGGATTGTTGTCGATCGCCTTCCGATTGCTGTCCCCCGGCGCCAATTGTTGCAGCATCTCGTCGGCTTCGGGCACGTGAATATGGCAGTGAATATCAACGGTGAAAAATTTCTTGCCGTCGGTAACCGTTTGATTGTGCCCTGAGCCCGTTTCGGCAGGCGGCGCATGATTGGTGCATTTAAAGAACATCTTCTTCCCCTTGGTATCGTTTGAATTATGTTGTTTGAGTTTTAATTCTTATGCGGCACTGATCCACGCCAGTGCCGCTTCTTTCTCCTCTTCGGGAAAATAGCGCACATCGGCCTTGGTCAGCTTGTCGCCGATCTTGACGCTGAGCTCTTCCCATCGCTGGTTGCCGAGAAGGGCCAGTTTGGTGAAGTCGTTCCAGTGTTTGACGCCGAAGGCAAAATCGTCCCAGGCGGCGGCCAGTTCCCATCCCTCCATTTCCGTGATGTCACAGTAAATGCGAGCCGTGCCGTGTTTCTCGAGCAAGCTTTCCAGTTCGGGGATCAACTTCTGGTATTCGGCGTCCGTGAGCTTAGCCACGGCGCGCAGGAAAACCAGATTATCTTGGCTTTCCGGCAGGATTTCGATCATGCTGCATCCCCGGTAATGGCGGTTACATATGCAGTGCGCGGCCGTCGACGGCGAGGGCGGCTTCTTTTACCACCTCGCTCAGACCAGGATGGCCGTGACAAATGCGGGCGATATCTTCGGCCGAACCGCCGAACTCCATAGCCACCACACATTCCTGGATCAGATCGCCAGCCGCCGGTCCGATAATATGAACGCCCAGCACTTCGTCGGTCTCTTTGTCGGCCAGAATTTTGACGAAGCCGTCGGTGGCACTCATAGCGCGGGCGCGGGCATTAGCGATAAACGGGAACTTGCCGGCATTGTAGGCAATGCCCAGTTCTTTCAGCTCTTCTTCCGATTTACCCACAGTAGCGATCTCGGGCGACGTATAGACTATCCCCGGAATGGCGTCATAGTTGATGTGACCAGACTGGCACGCCAGTATTTCCGCCAGCACCACACCTTCGTCTTCGGCCTTATGGGCCAGCATCATGCCGCCGATGACATCGCCGATGGCATAGATGCCTTTGACGTTGGTTTCGAAATGATTGTTGACCTTGATGAAACCTCGGTCCATGTCGACCCCAGCTCCCTCCAGACCCAGCCCCTCGGTGTAGGGAATACGGCCAATCGCTATCAGGACCACATCGGCCTTGATCACTTCGGCGTCGCCGCCGTCTTTGGGCTCCACGGTCAAGGCCACACCGGATTTGGCGGTCTTGGCGCTGGTCACTTTGCTGCCCAGCTTAAATTCCATGCCCTGGGATTTGAGAATACGCTGGGCGTTTTTAGAAATCTCGGAGTCGGAACCCGGCAGAACCACATCAAGAAATTCCACTACGGTAACTTCCGAACCCAGACGCCGCCAGACGGAACCCAGTTCCAAACCGATAACACCAGCGCCGACCACCACCATTTTTTTCGGCACCTTTTGCAGTTCCAGCGCACCGGTGGAGCTGACAATCTGTTTTTCATCAATATCCACACCGGGCAGCGGCGCCACATCGGAACCGGTAGCGATAATAATCTTCTTGGTGGTGAGTTTTTTGGTTTTGCCATCATCGCCGGTGACCTCAACCCTGCCCGCGCCGGCCACTTTTCCGGTACCAATCAGACGGTTTACCTTGTTCTTTTTCATTAAAAAATCAACGCCTTTGATGGTGTCGCCGACAACGCTATCCTTGTGACCCATCATAGTCTTGAGATCCAGCTTGACGCCACTGGCCACTACGCCATGTTTCTTAAACTGGTGCTGAGCTTCCTCGTACAGGTGCGATGAATGCAACAGAGCCTTAGACGGGATACAGCCCACATTGAGGCAGGTGCCGCCGAGGGTCGGGCGTTTGTCAATCAGGGCGACCTGCAGACCCAGTTGAGCGGCACGGATGGCGGCAACATAGCCGCCAGGGCCGCCGCCAATGATCGTCACGTCATAATTATTATCGGCCATGTGTGGTCCCCCTTCCTACATATCCAGCATGATGCGCTGGGGATCTTCAATACATTCTTTGATGCGCACCAGGAACGATACGGCTTCCCGCCCGTCGACGATGCGGTGATCGTAGCTGAGCGCTAGATACATGATCGGACGCACCACGATATCGTCACCTATTACCACCGGGCGCTTAACGATATTGTGCATACCCAGGATGCCCGACTGGGGCGCATTGAGGATCGGCGTCGACAGCATGGATCCATAGATACCGCCATTGGTCAGGGTGAAGGAGCCGCCGGTCATCTCATCCAATCCCAACTTGCCCTCCCTAGCGCGGCCGCTGAAATCGCCGATGGCTTTTTCGATTTCGGAAAAACTCATTTGATCGGCGTCCCGAAGCACCGGCACCACGAGACCACTTTCGGTGCCGACGGCGACGCCAATATCGTAGTAGTTCTTGTAGACGATTTCTTCGCCGTCGATCAGGGCGT
>PBQI01000046.1 GCA_002725625.1 Rhodospirillaceae bacterium | reverse complement strand
TATTCTATCGCTTTAAAAATTTTACCAAATAAATAGGCAGTATTCTCAACCAATTGAAATATAGGGATAAATAAATATCTCTTCACTTCATACTTGTGACAATCTGTAACAATCAGGTGAGCGCCTAACAATTGGGGCCGCTAGGGGCCCTGTGTAAAACATCACCGGAATCATCCAAAAAACGTAATTTTTTAAATGACTTGCGACCTTTTACTAAATCACCGGGACTAAAATTATCGGATAAAAATTCAGGTTAGCCGACGTTGAATCTCTCAATTTCAACACCAACGCTGGCGGCGTCTTCAAATACATCGAGTTTTTCGATTCGAACCCGCGCTGTCCGCACCCGTTCATCGTCCAGGCACAGTTCGGCAATTTGTTCCGCCAGGGTTTCCACCAAATTGACGTGCCCACTGTCCACCAGATCGCGAATTCGGTCGGCGACATCCTCATAGCAAACCACATCATCCAAGTTATCCACTGCACCCTCACTATCCTCAAGGACGGCCAAGTCCAGATTTATCCGCACCCTTTGTGGTTTCTTCCGCTCAAGCTTATGAACACCGATCAGGCAGGTCAGCACCAGATCGTGGATAAACATATGACGCACCGAGTTCTGGGCATCGGCGATACGAAATGCGTGAACAACGTTGGAACTCGACGCAGTCATTTAATCTACTACTCCCTGCTCAGTCTCTTGAGGAATAAAATTACTCAGTGGAAGGAGTGCTTTGGCCAGGTTGGGACCAACCCAAATGCTGCCCTGCATCCAGGGTCAACATTTGCCCTGTCATGGAGGGTGTGGCAAGAATAAATCGCACCGCGTTGTATATTTCTTGAGGATCAACAGAAATCTTCAACGGCGTCGCCTGCCATTGGCGGTTGAAATGCTCCTCACTTTGCCGTGATGACGCCAAGGTCGGCCCGGGTCCAATCGCGTTGACACGGATATGCGGCGCCAGCGATTGAGCACTCGTCTGCGTCAAGGTCCAGAGCCCTGCCTTGCTGAGGGTATAGGACGTAAAATAGGGCGTCAAATTGTGAACGCGCTGATCTATCAGATTGATTACATTACCCTTTTGATCGTCACCGATATTGGCGACCATGGCCTGCATGAGAAAAAACGGTGCCTTTAAATTGACTTCGACATGGGCATTCCAGCTTTTCCGGGTAGCGCTGGCAACGGTATCCTCTTCGAAAATGGAGGCATTGTTGATCAAACACGTAACTTTGCCCAGTTCTGAAACCACTGCCGGCACCAAATCCGCCACCTGGCCTTCATCGGCTAAATCGGCTTGAAATGCGACCGCTTTACCGTTTGCTTTTTCGATATGATTAACGGTTTCAATCGCTTCTTCAGTGGACGTATTGTAGTGGACGGCAACAGCCCAGCCGTCGCGGGCCAGGCCTTCGGCTATGACCCGTCCGATCCGGCGTGCCGCACCAGTTACCAGGGCAACATTGTCGTTTATTTCATTCATAATACCAGAATGTAAAATTGTCGCGAGAGTTGCAAGTGTCAGTCAGGGATAAGCCGGTCAACGCCCATGCCGATGGCCGCTATATAAGCTATGTAGGCGATCAGAAATACGGTCGCGACGGGTCTTCCCAGCTCTTCCTGACGGCCGATCATAAAGGGCATCAACGCTAGCGTAGCTGCCGCCATGACCCAAATATCCAGATTGATCACGCGGGCCGGCACCTCCATAGGCGTTATCACCGCCACGACGCCGACAATACCAACCACGTTGAATATGTTACTGCCGACGACATTGCCAACGGCAACGTCCGCGTGCTTGCGATAGGCGGCAACCACGGACGCAGCCAGTTCGGGCAAGGATGTACCGAAAGCGATGACGGTAAGACCGATCACCGCCTCGCTGACGCTGAAAGTCCGGGCAATGGCAACACCGCCCTCCACCAGTAATTCAGCCCCGTAAATCAGCCCAGCAAAGCCGCCAATCAAGTAAATACAGGTCATCCACAAAGTATGGGGAATATCCGGCGGGATGTCGCTGATATCCTCGGCTTCGTGGATGTGCATTCCAGCCGCCCCATTGCCGCCGAATTTTTCACGCATATAGGAATAGATCATAAAGCCGGAAAAGTAGATGAGGAGAGCGCCGCCCGCCCAGAGATCAATTTCACCCCGCAGGCTCAGAACCATAAAAAAGGCCGTTCCTGCCAATAGCATCCAGCCATCCCGCACCAGGGTCCCGGGCACGCAGGCAACGGGCATCAAAATCCCGGAAACTCCCAGGATCAAAAGAATGTTCGCGACATTGCTGCCGACCACGTTACCGATGGCCAGGGCCGACGAGCCCGATAACGCGGCGTTCAGCGATACCAATAGTTCAGGCGCCGACGTGCCGAAGGCAACGACGGTCATACCGATCACCAATTTTGAAACACCCAACCGGTCAGCCAGGGATACCGCACCCCGCACCATAAATTCGGCGCCGCCCAGAATCAGAATAAATCCGCCGAAGACTTGCAAATACATCATTCTTTAGTGACCACGTAGCTGATGCTGAAAACGATTGATTGTTATTATCAGTGAACGGTAATGGTTAAACATTCAATAAAAGAATGGAAAGCGGAGAATTGAAATCTCTTGCCATTCCTACAACCTCCCCCATTGTCACTGTGCACGCCCCATGATAAGAAGCGCCGGATTATCAACTGACGGCTATGATACGATCATGAAATACATAAGCACCGCACTTTATATTGCATTGATTTACTTGGTGAATTACGCCTTTTCTGTAGTCCCACCCATCGAATTGCCGGGTGGAATCATGTGGCCGCCGGTGGCTTTGCTGGTGGGATTCATCTTCGTTGTCCGCGATTTCGCTCAGCGGGAAATCGGCCATTATGTGCTATTGGCCATGGGCGTCGGCGTCGGCCTCAGCTATTTCATGGCCGATCCCCATGTCGCCATTGCCAGCGCTGTCGCGTTCTCAATCTCGGAATTGGTGGATTGGGCTGTCTATTCCTTCACCAAGCGCAAACTGTCCGACCGCATCCTGGCGTCCAGCTTGTTGGCAACACCTGTCGATAGTGTGGTTTTTCTCTCCATGATCGGCTTCTTCTCGATCGCCGGTGCCGTCGCCATGACCGTCAGCAAACTCATCGGCGCCTTTATTGTCTGGTGGCTAATTAGACGGCGGGAAAAAACGGTTGAAGTAGAAGNCGATGCTTAGGGCGTTGATTCTTGTGCTTCAATGANGCACTAATATAGTCTTGGGTATCTCCAACGCNGTAAGTCAGTTCCGTCAACGNCGCCTCAATAAAATTTTCTAACAGATCGAATTTGCGTCGGTTGAAATTGACGCTGGGGTGTGTCGCGAGGTCGTTATACCAGCAGAGAAATCCAAAGACGAAAGTGAACATGTCCAGTTCTACTTTACCGGCGATTGGATCATCGGGCCAGGTTCTGTCCAAGGCCCTGAAAAGTTTCGATACGGCCACGCCGGCACCCAAACAACTGAACTCCCGAAAAACCCGAACCCGTCATCTTAAAGATGGTCGAAAATATGGCAGCGAAATGCGGCGCCATCCAAATTCCTGCAGACTTGCCCCGCCGGTTTTTCGTATCCGGGCACACCGAATTTTGGCGCAACGCAACAGAGGGAATTGCAATGCTCACAGTCCGGTTTCAGTTTGGATTCTTCAAAATTCCATTTTTTAGCAAATATTTTAGTGTCTGTTATATCCATCAGACCACCTCGATATCACACCTAGCTTGCTCCGCGGCGAACCGTTCGGCGAAACCTGCCATTTCCCCCACTTCAATTGCATCCCGTATTTCCGCCATCAGGTCCTGGTAGAACTGCAGATTGTGCCAAGTAAGGAGCATAGGGCCCAAAATCTCGTTGGCTTTATTCAAGTGGTGCAGGTAGGCGCGGCTGTAGTCGGAACAAGCGGTACAACTGCAGGATTCATCCAGGGGCCTCGGGTCATCCGTGTGGCGGGCATTGCGGATATTGATCTCGCCTCGTCTGGTGAAGGCCTTGCCGGTGCGGCCGGAGCGGGTGGGCATAACGCAATCGAACATATCTAAGCCCCGCATCACCGCGCCGACAATATCGGCCGGTGTGCCCACGCCCATCAGGTAGCGGGGACAGTTATCGGGCAGGTGCGGGGTGCTGAAATCCAGTACGTTGAACATGACCTCCTGGCCTTCACCGACAGCTAGACCACCGATGGCATAGCCGTCAAAACCAATGTCCTGAAGCCCCTTGGCCGATTTTTCCCGCAGATCCTCGAATACGCCCCCCTGCACAATGCCGAACAGGCCATAGCCCATACGCTCCTGGAAGGCTACCTTGGAACGTTCCGCCCATCGCAGGGACAGCTGCATGGAAGTATCAATGACCCCCTTGTCGTCGGTATGCGCCGGGCATTCGTCCAGCACCATGGTGATGTTTGAATCCAACAGGTGTTGAATTTCGATGGAGCGCTCTGGCGTCAGATCGTACTTCCTACCATCAATGTGGGACTGGAAGGTGACGCCGCTTTCCTCCATCTTGCGCAGCTTGGCGAGCGACATGACCTGAAAGCCACCGGAATCGGTAAGAATCGGTTTATGCCAATTCATGAAATCATGGAGACCGCCCAACTTTGCAATGCGCTCCGCCCCGGGCCGCAACATGAGGTGATAGGTGTTGCCCAGAAGAATCTGCGCGCCCGTTGCCGCCACCGAATCTGGCAGCATAGCCTTGACCGTTCCCGCCGTCCCCACCGGCATAAAGGCGGGAGTATCAATCACGCCGTGAGCGGTGGTAAGGCAACCCAACCGGGCCTTGTCGTCTGTGCCCAGCAATTTGAAGGTGAGATTACTCATACGGTATTGCGCTCCAGCAGACAGGCATCGCCATAGGAAAAGAAATGGTATTTTTCTTCAATAGCATGGTCATAAGCCGCTTTCATATTAGCCATTCCGGCAAAAGCGGAGACCAGCATAAAAAGGGTCGACCGGGGCAAATGAAAGTTGGTCAGCATTTTATCAACGATGCGAAAATCATAGCCTGGGGTGATAAAGATATCGGTCTCTCCCATAAAGGGGTGAAGGGTTCCCATTTCATCCGCCGCGCTTTCCAACAAGCGGAGCGAGGTCGATCCCACCGCCACCACCTTACCACCGGATTGGCGCACCATGTTGATAATGGCCGCCGTGGCTTCGTCTACTTCGCCCCATTCGGCGTGCATGATGTGATCATCGGTGTCGTCAACTTTAACCGGCAGAAAAGTCCCCGCCCCGACATGAAGGGTGACAAAGGTTTTGGCCACTCCTTTGGCGGCCACGGCTGCCAGCAGTTCCGGCGTAAAGTGCAACCCGGCGGTAGGCGCCGCGATGGCACCTTTTGCTGCGGCAAAAATGGTTTGGTAGTCGCTCCGGTCGTCACCGTAAATACCGTCCTTTTGCCGTTTGATATAAGGCGGCAGGGGCATCTTGCCGTATTTGTCGAGACTGGCAAACAAGGCCGATGCATTTTCGAAGCTCAGCAAGACCTCGCCACCGTCTTTTTTGGCCTTCACCTCACAAAAGAAATCGTTTGCAAAAATTATCCGATCGCCCTCTTTCAAACGCTTGGCCGGACGGGCGAAGGTCCACCAGTTCTCGGGCGTCTCCTGCTTGTGCAGGGTCACTTCGATATTGGCCTCGCCGCGCTGCCCGGATAGCCGAGACGGGATGACCTTGGTGTTGTTGAAGACCAGGATATCGCCGGCCATCAGCAGGTCGGGAAGATCCTTGATACCGGCGTCTGTCAATTCTTCAGTAACATGAAGGAGACGCGACGAATCCCGCGGCCGGGCGGGCACCTGGGCGATCAATTCCTGGGGCAGCTCAAAGTCAAAGTCGTCGACTCGCATGATATTTATTCTCTTTAAATTCGGCGGGACCCTACAGGAAGAGTGGTTTGCGGGCAAACCATCCGGCGACTATGATGCGGTCATGATCGACGATATTTACAACACTGACGTTCTCCGCCTAGCCGCCAATATCGGCCGGACAGACCGGTTGAAAAATCCGGATGCCACAGTCTCACTCCGCAGCCCTCTCTGCGGCTCCAGTATCGAAGTCGACATCATTCTTTCGGATGGCAACCGGATTACCGACTACGCCCATTCCATCAAGGCCTGTGCTCTCGGCCAGGCGGCAGCCGCGGTCATGGCGGTGACGGTGATTGGCAAAACAGAGAAAGAGATCGCCGCAGTCAGAAAACAAGTGGAGGCCATGCTCAAAGAAGAGAATTCACCGCCGGACAGTGAAGACTGGTCCGCCCTCGCCGCCCTGGCCCCGGCCAAGAACGCCAAACCCCGGCATGGCGCCATTCTGCTGCCCTTTGATGCAGTTCTGCAGGCCATCGACGAAATCAATTCCGGATCATAGGGTTTTGGTAGTGGCTGCAGGTGAAACGTTTGGGAAACCTATCGCGGTTGTCTTAACCGGCCTGCTGTTGGTTCCAGCGGCAATGGGCGCCATTTCGATAATTTTATAA
Organism: Rhodospirillaceae bacterium; assembly: GCA_002725625.1. Lineage (GTDB taxonomy): Bacteria > Pseudomonadota > Alphaproteobacteria > Rhodospirillales > UBA2165. Next base: position 7,059 of record PBQI01000046.1, on the reverse strand, counting down.
CCTCGTAGCGGCCCCATATCCGCATCTCCTTTATCCAGCTAGGTAACAATTATCCGCAGCATTTCTTATACTTCTTTCCGCTGCCGCAGGGACAGGAATCATTTCGGCCAGGCGTGGATTTGTTGCCACCGGCCTTCTGCTGACCCAGGATGTCCATGATCCGTGACGCCGGCTGCCGGCGGCGGAGCAGTTCGGCCATTTGACTCATCACCGGTTCGGTGTGGGCAGCAAACTTTTTATAGGACGGACACAAATAGTTGAGGCCAGGTTCGTCGTCACTGGTTCGGACAAAGCGATGTTTGGGGCACCCGCCGAAGCAAGCGGAAAGAAACCAACACCCCCGGCAGTCGCCCGGCAATTGATCAAATTTATCCTCTCCGAATTTTAGCTGAGGCGCGCTGTTGGCTAATTCTACCAAGGGGGTTTCGGTGATGTTGCCCAGCCGGTAGCTGTCATAAACAAAGTGATCGCACGCATAAAGGTCACCGTTGTGTTCCAGCACCATGTTCTGCCCACAGGTCTTGGCATTGACACATAGCCCCGGTGGCTCTTCCAGCCAGGCACCGAGATGCACATCGAACATCTGCACGAACACTTCGCCCACGTCCCTTTTGACCCAGAAATCAAACACATCACACATGAAATCGCCGTAACCGTCTGCTGGCACACTCCATTCTGTTAAAGCTGCCGCCTCATCAAGAACACCGCCGTCGGGTGGCCCCGCCAATTCGCCTTCCGGCATTTTTCTTTCGACGATAGGAATAAACTGCATAAAGGTAACACCAAGATCGCGGAGAAATCTATAGACCTCGCCGCCAAACTTCACATTACGCCGGTGGATGGTCGTCAGGGTATTGAATTCGACACCGCCATTACTCAGTTTTTCCGCCGTTGCCGCAACAGTATCAAAAGTCGGCGCATTCTTTTTATCCACCCGGAAACGGTCGTGGAGACGGTCCGGTCCATCAATGCTGAGACCGATTAAAAAATTATTCTCGGCAAAAAAGTCGATCCAGTCAGTGTCGATCAGGGTACCGTTTGTCTGCAGGGAGTTGGTGATCACTCTGCCATCGGGTGCATACTGTTTCTGCAATTCGACCGCCCGGCGGAAGAAATCCAACCCCATCAGGGTGGGTTCACCGCCTTGCCAGAAAAAGGTGACCTCCGGCAGGGCGCAGGCCTCGATAAACTGCCGGACATATTCTTCCAACACCTCTTCGGACATGCGAAAGCTGGTCCGTTCCGGATAGAGGTCTTCTTTTTCCAGGTAGTAGCAGTAGGTGCAGTCCAGATTACAGACTGATCCGGCAGGCTTGGCCATAATGTGGAAATTACCGCCGTAGGAAATGGGCGCGTCCATTATTCGGTGCCGATCTGTCCCGGCATATAGTCGACGCCCGGCTGGGCATGGTAGAAGCCATTGGCAAAAGGCACGCCGCCCGCCAGTTTCATCAGATTTTCATTGGCGTCCGCGACTTCAAGATTACCGTCCAGTAATTTCCGGTAACACTGAGCTACCGCGACCATGTCAACGGGATGGGGATTGAGACGGAAGATATTTACTCCCATGTCTGACAAATCTTCCAGCTCCGCGGCTAGATTGTAGTAGCTGTGGGACAGGGTCTGGGTTCCATTTACCGAAAGGAAGGCATCACCGTCCACGGTTTCCAAATCCATGCCGTTGGCGTCTTCACCGCAGACATATTGGCAGCTGTCCTTGTGCAGGTTCCGCGATCTGGCATGATAACAACGGGCCGAAATGGCCAGAGGCAAACGCCCAAACACCTGAACTTCCAGGTCGATGTCACAACCTGCCATTATTTCCACAGCGCTCGACGGTAATTCCGACGGCAGGACGATGCGGGTCGCCCCGCGCACCTTGAAATAATTCAACGTGCCTTCGTTATAGGTATTGATGTAGGGACCAATGACATGAGGCTTGCCGCTGAGGTGCGATACGGCGGAGAGATCATTGGCTTCCACCATCAAATCGGCATTATCTGCCAGATCGGCCATGATCTCTGCTTCCCGCTTGGTCATGACCAGGGCCAGGGTCGAGTAATTTACCTCCTTGCCAGCATTGATCAGCCGTTCGATGACTTCGGGCATGAAGGGTTCAAAAAAAGGCTGACGTTTTGAACAAACGGCCTCACCCACATAGACGCTGTCGATGGGCGCTTCATCTGCAATGCGGAAATAAAAATCACGCCATCCTTCGGGCTGCCAATTGAAGAGAACGGGACCTAGGGAAAGTTTCGTCATATCGACCATCTCTCCTAGCGCCAAATCTTGTCATAGGCGCCGGTAGTTTCCCTCCCGCCTTCGGTGACAGCGCTGAGATCAACACCAGGGGCCGTATCGCCCTGTTCCAGAGCGTCGACGGCGGCGCGGAAATTTCTCACCACCTCCGCCACATAGGCGCGGCCCCGCTGGCGGCCTTCAATTTTCAGGGCCTTCACGCCAGCATCCACCAGTTGCCCCAGCATTTCGATGGCGTTTAGAGACGTCGGGTCCTCGAAAAGATAAGAGACACTGCCTTGCACCGAAAAACGACCTTTGCAAAGGGTCGGGTAGCCGGCAGGTTCGTCTGCGCCAAAAGAATTAATAGTGAAATCACCCAGCTTGGATTTCATGCACCCGTCGTTTTCCTCATAACGCACGTGGCTTGCCGGCGAGCAAACACCGTTCATGTTGGGGGCTTTCCCAGTAACGTAGGACGACAGCGAACACCGCCCTTCTGCCATAACGCACAAACCACCAAACACGAACACCTCGGTTTCCACCGCCAGGTCGGCATTCAGCGCTTTGATTTCCTGGACCGTCAGCACGCGGGGCAACACCACCCGCTTGACGTCGAATTCCTCGTGATAAAAGCGGATGGCTTCGGCATTGGAGGCCGACGCCTGCACCGATAAATGACGTCGCAGGTCAGGATGATTTTTGGTTGCGTGATCTAGAAGCCCGATATCCGCCAGGATCACAGCATCGGCGCCGCACGATTCTGCGTCGGCCACCGCCGCATGCCATGGGCTAGGGTCGCCAGCCTCCGGGAAGGTGTTGATAGCGACCAGCACCTTGGTACCATTTTCATGGGCGTAAGAAACGCCCTCTTCAAGTTCCGGGCGGCTGAAGTTGAGGCCGGGAAAATTGCGGGCGTTGGTTTCATCCCGAAATCCGAGATACACCGTATGGGCCCCAGCATCGACCGCTGCCCGTAACGACGCCGGCGTACCGGCCGGACAAACGAGTTCGAGAAGATCGGTCATATTTTTTGTCCACCGGAATTGGTGACATTACGTGGCGCGCGCGGCTTTAAAGACTTACGAAAATCTTCCAGATCAGTGGCAATCTGTGCCCCGACTTTGACAATACTTTCGGTCGCCGACCGGGCCGGACCGGCCAAAGGACCGAATATAGACAGCAGATCCCCCAGAACGTCTACTTCGTCGCTATCAACGGCATTCCGCAGCAACAGCACGGCCTCGGTGTCGCCTACCACGGTAAGCTCCCGGTTAAAAAACAGGGCATCGCCATCAAGGCGCCCTTCCAAAAGGTCGATTAGCAACGGCAGCGAACCCCGGATGGTCGCCGTTGCATTCATGCCATCGGCATTTCTGTCGATTTTTAGACTAGGCGACTCACCCCCCGGCTGCAGCATAAAAACGAGCGGCAGATCAATCGGATCAATTACAAATAAAGAATCACCCAGTTCTGCCAGCCGTTCAAATATTGCCAGATGACGCCGTTGCATCACGGAAAAAGCCAAATCCAACGGCGGCTGCAATGGCGCCAGTGGCAGCGGCTTAAGGGCGGCGCCAGCCAGCCCTGCCAGTCCCGGCGGCAGCATGGCCGACGTGGGTAATTTGGGCGGGACGCCCTTAGGTTTGTTCATTCCCCCCCCTCTGACCTATTTTAAGAAAAGAAATTGGCCACAAGGATTATTCAACGGTTACCTTCGGCTCACCGGCCGACATGTTTCCAACGACGGCTGCTTTATCAAGGCCTTGGCCCTGGAAGACCGCTAAAATATCATCGACGGCCGCGGGAGGACAAGTCACCAATAGCCCGCCGCTGGTTTGTGGATCAACGAGCAGATTTTTTTGCCAATCTTCGATGCCATCGGGCAACACAACATGGTCGCCAAAGCTTTGCCAATTGCGTGCACCGGCACCGGTCGCATATCCTTTTTGTGCATAGGCTGTGGCCGTATCCAAAATAGGCAACTGATCCCAGTTTAGCGCCACCGCCAATCCGGCCCCTTCGCATAGCTCATAAAGATGCCCCAGCAGGCCGAAACCGGTAACGTCGGTCAAGGCATGGACCTCCGGCATGGCTGCCAGATCGGCGCCGACGGCATTCAATTTCGTCGTGCTTTCCACCATTTCGGTGTAGCCGTCCGGATCCAGTTCATCTGTGTTCATGGCGGCGCCCAGGATACCAACGCCCAATCCCTTTCCCAGGATTATCGCATCACCGTCCCTGGCGTCAGAGTTGCGCTTGATATTATCTGGATGAACCAAACCGATTACCGCCAGCCCGTAAATAGGTTCCGGCGCATCGATAGTGTGACCGCCGGCGATAGGTACCCCGGCCGCATGGCAGGCGGCCTGGCCACCGGCCAAAATTTTCTGAATATCCTCGTTAGACATCTTATTGATGGGCATGCCAGCAATGGCCAACGCCATAATCGGCTTACCGCCGATGGCGTATATATCGGAAAGCGCATTTGTCGCGGAAATGCGGCCGAAATCAAAATGATCGTCGACGATAGGCATAAAGAAATCGGTGGTCGCCACGACAGCCTGTTCGTCGTTAATCTTGTAAACGGCAGCGTCATCGCCGGTTTCATAGCCAACCAGCAAAGCAGGGTTCGCCGCCTGGGGCGGTAACTTCGATAACATATCACTGAGCACCGACGGTGCTACTTTACAGCCTCAACCGCCACCGTGCGACAATTCGGTCAAGCGGACTATTTGCCGATCTATCATGTACTTTCCTGTTTTTACTCATCTAAATTTATCAAGGCCAAATATATAGCGCTGCTTCCAATTATCAACCAATCGCGTCGCCGAGACCCAATTTCTTTTAGGCCACCTAGACCCTAAAAACATAGTCTTTGTCCGCATTACGGTCGATATCAGGAGGATAGGAGTCAAATTTATCGGCATAGTAGGCCTCGAGATAACTGCCTTCAGACGCTTTGTTATAAGTTGCAAAATACAGCCTTCGAATTCGGCCGCTCATATTGGGTTCCGATCGATGGGGAGCATAGGAATCGAAAAAAGCGATATCACCGGTATTGGTCGGCATATCGACAAAATTCATCTCTTTCATATCACGGTCATTCAATGGCTCCCACTCCCGCATCAATCCTTTTTTGTGGTGCCCGGCCGCCATCTTCAGGCAGCCGTTCTCGGTGGTAGCCTCATCTATACATACCATCACAGTGATAAAATAACTGGCATAGGTCTCCCATCCGGCCTGGGAATCCTGGTGAGGCGTAAAACCGTCGCCGCCGGGCATTTTGAAATTAATCTTTTCCTTGAACAAATCCGCCGGCTCTCCCAGCAACTGGGCTGTGGGCGCCTTTAAAACATTACTCAATTCTTTGAACCCGTCATGAAACTGCGTGATTTTCTCTATTCGGCAGATCAGATCGTCTTCGTGGTGTTTCAGGCTTTTTTCATGGAACACCCAGTGTTTGCCGCTTTCCTCGGGAAGCGCCGTTATTTCCTGGGTCCAATTTTCAATCTGGCCCATTTCACCGCCGCCAAAGGCGCCCGGTAAAAGGACGAAACCATCCCGGTGAAAATCATCGATTTGCTGGTCGGCTATTGTCGGAACCGATAACATTTAAACCTCTATTTATGTTCCAGCCTCGGCGTACAAATCCCCCGACGCACCGGCTATATATTCGGGCTTGTACAAGCCCCTGCATGTCTCAAGAATTTTCTCGAATGGCACATCGGCGAAAGTCCCACGGTCCTGCAGATATTGCATATGTTTTTTGCCTTCCTGATCGAACTCGTGGAACAAGGAATCCTCGAATCCATCGAATTCCAAAGGATGAAGCTTGAATTTATCGCACAACGCCTTGGTGAAGGCCGGCGTCGCCTTGACCCAATTATCATTAACGTAAATATCGCAATAGGAATGCCAGACAAAAACATCGGTCCCCAACAGTTCCAAAAGACGAGAGGAGGTCAGATGATTTTTGACGTCGGCGTATCCGGGTCTGGCTGGGATGCCGTGGATGCGGCAGCAAGCGGCCATCAAGGCCGCCTTGGGTACGCACCATCCCCGCTGAGTGATAACTGCGTCGCTCGCCCGATAGCTGGCCGGATCGGAAATCGGCATATAGGGATCATAATAAATACCATCCCGAATGGCGTAATACAGGTTGATCACCTTGTCATGGTCGCTTTCGGCATCGCCAATATTTTCATTGGCATACTCGATTACTGCCGGATGATTGCTATCTACGAATCTACCGGGTTTTAGAAATTCTTCATGAGACATAAAAATTATGCGCTGTTGAAAGCGTTCCTCTATTTCAAGGGGGATAATTGCAAACAATTATTACTCCACCAATATATTTCCTGAACCTAGAGAGAGCAAACACCTGTCGAACCTAATATTTAATCTTTTGACTATTTTTTCACCTTGCGCCTACTTTCCCTACTTGCCCTGGGGAAGACCGGTGGTAATATCGTGATCAAAGAAAAACGAAGATCAAATAACCAGGGACATAATACTTTCCATGAACACTCTTCATGACGAAACGATAGATCACGTTGTTTCCTGGGCTGAAGTCCACCGAGATGCTAAATTATTAGTGAAAAAATTGATCGGGACCGGCAATTGGAAAGGCATTATCGCCGTTACCCGCGGCGGTTTGGTACCGGCCACTATTATCGCCCGCGAAATGGAAATCCGCCATATCGACACGCTTTGTATCGCGACTTATGACCATCAGGATATTGGTGACGTAAATCTGATCAAAAAACCGGAACAGGCCTGTGCCGAAGGCGGTGAAAACTGGCTGATGATAGACGATCT
>PBQI01000045.1 GCA_002725625.1 Rhodospirillaceae bacterium | reverse complement strand
CTTGGCCCATCATCGCTGGATCAAAAAACTGTCGAGCAGTGCGCCGAGTTTGGCGTTTATGTTTTCAGGATAAATCTGTCCCATACGCCGATCAAGAATCTGGAGCCGACGATCCGGCTTATTCAGTCATGGACCGATGTGCCGGTGTGTCTTGATACAGAGGGGGCGCAGCTAAGAAACGGGTTGATGGCGAGCGAGAACGTTGCTTTCCAAAAGGGCGATATCGTTAAAATTCATCATGCGCCAATTATTGGCGATGGCATGAATATTTCTTTCAATCCCGGCAACGTTTCCGACCAGCTGGAAATAGGTGATGAGATTCAGGTGGATTTCAACCATGTCCTCTTCAAAATTACAGAAAAAAGTGATGAGCATTATCTGGCCGAAGTAATGTCGGGCGGCGCCATCGGCAGCAATAAAGCGGCTGACGTGAACCGTGATCTGAACTTCGAAGCTCTGACGGGAAAAGACTTTCAGGCCATTGAAATTGGTCGGGCCAACGGCATCGAAAATTTTCCTATGTCCTTCGCCAACCGCCCCGAAGACGTTATGTTGATGCGGGATAAATGCGGGCCGGACGCCAATATTATCTGCAAAATTGAAAGCCCCTCCGGCGTGTTCAATCTGGAAGGCATCTTGGAACAGACGGACGAAATCCTCATTGATCGGGGCGACTTATCCCGGCGTGTTCCCATTGAGCGCATTCCGTTTTTGCAACGGCGGATAATTTCCATCGCCCGATCCATACAGACGCCAGTATATGTCGCCACTAACTTGCTGGAATCCATGGTCACCACCCGTTTGCCCAATCGAGCCGAGGTTAATGATGTGGTCAGTACTTTGGAGATGGGAGCGAACGGTCTAATTTTGGCGGCCGAAACCGCCATCGGCAAACATCCCGTCGAAGCGGTGAAAATGGTGCGGGCCTTGATCGACGAATATGAGCGCTGGACGCCCAATACCAGCATTGACGAAATATTACGGGATTAATTTTGATCTTAGGCCTTAACGACTTTATCCAGGTTGCCTAAATCAGCGCTGATAACGTTGCGAGTATCGACAATCAATCGGCTGTTATCGAACAATTCATTGGCGTCAATATTATCATGATCGGTGCAAATGAGCGTCGCGTCATAGGATTGGATATTTTCCGTCGACCACTCAATGGACCGACGTCCAGCTAACGCGGCATGTTTCCGGGTTGTGGGAATTTCTGGCACGAAGGGATCAAAATATTCAACCTTAGCGCCTTTTTCCTCCAATAGCTTAATCAAAGAAAAGGCGGGACTTTCCCTGGTGTCATTTACATTTTTCTTATAAGCAAGGCCGATCAATAAAATTGATGCGCTACTTACATCCGTATCGAATCGGTCCTTAAGGGCTGTTTCCAAACGAGTCACCACATAGTTAGGCATGGCCGTATTAATCTGGCCCGCCAACTCGATAAACCGGGTCTCCAGACCGAATTGTTTGGCCCGCCAGGTCAGGTAAAAAGGGTCAATGGGGATGCAATGGCCGCCCAATCCAGGCCCGGGATAGAAAGGCATAAAGCCGAAGGGTTTGGTCTTGGCCGCTTCGATGACCTCCCAGACATCAATGCCCATTTTGTCATAGATGACCTTTAATTCGTTGACCAAGGCAATGTTCACGGAGCGGAAAATATTTTCGGTCAGTTTGACGGCTTCCGCCACATCCATGGAACTGACAGGCACCGTTTTAACGACAATCTGATTGTAGAGGGCTAAAGCGAGATTTTGGGCGTCTTCACCATCGCCGCCGACCACTTTAGGAATGGTCGATGTGCCGAATTTTGGATTACCGGGATCCTCCCGTTCTGGCGAATAGGCGAGATAAAAATCCACGCCGGACTTCATGCCGCCTTTCTCGAACAGGGGCCGCAAGACTTCGCTGCAGGTGCCGGGATAGGTGGTTGATTCCAGAACAATCAATTGGTCTTTGCGGATATAGGGGAAAATGGCTTCGGCAGTTGAAATGACATAACCCAAATCCGGTTTTCCATCATTGGTCAAAGGCGTCGGGACGCAGATGAGAATAGCGTCCATCCCGGTAATTTGTGAGAAATCACCGGTGGCTGACAAGCGCCCGTTTTCGATATGTTTTTTGATGCTGTCATCGGCGATATGGCTGATATAGGACTGGCTTTCTTGCAAACGATCGATTTTTTCCTGATCCACATCGAACCCGGTGACGCTGAAAGCATTTTCAGCCAATGTAAGCGCCAAGGGTAATCCCACATAACCCAGCCCGATAATTCCAACCTGGGCGAAGTTATCGTTAAAAGACTCTATCAATTGATCAATTTTTTCAGCCATGGCGCAAACTAACCGTTTAGGGATAATTTGCAATCAACTTGGTGAAGAAAGAAATTCGGAAATTTAAATCCGGCTGAACCGCCATTTCGATATTTCACTGGCACTGGCAAGAGGACCGAACACGACGATCTGCTGGGTGCGCCGCCTCGGCTGATTGCCGTCGAAATAGATGCTTTCTTCCAAGGCGATGGATCGGTCTGTTGAAGTGAACCGCCAACCCTTACCGCGCCGGGGTTTCAACAAGGCGGAGCATTTATCCTGCAGGACTGTCGCCTGGACATTGGGGTGAAGATGAAACCGCAAGGAAAAGCGATGCCCGCCGGTGCCGATAAGATTATCTTCTCCCTGAATTTCACCGCCATCGGGAGCCAGCATGATCAGGCGTCGGTGGGTTAATCCAAAGGGTTTGTTATAGCCGTTGTAACTAGCCTCGATGATTGTACTGCTGTCGATCTCTCGGCGGCTTGATGTTACATGACCGGGACTCCTGAGATAGCCGCCGTCCAGATTTATTTGCGATGAATTGACGTCATCGACGACGATAGTTGAATGGGCGGCGGTTGAACGGAGCGCCTGTCGCCAGTCCGGGGGTGCCATTTCCGGCATGCCGCAATTGACAATAATGCGGTCGTGTCCGGCGCTCATTTCGAAAGCTAGGGTGCCGGCGTGTGCCCATTTATTAGCGTCTTTAGAAGGCGGCGCGCCGGCATCCAGAATAATCTGGGTCCGTCCTGCCGAAAGCCTGTGAAATCCTGAATGAGGAGCGCTGGAAAGCGCTTTTCCCTTAACATCGGCCTTGGATAGGACGGCATCAATATCCGTCGGTTTTCCCGCCCGAGCGCCATTGAATAGGGCCAGGCCGCCATCAGCATGACGAAACGCACGTAGCATTGGCGCCATCCGAGTGATAGCGCCGGCCAGCCATAAAGGCGTGTCGAAATGGGCGGCTTTGAAGGTCTCCCGGAGAGCCACCAGTTCTTGCAGGACATTAAAATGGATAAGCGGGTTTCTGGAAAAATGACCGCCATCGGCTTGAATCTGCCGAGCCAGTTCCGTTTCCAAATGCCGCAAACCAAGATGCAGATAATTGTCGCCGGCCGGTAAGGCAATGCCGCAATAGATCAATCCCTTTAAGGCCGCGATCCGGTCGGCGTCGGCCTTGCCTTTTGCGGCTCTCTTGGCGAGTCGACGCGCTTCTTTCGCCAGTTCAGACAGTAGCAGTTCGGTGAATTCATTTGGTGCATCGATGGCGAGAAAGCCGAAATGAGTTAGCCAGCTTTCCAGCCGCCGACCCAGGACCTCAGGTCTTTTGGCAATTGCGTCGTTCTGCCGATTGGCCTCAATCCAGCCGGTAATCAAAGACCGGGCATGGCGCCGTGCTTGCAGCGAGCCGGTTCGACGAAGATGCCTGAGCCAGGAAAATCCGTGTAGGTGTTGGAGCCAGTGTTCACCCGCCTGTTTGGTTAAGTCAGACATTGAGACCAGAGGCAGCCGCTGACCGCCACAGACAAGGCTGCCGGCCATGATGATCTGCCCGGTGGCGGCATCGCCCAGCATCAATTCGGGCGGTGTCCCCAGCAGATGCGACGGCGAGCGCTCGCCGAAAGTTAGTCCGCCGATTGATAAACCCGCTAGCGGGCTCTTTTTAGCAAGCTGCCGGAGGCCGCCGGCGAACGACGGGCGATATGAGGTGGTAAGCGACACGTTCACTCCCCATACAATGTGTCATGTCCACCCCAATTTATCGTCAAAAAGAACGAAAAATTAGTTAACTGCAGCTATGATTTTTCAAAGATAAGGCGGGCCGCAAAAAAGCCGTCCATCCCTCCGTTATCGGGCAGATGACAGGGCAAGGTGCGTAAATCTCCGTTGCTGGATATCAGCTCCGCTATATCGCCGACTTCTCCCGGAACAACAGGTTCCCGGCGCCAATTCGTCGTCTCCTTAAGGAACGCTTCGATGACGTCCGGCCCTTCCTCCGGTTGCAGGGAACAGGTGGCGTAAACGATGAGGCCGCCCGGGCGCACCATTTCCGNTGCNGCNTGTAGCAGCCTGTTCTGGANTTCTTGCGTTTTGANGACATCGNCAAACTTTTTNGACCTGGCGACATCCGGGTGGCGGCGGATGGTGCCGGTTGCGCTGCATGGCGCATCCAACAAGACGCCGTCTAACAATTTGTCCGGACGCCAAAGGGCGGCATCGGTGCAAATAGTGCGAACATCAAGCCCTAGGCGGGAAAGGTTCTCTGACATGGTTTCGAGACGTCGTTTGGAACGGTCAAGAGCGATGACCTTGGCCCCGCCGGCCGCCAATTGAGCGGTTTTGCCGCCGGGCGCCGCACAAATATCGGCAATGGTTCGGCCCTTGATATCCCCCAATAGCCGGGCGGGTAACGCCGCAGCGGCGTCTTGAACCCACCAGGCGCCATCGCTGAAGCCGGGCAACGTGGTTACCGGCGACGCTTTGTCCAGGCGCAGGCTTCCCGTCGGCAGAATTTGCGCATCCATTTTCTCCGCCCAGATTGTAGGCGTATCCTTAACGGTGATATCAAGCGGTGGCTCGGTCAAATGAGCCTTGGCGATCCGCCGGCAGGTCTCCTCGCCGTAAGCAGCCGACCAGGACCGCCATAACCAGTCCGGCGTATTAAGAAGGGAGGCGTCTAGACGGGGTAAGAGGGTCTCCCCTTCCCGGTCGATCCGGCGCAGGACTGCATTGATGAGCTTCTTGTAGGGGCCCAGCTTTTTACGCTGGGCAAGGTCGACGCTGGTGCTGACCGCGGCATGGGCCGGAATGTCCATGAACATCAATTGGCAGGTTCCCAGCCGGAGGATAATTTTGGCTTCCCGGGCCTTGGGCGGTAATTTTTTATCCAGGCAATGGCTTATTAAAGCGTCAATCTGGCCGAACCGGCGAATGGTCGTGGCGGCTATATTGTAAGCCAGGGCCCGGTCCCTGGCAGCCAGTTTTCCAAGCCGGGGGTGTCCGGCGAATACGCCATCGAACTGGCGTTTCCGGATGAGTACGTCTGCTAAGACGTCAAAGGCAAGGTCCCTGGGCATGAACGTCGATTATCAGCGCATTGGCGTTTAGGCAACGGAGAAATCATTTGGTATGGTCGGGAATGATCGTATATTTCTCACCCATAGACAGAAAAGAATTTCAAGAGCATGAATCTAGAAAAATTGTTTAGCGCGTCTGCCATCGCATCCGTTGCCGAAAGGTTTCCCCTCACCTATTTCGATATTGGATCCAGGGGTGGATTCCAGAGCGATCTCCATCCGCTTTCCTTTGCAGTCAATGCAGTCGGCTTTGAACCTGATCCGATCGAGTATAAACAATTGCAGGATAATCCAGACGGACTTTGGAAATCGCAACAGATTTTACCCCAAGGTGTTGGCGTTCAGACAGGTACGTATACCCTTTATATCCCAATAGTCCCGCAGTCGGCGTCAATATTAAAGCATGATACGTCGATCGGTGAAAAATTCGACAAACGGCAGTTTTTTGAGGTCGATCGAACAAAAGAAATCCAGACCCTCGGTCTCGCAGATGCTCTTTTGGAAACAAATCTGAATTCGATCGATTTTTTGAAAATCGACATTGAAGGGCCGGAACTAAGCATTTTCGAATCATCGCCCGAAGTCATGAGGGAAATCTTGGCCGTAAAAACCGAAGTCTCCTATATTCCCTTCCGTCATGATCAGCCGTTGGCCGGCGAAATAGAGGTCTTCCTTAGGCGCGGTGGTTTTGAGTTGATGGAAATAATGGAGCCGGCCCATTGGCGTCGCCACGGGTATTTGATTCATCCCTACTATTCTTTAGAAACACCGCCCTATTCAAAAGCTCAGATTGTACAAGCAGACTATCTCTTTTTTCGGGATCCTGACACGATCAACGGGAATATTTCACGGCTATTGAAACTATCTCTGATCTCAATGGCGCTAGGTTATTTCGATCATGCCCTGATGATTTTGGAAAGACCGGATGTTGCGGACTATGTTAGGTCCGAGTTTAATTATTCGCCGAAGGAACTCGTTGTTCCTGCGTCGAAATTATTTGGCCGAAAAATGTTTTATCAAGCCGCGTACGGCCAAATACGCGGGCTTACACCGTTTTTGCGATATTGCCGTAATTTGTGGCGATAAAAGCGGGTGCGGTTCACTCTAAAAAGCCAGCGCCGAAATGCCGATGGCGATAAGCAGGACGAAAACAGCCTTGCGGAATATCTGGGCGGGAGCTTTTTTGAAACAGCGGGCGCCCAGCCAAGTTCCGAACATATAGATGGGGATAAGCAGCAGGACACGGATCAGCGTCAATTCCGTAATATTGCCGTTGTATATAATTGTCACCAGAACCATGGGAACCAGGGCGCTGACAGCGATGATGTTATTGGCCCGTTGCACGGCGGCTTCGCCAGGGCCGCCATAAAATAAAGCACCGGGATGGGACCGCCGATACCGCCGAATCCGGCTAGCCAACCGCCCAGTGAGCCGGTGACAATCCACGCCATTAAACCTTTTATACCGCCGCGATCACCGGTGTGCCGCCACCCGGTCATTAAGATCACGGCAATGACGATAACAAATCCGCCAATGGCCCGGCGTACAAAGTCGGCTTCCGCATAATTAAAGTGTAAAGACACCAAACGGAGCGGCGAAAAGAACCGCTAACACAATAGGCCAAATCTCCAACCAATCTGCCTGACGCGTTGCCGGGATACAAAGTTGAGCAGTTGAAAAACCCCCGGCCAAGCCCATGATAGCACTTGCTTCTACCGGACCAAAGATGACCACCAGACCAACGCCCAGATCAGATTGGCGCCGAAGCATGTGAAGCCTCGAACCAAGGCGTCCAGAAACCTGGCGCCGGCCACCAGAGTAAGATCGAATGTTAAAATTACCGATTGGTCTAAAATGCAGTTCGCCCTTAAGATCAGGCGAATTTGATAGACGGATTGTCAGTCGTTTAGTAAAGAGAGTATACGAAACTGACAAGCAAGACTCTTTGAACGTTAATTTGGAATCCCCAATGGTCACGTCCTCAGCTAATTATGGAAAAATCGGTAAGTCCGTTTCGGTACCGGAATCAAAAATCAAGAAGGAGCCTCCGATGCCTAAGGAAATCGGTGGTCAAAAAGGGCCCGAACCGACCCGGTTCGGCGACTGGGAAAAAAACGGCCGCTGCACTGATTTCTAGCGCCTCATCTGATTTCATTTGAGGAATAAAATTTCTTAAGAAATTTGTCCAATTTATGTTCGTTAATTTATGTGGTTAAAACGCCGGATTAAGCTGTTAAAAATATCTATGACTTATTTTTTTTGATAATAACAAGTATTTTCGATGTTGCTAGCTCCCCATCGGATTGTTGTTATAATTAGTCTTATCACGCTCGGTTTTGCCATGGTTACGCAAGTTAAAAGCAAGGAAAGGCTGGCTGGACCGGTTGTCGCCAAGATCGTGAAAGTCATCGATGGGGACACCGCGGGCAAAAATTTGGCTCGGGCAGGAAATTGAACCGAGGTTCGGCTCGATGACATTGACACGCCGGAACTCAGAGGCAAGTGTCCGGGGAACGCCAGCTGGCCATCAAGGCCCGCGACTTTTTGCGTGCGCGCATTGACGGCGGACCTGTAATTCTCCGTGATATCCAGTAAGGAAAATTCGCCGGTCGCGTCATCGGTTCCATCGAGACCATGGACGGTAATAATCTGGCGGCGTTATTGGTGACGCACGGTTTGGGATATGTCTAACATGGTGGTAAACGCCGCAAATGGTGTGGTGTCTAGAGCATTTCCGAACGGTATTGCTCCAGGATATTTATAAATAGAGCAATTTTTCCAATAACTTAGGATTGCAAGACGATCCTAAGTTATCCTGAATTTCTCTAGTACGAAAAACGGTTGGCGCCATCAAAGGCCGACCAAACCCAATATCCCAACTGTAAGTATTTAAACGTTCATACGATTATTCACCAGATCATCAACCACGCTGGGGTCGGCCAGGGTCGAGATGTCGCCAAGGTTGCCCGGCTCGTTTTCGGCTATTTTGCGCAAAATACGGCGCATGATCTTGCCGGAGCGGGTCTTGGGCAGTCCCGGCGCCCACTGGATCAGGTCCGGCTTGGCAATGGGACCGATTTCTTTCCGCACCCATTGGCCCAGTTCATTGCGCAAATCTTCGGACGGTTCTTCGCCTTCCATCAGTGTGACGTAGGCATAGATACCCTGGCCTTTGATATCATGGGGATAGCCGACGACAGCGGATTCGGAGACCTTAGGATGGGCTACCAAGGCGCTTTCGACTTCGGCCGTACCCATGCGGTGGCCGGAAACATTAATTACATCATCCACCCGGCCGGTAATCCAGTAATAGCCGTCTTCATCACGGCGGCAACCGTCACCGGTGAAGTATTTGCCGGGATAAGTGGAAAAATAGGTTTCGACGAACCGCTTGTGATCCTTGTAGACCGAGCGCATCTGGCCCGGCCAGGAGTCAGCAATGCAGAGATTGCCCGATGTGGCACCGCCCAACACATTGCCGTCGCCGTCCACTAATTGGGGCTCCACGCCGAAGAATGGCTTGGTGGCCGAGCCCGGTTTCAGGGCGGTCGCACCGGGTAGCGGTGTAATCATAATACCGCCGGTTTCCGTCTGCCACCAGGTATCGACAATGGGGCAACGTTCCTCGCCAATCACTTTGTAATACCACATCCAGGCTTCAGGATTGATGGGTTCACCCACCGTTCCCAACAGGCGGATGGATTTCCGGCTGGTCGATTTAACCGGTCCATCGCCTTCCCGCATCAGGGCGCGAATGGCGGTCGGCGCTGTATAGAATATGGCCACTTCATGCTTATCGCAGACCTGCCAAAGCCGGGACGAATCCGGATAGGTGGGCAAGCCTTCAAACATCAGGGTGATGGCGCCATTGGCCAGCGGTCCATAGACAATGTAGCTGTGACCGGTTACCCAGCCGACATCCGCTGTACACCAATAGACCTCACCGTCTTTATAATCAAAGACATACTGGTGGGTTATCGAGGTATAGACCATATAGCCGCCGGTACTGTGTAGCACACCTTTGGGTTTTCCGGTGGAGCCCGAAGTATAGAGGATAAACATCGGGTCCTCGGCGCCCATTTCCTCCGGTTCACAGACCGGGTCCGCTGTCGCGCAGGCTTCCTCGTACCAAATATCGCGGCCGTCTTCCCAATCAATCGCGCCGCCGGTGCGATTGACAACGAACACCTTTTTGACGGTAGGGCAGCTTGCCAATGCTGCATCTGTATTGGCTTTCAACGGAATAGGCTTGCCGCCCCGGACGCCTTCATCGGAGGTAATCACGCAATTTGATTCGCAATCCTGAATGCGGCCTGCCAGGGAATCCGGTGAAAACCCGCCGAACACCACCGAGTGAATCGCGCCGATACGGGTGCAGCCCAGCATGGCGACGGCGGCTTCGGGAATCATCGGCATGTATATGGTCACCACGTCGCCTTTTTTGATGCCCGCGTTTTTCATGGCATTGGCGAAGCGGCAGACCTGTTCGTGCAGCTCCCGGAAGGTAATGGTTTTGTCGTCCGCGGGGTCATCGCCCTCCCAGATGATGGCGGTCTGTTCTCCCCTGGTTTCCAGATGTCGGTCGAGGCAATTGTAGGACGCGTTCAGGGTGCCGTCCTGATACCATTTAATTTTGGCGTCATCGGCATAGTCGACGTCCTTTACTTGTGTGTAAGGTTTGATCCAGTCAATTCTTTTACCCTTTTCGCCCCAGAAAGTTTCGGGGTCGTCGACGGATGCCTGGTACATTTCGAGATATTTATCATTGTCTGCCCAGGCGTTGGCGGCAACGGAATCGGGCACGGGAAACAGCAGATTTTCGGACATGTCAGGTCTTAACCTCCCTATCAGGTTTTTTGTCGCTTTGGATTCTCCCTAAAAAGCTCGCGGAGAGAAATTACTCTATCGGCTTTTGCATCATGGTCCTTTGAACTTATTCCTGTTTTATCCTGATCACCCACCTTTAAACAAGAGGAAAGAGAGGACAATCTGGGCCTATTTACTGACATAGACGGACCCTTCTCTGATCACAACGGGAACGGGTTCGAGGGATTCGTTTTTGCACGGACCGTAGATGCAAAAGCCATCTTCGATCTGAAACTGCGCGCCGTGGGTAGAGCATTGAATATGCTGTTTATCGAGACTGAGAAATTTTCCACCATGCAGGCCTTCGTCGGAAAACCCGGTGTCGAGATTAAGCGGTATTCTGATATGCGGGCATGAATTAATATAGACAAATAACTGATCCCCCTTGCGGACGGCCAGTACCAACTGATCCCGGCCTTTGACGGGGCAGGTGAAGCCGGCGCTCTCACCGTTTTCGATATCAGTCAGGTGGCAAAGTTTGATGTCTTCAGCCATTCAGGCTTCATCCGGTTCCAGGCCTACGGGTATCTGATGCCATTCCTGCCAGACCCGTTTATCAAAGGGCTCCCCTTTCTCCTCTTCGCCTTTTTTCAGCGCTTCCCCCGTATGGGGTAGCCCGCGTTTTAATTCGCTCCACATTGCCCGGCCCGTTCCCCGCAGATCGGCAACGTTGAGACATTGCAGGCTGTAAGAAATAACCAGCGTCCCAACAGCGTCGGTT
>PBQI01000044.1 GCA_002725625.1 Rhodospirillaceae bacterium | reverse complement strand
TCCCGCTGGTCGGGTGGTTCGAGAAAACCAAGCCGGTCCCTGAAAGCATCAGCGTTGCGGTGACCGCTGCAGGATCTGATGGAAAGGAGGGCTGATCCATGTTGAAAAAATCGATGTTTTCAGCTATCGCAGTTTTACTCTTGGTCTCTTTCGGCACCGGTCAGGCGTTGGCTTCAGTTGGAGGCACGCCGCCGCCCTCGCAGCAATGGTCGACTGATGGTTTTTTCGGCGCCTTTGACCGGGCGCAGTTGAAGCGCGGTTACCAGGTCTTTCAGGAAATCTGTTCATCCTGCCATTCCATCCGGTTGATTTATTACCGTAATTTGCAGGAAATCGGTTTCACCGAGGACGAAGTCAAGGAAATCGCCGCCGAGTTCGAAGTGCCCGCCGGGCCCAACGAGGATGGCGAGACCCACGAGGACGGCGAGCCGATCATGCGCAAGGCCAAACCCTTCGATAAGATCGTTAATCCCTTCGCCAACGACAATGCCGCACGGGCAGCCAATGCCGGTGCGTTGCCGCCTGATCTATCCTTGATGACCAAGGCCCGTCCCGGATTTGCCGACTATGTATATGCATTGATGGTCGGCTACAAAGACGCGCCGGAAGGCTTTAAACTTCAAGAGGGTATGAGCTACAACGAATATTTCCCTGGTCATCAGATCGCTATGGGTCCTCCCTTGAGCGATGAAGGCGTCGAATATGCCGATGGCACCAAGGCGACTGTTGACCAAATGGCCCGCGATATTACCGCCTTCCTGATCTGGACTGCAGAGCCGGAGCTGGAAGAACGAAAACGCCTGGGCGTGAAGGTTTTGATCTTCCTGCTGGTCTTCACCGCTATGCTCTATGCGGTTAAGCGGCAGGTCTGGTCAGACCAGCATTAAGAACAAATTATTGCCAAAATGCGGCGTTTGGATAGGTTATGACTATTCAAACGCCCTTTTTTTTGGCGCCCTATTTATTGACATGGAACACTAGAATTCTAGGAAAATAATATGAAACAATTGATCTTTTCTCTGTTACCCTTGGTGGCCGTCTTCGCTTTGTTCGGCTCGGTGACCAGTTCTGTCGAGGCGGGCGGCATGCCGAAAGTTCTGTTCCAAACGTCAATGGGCGACTTCACAGTAGAGCTGGAACCGGAATTGGCGCCTCAGACGGTCGAGAATTTTCTCAACTATGTGCGCAAAGGCCATTACGACGGCACGATATTTCATCGGGTGATCAAGGGCTTTATGATCCAGGGCGGCGGCTTCGATAAAAATTTTTTACGCCAGGATACCGGTGCACCGGTGCCCAATGAAGCTGACAAGGGATTGCCCAATGAGCGCGGCACCATCGCTATGGCCCGAACGTCAGATCCGCATTCGGCGACAGATCAGTTTTTTGTCAATTCGATTCTTAACCGGTTTCTTAATCACCGCTCCAAGACGCAACAGGGATGGGGCTATACGGCGTTTGGCCGGGTCATCGACGGTATGAACATCGTCGGCCGCATCAGCCGCGTAGCCACCGGCGCCATCGGGCCATTTCCGTCCGATGTTCCGTTGGAGCCGGTCATTATTATTAAAGCGAAGATCACATCCGAATAATAATTGGAGCAGGGGGCTTATCATGAGTGACTTTGAAGCACCGGTCATCGGGGTCATCGGCGGCAGCGGTCTTTACGAAATAGACGGGCTGGCGAATACACGATGGGAACGCGTGGTTTCCCCGTTCGGTGAAACGTCCGACGAGTTCCTTTTTGGTGAGCTCGACGGCCAGCAGTTGGTGTTCCTACCGCGCCATAGCAGGGGGCACAAAATCCCGCCGTCGGAATTGAACTTCCGCGCCAATATCGACGCCCTCAAACGCGCCGGTGTTACTGAGATCATTTCCCTGTCGGCTTGCGGGTCTTTCAAAAATGAGCTCGATCCCGGTACCTTTGTTATCGTCGATCAGTTTATCGACCGCACCTTTGCCCGGGTCAAAAGTTTTTTTCAAACCGGCATGGTGGCCCACGTGGGATTTGGTCATCCGGTCTGTTCGCGTTTGGGTAATGTATTGGAAGAAGGTGCCAAGGGGCTCGGCATCAAGACCGTCCGTGGCGGCACCTATGTGGCTATGGAAGGCCCCCAGTTTTCCACCCTGGCGGAATCCAACCTTTATAAATCCTGGGGCTGCGACGTCATCGGTATGACCAATATGCCAGAAGCCAAACTCGCCCGCGAAGCGGAGATGTGTTACGCCACCGTCGCCATGGTCACCGACTATGACTGCTGGCACCCAGACCACGATCATGTCACGGTCGATGCCATCATCCAGGTTCTGCTGGGTAATGCCGACAATGCCAAGTCGCTGGTGCCGGCTGTGGCGCCGCAATTGTCGGGCAGAACGGAACACTGTTCTGCCGGCTGCCATACGGCCCTCGAAAACGCCCTCATCACCGCCCCCGAAGCCCGCGACCCCGACGTTCTGGCTAAGCTGGACGCCGTGGCGGGTCGGGTACTGGCGGAAGGATAGGCGGATGAAAGTTAACGGCGTTCCCTATCGTACCATCTGGCTGGCCGAGGACGGCTGGGGGGTGGAGATTATTGACCAGACCAAATTGCCCCATGAATTTGAGATTGTCCGTATGGAAACCATGCCGGACGCGGCGGTGGCTATCAAGGATATGCTGGTCCGGGGCGCCCCCTTGATCGGGGCGACGGCGGCGTGCGGTGTGGCCCTGGCCATGCGGGAGGACGCTTCCGATGCCAATCTCAAATCAATGTACGACGCCCTGTTCGCCACCCGCCCGACGGCGGTTAATCTGCGCTGGGCGCTGGATGATCTGAATGCCCTGCTGACGCCATTGCCGGAAGGTGATCGGGCGGCTGTTGCCTACCGGCGCGCCGCTGAAATCTGCGATGAGGATGTGGAGATTTGCTCCAACATCGGCGACCATGGGGCAGAGATTATCAAAGAGATCGCCGCCAGGAAAAATGGCGGAACGGTTAATGTTCTGACCCACTGTAATGCCGGCTGGCTGGCGGCGGTGGATTGGGGCACGGCGCTGGCACCCATCTACAAAGCCTTCAACGCCGGTATCGATGTTCATGTCTGGGCCGATGAAACCAGGCCCCGCAACCAGGGCGCCAGTCTGACCGCCTGGGAACTGGGCCAGCATGGCGTACCACACACGGTGATCGTCGATAACGTGGGCGGACATCTGATGCAGCATGGAATGGTTGATCTGGTCATCGTCGGCACCGACCGGACCACCTATACCGGCGACGTCTGCAACAAAATCGGCACCTATCTTAAAGCGCTGGCCGCCCATGACAACGATGTGCCGTTCTATGTGGGCCTACCGTCGCCGACCATCGACTGGACTGTGGAAGACGGTGTCCGGGATATTCCCATTGAACAACGCGACGCCACAGAGGTGACCGTAATGACCGGGCGGGATGCGTCCGGCGGTGTCGCCAACGTTACCATTACGCCGGAAGGCAGCAAGGTAGCCAATTACGCTTTCGACGTTACACCACGGCGCTACGTGACCGGTCTGATCACCGAGCGGGGTGTCTCGGAGGCGAGTTCAGACGGGTTGAGAAAACTCTTTCCTGAGAAGGTTTGATAAAAAAACGGAGCAAAATCATATGGAAGTTCTGATTGTCGGGGGGGGGATCGGCGGGTTAACCCTGGCGCTCAGTCTTCATCAAGCGAATATTCCAGTTCGCGTCTACGAATCGGTGCCGGAAATCAAACCTCTCGGGGTTGGCATCAATCTGTTGCCCCATGCCACGAGGGAATTTGAAGCGCTCGGTGTCCTGGATCGATTGGCCGAAGAGGCCGTCGAGAATACGGAAATGTGCTTCTACAATCAGCACGGCCAGGAAATTCTGGTGGAACCTAGGGGGCTGGCGGCCGGCTATAAATGGCCTCAGCTCTCGATCCATCGCGGCCGGTTGCAGATGATATTGCTGGAAATCGCCAAAGAAAGGTTAGGGGCGGAAAGGATTATCACTGGCCATCATTGCCGTTATGCCGATCAGAACCGCGATGGCGCAACGGCATATTTCGACGATCCCGTAACCGGTGATTCCTTGGGTGCGGTGGCTGCAGACGTTGTTATCGCCGCTGATGGTATCAAGTCCACCCTTCGGCGCCAAAATTTTCCGTCCGAAGGACCACCCCGCTATTCGGGCATTAATATGTGGCGCGGCGTGACGCGGACCGAAAAATTTCTCTCAGGCCATAGTATGGTTCTCGCTGGCAGCCTCAGAACCGGAAAATTTGTTATCTATCCCATCGTCGACAATGTAGATGGCAGTGGTCAGACCTTGATTAATTGGATCGCCGAAATCGAAACCGATGACTATTTAACGGAAGATTGGAACCGGGAAGGCCGTATTGAGGATTTCATCGACTCCTTCGCCGATTGGCATTTCGACTGGCTGGATGTCCCGGACCTTATTCACAACGCCGACGCCATCTATGAATTTCCCATGATCGACCGGGAACCCATTAAGCAATGGACCTATGGCCGCACGACCCTGTTGGGCGACGCCGCCCATCCGATGCTGCCGCGGGGCTCCAACGGCGCGTGCCAGGCGGTGCTGGATGCAAGAGTGCTAACCAAATGCTTATTGGACAATGACAGTTTCCAGGAGGCGCTCAAAGTCTATGAGGCGGAACGGCTTCCGGCCACCGCGGAGATCGTCCGCATGAATAGAAGCAGCGGTCCCGACATATTTCTGACGGAGATTGATAATCGCACCGGCGGCGAGGAATTTGACAACATCAATGACGTCATCAGCCCGGAGGAAATAAAAGAACTGGCCGACGCCTATAAAATCACGGCCGGTTTTCAAAAGGACAGATTGAACAAACGCCTGCCTTTGGTCTGAAGATGCTGTAAAACCGCGGTTAATTCGACGTGTTTTTTACGAGATTCAAAATACCTGATAGCGGTCCGGATCGCCGGTTTCCTCACGAAGAGAGTTTATTTCCTTTTTCAACTCTATCATTTTGAGTTCTCTGCCGACGGTAACTTTATTGAAACTTTCCACCTGTTTTATTTTTTCTGAGTTCGTTCTCGTCTTTTTTACGGATGGTTATATCGTTATAGGTTCTCACATATCCGCCGCTATCCAACGGTATGTGCGTGATTGAATAGGCGCTTCCGTCAGGTGTGGCCCATTCCTCGAAATTAGTATAGCCGCCGATGCCAAAGCCGATTTTGTTTTCAAAGAAATTGTTGTAGGCTAGGATGGAGCCGCCATCGTCCACTATGATCACGCCCCGCTCAACATTCTCGAGCGTTGCTTCAATAATTTCCTTTTGACGAAGTCGAAGGGCCTCAGCTTCTTTAAGCTCGGTAATATCGGCGCGGATTCCGGCTATGCCGCCGCTCCGCGTGCGCCGTTCCAGCACCATCATCCAACGACTATCCGCCATCTTCTGATCAACGCCGACACCGGTCAGATTGTTGTGATGATCCATTCTCTCTTTCTTGATATCTGCCTTGTCCCTGTCGGCTGTTATACCGCCTTACTGATCCCGCTCCAGCCCGACATCGATCAAATTTTCAAAAGTTGCACCGGGTCCCATGATGTTGGCGACCGTGGGAAAAAGCCCTTTGTACAGCTCGTTGCAGATAACCATCTTGTCATCGGCGTCATAGATCACAAATCCTTCGGAAATGCTTTCGCATGGTGTCGCGCAAAAGCATTTCTATCTCCGCTGATGCATCGTGTGATTCCTGTGTTGCTTTCTCCTGTTCCAGGCGGTCACTGATGACGTAAAGCCAGACCAAGGTGGCCTGCTGTCTCCCGAAGACGAAAGGGAAAAGTGAAATCAGCGTCCAAAATTCATCACCATTTTCGCGAACCAGACGAATTTCTGCATCCGAGACGCTGCCTTCTTTATCGACATAAAGATCGGCTATTGGGCAGGACATGAATGCGTTACAATCTTTATACCCCATCAGCTCAACGAAGCGGTTGTTGGCAAAGGTGGGTATCCCGTCGACAGAAATTCCAACGCCCGGCGGACTCGTTTCAAAGAACAGCCATATCGCAACCTTGGTAGAGCGCCATACGCGCTATGTGATGTTAGTAAAGGTAACCAGAAAGGATACTCAAACAGTTATCATTGCCCTTACTGAACATGCCAAAAAACTCCCCGCTGAATTGTATAAATCCCTGACCTGGGATCGGGGTAAGGAACTCGTTGGTCATAAACAGTTTACCCTGGCGACCAATATCGATGTCTACTTTTGTGATCCGCAAAGCCCTTGGCAACGTGGCTCAAATGAGAATTTAAATGGTCTGCTCCGGCAATACTTCACCAAAGGAACGGACTTGTCGGTGCACTCGCAGGCACATCTAAACAAAATGGCGCGGCAGTTGAATGAACGACCTCGCAAAATATTGGAGTTTGAAACACCAGCAGAGAGATTTAACGCATGTGTTGCGTCGACCGGTGGAGATCGCGAACAGAAAGTAGATTGTTCAAATGAGAAAAATTACAGAATTGTCGTGACCGGGTAAGCAGACTCAGAAAATCTCGAAATACTCTTTGTGTTCCCAATCGGTAACCGTCGAGAAAAAACGGGAAATTTCAGCTTCCTTGATATGCAATATGTAGTCGACAAACTGCCGGCCGAATTTTTCGGCAAACAGGGAGTCTTCGCGGAGCGCAAACAAGGCATCCAATAGACTGCGCGGCAAGGGGGGGGCATCCGTATCATAAGGTGCATCAACCGGTGTCGCCGGTTTCAGTTCATTTTCGATGCCGTCCAGACCGGAATAGATCTGAGACGCCATGTAGAGATACGGGTTGGCAGCCGGTTCACCGACCCGATTTTCGATGCGCGAACCGGCATCGCCGGCGCCGCTGACGATGCGTAGCATGGCGCCTCGGTTGTCGCGGCCCCAAAGTGCCCGGTCCGGCGCCAGAGAGTAAGGCTGAAAGCGCTTGTAACCATTGATCGTAGGTGTTGAAAATACCGATGCGGCGCGGGCATGTTTTAGAAGCCCGGCGACGAATTGCCTGCCCAGGGGCGATAATATGTCTTTATCTGCTTTAGGTATGAAGGCATTTTTACCGGTACTTTTGCGACGCAGGCTTTGATGCAGATGCCAGCCGCTGGAAAACAGGTTGGGCAGGTTGGGACGGCACATGAAGGTGGCATGTAATCCGTTCCGGTGGGCGATCTGTTTCACCGCGCTTCTGAACAGTACCATGGTGTCGGCAGGGTCGAGTCCCTGGCCGGGGTCAAACGTGATTTCAACCTGGCTTGGGCCAAACTCAACCTCGACGGTCCGGAGCGGCAAATCTAAATCGACCAGATGGCGCCTAATTTTCTCCAACGATGGCTCCAACTCATCCATACGCTGCTCTGTCAAATACTGAAAGCCGTGGGCCAACAGGCTGACCGTTGGCGGTTCCGCCGGCTGTCCCCCTTGTTCCGGCCGTAGGCTTGGATCTTCCAGCTTGAACAAATGGAATTCAACTTCCAGACCGGCGACATAATCGAATCCCCTGGCATCGAGTTTGGCTAATGCATCCCTCATGATCTGGCGGGTGGAAAAGGGAACGGGCCTGCCGTTGGGAAAATAGATATCGCACAGAATCCAGCCCGTCTTTTCCGCCCATGGCAGGATTTTAAATGTCGTCGGGTCGGGTACCATGATGAAATCGCCGCCGCCGGTCATCTCCTCCATGCCAAATCCGCCGCCCTCCGAAAACCAGGGATAAACGGTTTTGTGGGAGGTATCCTTGGCCAGCAGGGTGGTCACCATGGCGCAGCCATTGCGCATGGCCATGGACAATTCCCGGGCAACAATGGTTTTGCCGCGCAGAATGCCGTGTTGGTCAGCAAAGGACAGGCGGACAACTTCAAGGTCCTGTTCGTTGGCCAGTTTTTCTATCCGGGTCGCCGCGTCGGCCTGTTCTTCATTCCACAACCCGTGTTGTTTCACAAAGCTGGCGCGTCCCATACTCCCGGTATTAAGTTCCATGTTTTTCATTTCGATTTAGGGACAGCCAGACAATCAGGGTTTGGCGGCCCAGGCCGATTTATTTCGCCGCGCCAAGTCGTTATCCTGCCAATCTGATTGCCAACTGGCTGAAATGGCGATGGTATCGATGGCGATTGGATTTTGAACAATTGCCGACATTCCGTTGGTCTGGAACATCGGTGGTGATTTTCCCAACTGAACGCTTTCAATTGCCTGCAACAACATGCGGCGGTTGGCGATAATGGCTTTGTCAGAAGCGCCAAGATGCTCGGTGGTTCTGTCCTGCCTGGCGCCGATGGATTCCACGGCCCACTGATCGTGAATATTGATATCCATACCCATGCCCGTGTAAGTCTGGCTGCGTTGCTCGTCGGCATCAAAACCGTAATTGTTGCTCTTGTTTCGTTTGGACCGGTAGTCGGGCAGGCTATAGGTTTCTAGCCGCTGCTGTCGCATGGCTTCTTTGTTTACTTTTTCATCGAAAGCGGAAAAAATTGCGTACCAATAGCATGTTTCATCATCAATGGGCACGTGCCACTGGGTGATAGTCATGTCGTGACTCATGGGAATGATGATGGCATTGGGAAACATCATGTTAGTGATGCGGACGTGGGTGCTGGCTTCATCCAGATCACGTAAGGCAAATATTCGAAGTCCGTAATCCGTTTCCTCAACTTCGATATTGGGACAGGGATGCTCTCGGAGTATTTTGGTCGGCGCCACCGCGTCGTCGGCCGTTGCCGCCCTGAATTGCTTACCGTAACCGTCGGCCGTATCTTCATCTTCGAAAAATCGATGCAGAAAGGAAGCATGCGCCGGATCGATGCCTACTTCCAGGGCCTGCAGCCAGTTGCATTCCATCAAACCTTTGAAGGCAAAAGTAAATTCGTTCGGCGCGACAAAGCAATCGAACTCGGGCAGGGCAGGTGGTTCAGCACCTTCTTCAAACGGGCCCAAATAGGCGAAGACTATCCCGTTCCGTTCGGTGCAGGGATAAGAAAGATGATTTATTTTGGTGTGAAAGTTACTGCCCGGCGGTTCCGCCGGTTGCTCCAGGCATTTTCCTTCAATATCGAACAGCCAGCCATGTAACGGACACCGCAACCCGCCGTCTTCGAGCCGCCCAAAGCAAAGGTCGACGCCGCGATGAGAGCAATGTCTTCCAACCAGCCCATAGCGGCCCTGATCGTCCTTGAATAAGACAAGGTCTTCACCCATTAATTTGATGTATTTTACCGGCCGGTCGGACGGTAATTCTTCCGTTAACGCGGCCGGTTGCCAGTAGCGCCGCATCAATTCCCCGCCGGCAGTGTTCCTGCCCGTGAGGGTCACCAGATCATTTTGTTCAATCGTTAGCATGCCACGGCACCTTATCCAGTTAACTTAAGTATGATAACTATAATCAAAACAAATAAACCTTGCAATAAAATAGTTGGATACTAAAACTATATCTTTGTAGGGTGGCGAAACCGCCAATAAACCGCTTTATTTCAAGGATTTTTCGGATATTGAATTCCCGATACCAATCGAAAGCATTTTTTATATATTGTTTGAAACGCTTTTCATCAGATGTCGTTGATCCCTTGCGGGAAGCAATCAATGTCTTACTCGGGCGAAGTTGTTCGCCAAAACGAAACGTTACTGTCTATCGGGCAGAGAATGATGGATTTGTCGCCATCACTTGCTCATGTGATGCGAGCCTCTTCAGTTGGACCAGACGATTCATGTTGTAAGCGAGGTTCTTCAGGCCGATTATGGTTTTGGCTCGTGTCAGACCTATGGAACGAACAAGGGTTCCGCCATGTCCCCGATGCCGTAATATCGTGATTCTATCAGATCAATGAGTGGGGTGGGTGTTTTTAGAGTTGCCCATGTATAAATGAAACGCTGGGGGGCTTAGTCGACAACGGCGATTGCGTTTATTTCCAAAAGACAACGCGGATCCGTCGCCAAACGGACGATTTGCACCGTGGTAGTTGCGGGTTTGGCATCGCCGAAATACTCCGCCCATACTTTGTTGAGAACGTCCTGTTGTTCCATATTGGTCAGATACCGGTCGGCCACGACGATATCAGCAAAGGTGGCGCCGGCGGCCTCCAATCCGCGTTGCAGGTTATCGAGAGCCGCTTGCGCCTGACCATCCATATCGTTGGGCATGGCGTCAAATTCCTCTGGGCGGTGGGGGTGGTGGTGATAGACCGGTGCCGCGGTAACGCCGGCACAATAAATTGTTGATCCACCGGTCACTTTGATCGCCGGCGCGTAGGGCATCCACATATCCGGCGCATCAGGCCAATGAAGATGTTCTATTTTTTTGGTCATAATGTTTTTCTCCTTAGATAAAGTTTTTTATTTTTTATTTTTCTGTTTTTGCATTCTTGCCCAGGAGTCGCGCAGACCTAAGGTGCGATTGAAGACGAGGCGGTCCTCGGTTGTCTCTTTGTCGAGGCAAAAGTACCCCAGCCGTTCAAACTGGACGGTTTCGTCGACCAGTAGATCATCCTCTCGCAAATCCACCAATGACGGTTCCAGGGCGCATTGTTCCAACACTTCCAGTGAATCGGAGTTGATGTTACCTAGAAATTCCCCTTCCTTGTCAGGATTCGGCAGATTAAAGAGATGGTCGTAAAGCCTGACTTCAGCGGATTTAGCGTGCTGCGCAGATACCCAATGCAAGGTAGCCTTTACCTTCCTTCCATCCGGTGCATTGCCGCCCTTGGTAGCCGGATCATAGGTACACCGGATTTCCGTAATTTCGCCTTTTTCATCCTTAACCACATCGGAGCAGGTGACAAAATAAGCATAGCGCAACCTGACTTCCCGACCTGGGGCCAGCCGGAAAAATTTCTTTGGTGGATCCTCCATGAAGTCTTCCCGCTCGATATAGAGCTCACGGGAAAACGGCACCTGCCGACTGCCGGCGCTTTCATCTTCCGGATTGTTGATGGCGGTAAGCTCTTCCCATTCGCCTACCGGATAATTTTCAATCACTACCTTCATCGGGCGCAGCACAGCCATACGGCGGGGCGCCGTCTTATTCAGTAGTTCCCGAACGCAGTGTTCGAGCATCGCCACTTCAATGGTGGAGTTAGATTTCGAGACGCCGATCCGTCCGGCAAAATCTCGAATAGCTGCGGCGGGATAGCCACGTCGGCGCAGACCGCTGATGGTCGGCATGCGGGGATCGTCCCATCCCGAAACATGGTTTTCCGTTACCAGTTGCATAAGCTTGCGCTTGGACAAAATCGTATAGGTCAGGTTGAGTCGGGCAAATTCATACTGATGAGGTTGTGACGGGACCGGCAAATGTTCCATCAGCCAGTCATAAAGCGGCCGATGATCTTCGAACTCCAAAGTGCAGAGGGAGTGGGTGACCCGTTCAATGGCGTCCGACTGGCCATGGGCAAAATCATAATTAGGATAGATACACCACTGATCGCCCGTGCGCGGATGGCGTTCATGCAAAATGCGGTAAATAACCGGGTCGCGCATATTGATGTTGCCCGACGCCATGTCGATCTTGACGCGGAGAACCTTGGCGCCATTCTCAAACTCGCCCGCGCGCATGCGGCGGAAAAAATCCAGATTCTCCTCTACGCTGCGGTCGCGGTAGGGGCTGTTTTTTCCCGGTTCGGTTAAGGTGCCGCGGTGTTCACGTATTTCATCGGCCGAAAGATCATCGACATAAGCGTCGCCATTTTCAATGAGATGCTCCGCCCATTGGTAAAGCTGCTGAAAATAATCTGAAGAATGATAAAGATGTTCACCCCAATCGAATCCTAACCAGCGCACATCCTCTTCAATAGCGTCAATGAATTCCTGTTCTTCTTTGGCCGGATTGGTGTCATCAAAACGCAGATGGCACCGGCCGCCATATTCCTGGGCGACGCCAAAATTTAGGCAAATGGACTTGGCGTGACCGATATGCAGATAGCCGTTGGGCTCAGGCGGAAACCGGGTAACGATTTTCTCATGACGTCCGGCGTCCAAATCTTGCTGAATAATATCGCGGATAAAATCCTGGCCCCCGGCTGGGGATTCTGTATCGGGCTGGGATTTGTTCATTGCGGTGCTCTTGGAAATGAATTGCAATTATTTGACATCAGCATGGTTTGCCAAAAAAACACACAGATGCCAAACAATTCACTTAATTTATTTGACCGGTCAAGGCCTCGATATGTCGCTCTTTGAAGTGCGATCAACGAACAATCAAAGACCAGCGTAAGTTTTCCGCCTGTTCGTTGCGTTGGGCATGGTCGATGAGTATGGACCGTGGTGATACCTTGGCGCCGTAATATTCGGCGTTGAGGTCGTTGCGGCGGATGATGGCGGCGCCTTCAACGGAAAAGCCGCCAAACAAACCTTTGGAATCGGCAAAGGCAATGATGTCGCCGCCCAAATTAGTGGTCACAGCGCCTTCCAGGCCCGTACCGACCGGGCCGGCGGCAACGCTGGCATCAGCGGCTATTTTCCCCTGGTACTTCAGAATCGCCTCAACGGCACCAGGGCTCCTCATAATGAAGACGACGCCAGATTTTTGACCGCCAAACTGCAGGCCCCAGCTTCCCGCCGCTAACGTATAAAAGGCGGGGTAGCCCCAGTTGCCACTGGCGTCTCGGGCGATTACGACGCCATTACCGCCCTCAGCGCCGACGAAAAAGCCCGCCTTATAGACAGCCGGAAATATCCCAACGCCAGCTGCCGATTTCAGGTAGCGGTTGAAATTTGTCAAATCCTTGCGGTTCTTTAATATCTCCACCGTTTTTTGGGCCTGGTTAACCAAAGTTTCCGAAGCGGGAACCTTGGGGCCGCTGGCGCACCCGCTGAGCGTTATGCCCATAAGGGCGGTGCCAATAATTAACGCGCTGCTTTTCCTAAAATAAAAATTGGCTAAACGACCAAACATTGATTTACCCCCAGTTAAAATAGATAGCTGAGCCGAAACTGAATTTTCTCTGGACCAAGATTTATTCGATGAAATCCAAATTTTGTGAGCGGCGTTTTGCCATCTCCATTTTCCGCCGCCGCGGCCGGTCGACGTCAGCGGATCGTTTCGAAACAGGGCGCGGATTTTGTCTATTACCAAACCGCCGTCATCAACCCTGGCGTCCTTGCACATCAGGATGATATTGCCGGATGTTAATGTATAGAGCTGGGTGTTGGCAGCGTTTAAAATCGAATCGAAGGTCCGGCTGGCGATGCGGATATGATGGGGTTGCCGGTTGTGTGCCCGTAAGCTCGAAAGATGCAATACAACAGAAAAGCGGCCGCTGCGGTTGTGCACAACGCGTTCGACATGGTCGAGCAGCGAACTCTCAGGAGATCGTTGTTCCGAAACAGAAGTGACAACCGGTGATTCGTCAGCCATAGATCACAGTAACACAAATTTAATCCAATGGATTCTTATAGGGAAAAACGTTTAACCATTTATAAATCAACATAGATAATCACAATGATTTAAATTGAGCAGGAACGATTAAACCGGTATCTCAAACCAGAATATTTAGGTCGGGCGACAAGGACAGGGAATGATTCAGGACAATACTCGCATCTATGCTGTCGGCGACATCCATGGCAGGGTTGACCTGCTGCGGGAAATTCAGGCGCTGATCCTAGATGACGCCAAGACGGCATCTGCCCATGGAGCGGCACCTGGTGGACGGAAAATATTGATCTATCTTGGCGACTATATCGATCGGGGACCATCATCCATGGAGGTTCTGGATCATCTAATTTCTACTGATAAGACCAACGAAGAACTTGGCTTCGAGAGCGTATATCTCAAGGGCAACCACGAAGATTATTTTCTACGATTCATGGCGTCCGGGGAGTTGGGAAAAGCCTGGATGAACAATGGTGGTGCGGCGCTTTTGAACAATTTCGGCCTTGAACTTTCGGCCAATTCCAGCCCAGAAGAATTCGTGGAAACGGCGAGCCTTTTGAGGCGTATGCTTTCGCCCGATCACCGCTGTTTTCTAATGGGTTTACAAACCTATTTCGAATATCGCGAATACTATTTCGTTCATGCCGGTATTCGGCCGGGCGTTTCGCTTCAGAATCAAAAAATCCAAGATATGCTTTGGATAAGAGAGGACTTTATGAACTCCAATATTGATTTTGGAAAAATTATTGTTCATGGCCATACTATTGGCGATGCCCCTGAAATTATGGCTAATCGAATCAGTATTGATACCGGTGCCTATCTTTCCAATCGTCTGACTTGCGTGGTGATAGAGAATGAACATGTACGGTTTTTGCAAACTTAAATTTAATGCTTTAGAACTAAAGAACAATAGCAAGCCCGTTGCGAGTTAGCCTCGAGTTCACGTAAGGCGATTAGGATAGTCTCATGCCATCACGCAAACGCATATTAGTGACCGGTGGGGCCGGATTTATCGGCTCCCACTTGTGCCATAGATTGGTCGAAGAGGGTTCCGACGTTATTTGTCTCGACAATTATTTTACTGGTACTAAAGACAATGTAGCGGACTTGATGAATCGGATTAATTTCGAATTGATGCGTCACGACGTTACCTTTCCGCTCTTTATCGAAGTGGATGAAATTTACAATCTGGCTTGCCCGGCTTCACCTATTCACTATCAGTACGACCCGGTGCAGACTACTAAGACCAGTGTTCACGGCGCCATCAATATGCTCGGCTTGGCCAAGCGGTGCGGCGCCAAAATATTTCAGGCTTCGACCAGCGAGGTCTATGGCGATCCTACCGTACACCCCCAGGCAGAGGACTATCGGGGCAATGTAAATCCGATCGGTCCGCGCGGCTGCTATGATGAAGGGAAGCGATGTGCCGAAACGCTGTTTTTCGACTATTACCGTCAGCATCAACTGAACATCCGGGTGGCGCGCATATTTAATACCTATGGTCCAAGGATGCGGCCCGATGATGGTCGCGTGGTGTCCAATTTCATCGTCCAGGCGCTCCAGGGGAATCCGCTTACCATTTACGGCGACGGCAGCCAAACCCGGTCGTTTTGTTATGTCGACGATCTGGTGGAAGGATTTATCAGGTTAATGGCCGCGTCGGATGATGTGACAGGTCCCATCAATCTGGGTAATCCCGGTGAATTTACCATTAAACAGCTGGCCGAATTGGTAATCGATATGACCGGTGCCAACTCCGAATTGGTCAATGAGCAGCTGCCTGAAGACGACCCGCTTCAGCGATGCCCGGATATCAGCCTGGCCAAAGAAAAACTGGATTGGCAGCCTACCATTGAGTTGGAAAAAGGGCTCGGCAAAACCATTGAATATTTCCGGAGCGTCGTCCATTAAGACGTGGCGGCACTTTAATTCCCTCTCTACCAATTCATTTCATATTTGCTTCCGGTAACGATGCCGTTCAAATATAAGAACATAAGCAGAATAAATATTATTTACCATTTATTTATCGGCGCCCCAATACCGTATGAATTGGAGGTTATTTTACTTTTCGAAAGACTTTATTAACCCAAATAATACCATTTTATCCCATTGACGCCCATTATATCCCATGATATCCCAATTATACTCAGTGGGAGTGGGTGAAATGGAGAGATTTCGTTGGGTTCGGGGCCTATTGCGAATAACTCCAAAAAAGTGTTGAGGCGGGATAACAATGGCTGCGTTAATCGGCAGGCACATCAATAAGATTGATAAAAAGGGACGTGTATCGGTACCCAAGCCGTTTCGCGATTCTCTCGCTGTTGCCGACGAAGTTTCAGATTTTTCTGGTATCTATGTGTACCGCTCCTTCAAATATCCCGCCATTGAAGGATGTGGTGAGGCATTTATCCAGCGGCTCATTACCAGCCTCGACGATCTCGCTCTCTTTTCCGACGAGCAGGACGATTTGGCGGCAACCCTTTTGGAAAATGCTCATCCCATGACCTATGATCCCGAGGGCCGGGTGATNCTGCCGAAGGAATTAATCGAATATGCGGCGATTGGGTCTGAAGCCGTCTTTGTNGGCCGCGGTACGCGATTTCAGATCTGGCAGTTAGAAGCTTACGAATCCCATAATGNCAAAGCTTTTGAGCGCGCCCGGTCCCGCGGCGCAACCTTGAAATTACGACCTGCCGCAGAAGTCAATGATCACCCTAAAGACAACGATCCCCCGAAAGGCGGTGGTGATGACGGATAGCGGCCATATTCCCGTCATGGTGAATGAAGTCGTCGCCGCCCTGCAACCCAGGGACGGCGGCGTTTACGTTGATGGTACGTTTGGCCGGGGCGGTTATTCACAGGCGATTCTGGCGGTGGCGGCAACTCGGGTATTCGGCATCGACCGCGACCCGGCGGCAGTGACCTTCGGCGCCGAATTGGGCGACCGCTATGACGGCCGCTTGACTGTATTGCAGGGCCGTTTCGGCGACATGGAAAGGCTCATGAGTGATGCTGGCGTTTCTCATATCGACGGCGTTACACTTGATCTCGGCGTATCGTCCCTGCAAATCGATGATCCGGCGCGCGGGTTCTCTTTCCGCTTTGATGGTCCCCTCGATATGCGCATGGGCGACGAAGGTCAAAGCGCCGCCGATCTGATTAATCAAATCCCCGAGGAAGAGCTGGCCGATATTATTTATCACTATGGTGAAGAGCGGCAATCCCGCCGGATCGCCCGCGCCATCGTCGAAGCCCGCAAAGCCGAACCCATTCTCACCACCGGTCAGCTCGCCGAAGTGGTGCGTTCCATTGTGCGCCGTTCAAAAGATGGTATTGACCCGGCGACCCGCACCTTTATGGCGTTGCGTATTCATGTTAATGACGAATTGGATGAGCTTGATCGCGGTCTTGCTGGCGCTGAACAACTGCTCGCTCCGGGTGGACGGTTGGCGGTGGTCAGTTTTCATTCCCTGGAAGACCGGCGCGTTAAAGCCTTTCTCCGTCAACGCAGCGGTCAGAAATCGCACGGCTCCCGCCATCTGCCTGAAACGCCGCACCAAGCGCTCTCCCCGAGCTTCAAACTGACCAAGCGGGGCGCTCAAAAACCCAACAAAGAGGAATGTAAATACAACCCCCGAGCCCGCTCCGCCCGCTTGCGCGCGGCGGAACGTACCCAGGCCTCCGCTTGGTTGAACATAGCTTGAGGAAGGACAGAACAAATGCGCCAGACCACCATTTTCACGCTCCTTATCGCCGCCGCCATGAGCGTCGCGCTTTTCTATCTTAAGTATGAGGTGACCGATCTCGAGGCGGAGCTCGAACTCATGAATAGGGGTATCCTTGCCGACCAGGAGGAAGTTCACGTATTGAAAGCTGAATGGAGCCATCTCAACGATGTTACCCGCATCAAGGTTTTAGCCGATCGCTATTTGAATATGCAGCCTACCGATCCGGAGCAGATCAAAATAGAGGATGACATACCTTTAATGTCCTTTGAGCCGGTTGACCGGCCACAAGGTGAACTGCCCGACGACAAGAAAAACATTTCCTTCAAGCCGACGGACGGAGGTACCGAAAGGTGAATTTCAAACATCTCCGCCATCCCTTTTCATCTGCAGGGGGTCTCGAAGGACCTGCCAAGGGGATGCAGACGGCGACGGAAGATTTACCCCAGAATGTGTTTCCAGAAGCCGGCAGCAATAAAACCTATAATTCAAATATCGGCGCTTCGCGTCAACATGACTTCGACGCAGCATCACCCGAGATACCCTCAAGCATAAAAATTGACGGTATCCGAAAACAAGCACTGGAAACCGGCCGCAACCGCCTATTGGTGACCGGTGTCCTGTTCACCATGGCTTTTACCGTTATTGCGGGACGGCTGGTGGAACTGGCCATCACTCGGGATGCCGGCGAAAATTATCAGGCCCGCATCGCCGAAACCTTCAAGGCGACCAAGGTGCGCGCCGATATAGTCGATCGGAACGGAATTCTTTTGGCCACCAGCCTGCCGACCGCCTCTCTTTACGCCAATCCGAGTCATGTCCTCGATCCCAAGGAAGCAGCCGCAAAACTGGCGCAGGTTCTCCCCGAATTGGACCCCGCCAGACTCAGCCAGAAACTTGCCTCGAAGAAAACTTTTATCTGGCTGCACCGCAACCTCACCCCCAAAACACAGTTTGCGGTCAACGCCCTCGGAATTCCTGGCCTTTATTTTCAGCGTACCGAGCGTCGGGTATATCCGCATGGGCCTATGTTATCCCACGCCGTCGGCCTAACCAATATCGACGGCAAAGGCCTTTCCGGGATCGAGAACTTTTTTAATAAATCGCTCAGGGGTGACAAAGACGGCGGGCAGGAAAGATTAACCCTGTCTCTCGACATTCGTGTTCAATCTTTGCTGCACGAAGAATTACAAAAATCTATGACTGAATTCAGAGGCATCGGCGCTACCGGAGTCGTGTTTGACGTTACAAACGGTGAGATTTGCGCAATGGTTTCTCTGCCTGGTTTCAATCCCAACAATCCGATGACCGCCGCCGGTATCGCCGGATTTAATAGGGCCACCATGGGCGTCTATGAAATGGGGTCTACCTTCAAATTGTTTACGGTCGCCATGGCGCTTGATGCCGGTGTCGTGTCACTGAGCGACGGCTACGACGCCTCCAAACCCATCCGCATTGCCCGCTTCACCATATCCGACTATCATGGCAAAAACCGTTGGCTTTCGGTGCCTGAGATTCTTATCCATTCGTCGAATATCGGTGCTGCCAAGATGGCATTGGATGTGGGCACCAGGCGTCAGCAAAAATATCTCAAAAAATTCGGTATGCTGCGCCCGGCAATCATCGAACTGCCAGAGATCGGCGCACCGTTAACGCCGGACCGTTGGCGGGAAATAAACACTATGACCATTTCCTATGGTCATGGCATTGCCGTCAGTCCCATTCAGCTGACCGCCGGGGTCGCCGCCTTGGTCAATGGTGGTATTCTCTACAACCCGACCTTGGTCAAAACG
>PBQI01000043.1 GCA_002725625.1 Rhodospirillaceae bacterium | reverse complement strand
TTATCGGCGAAGTCGATTTCACCGGCCGGAACATTCAAAGTCTGCGCGGCAATGCGGGCCAGCTTGTCGCGAATTTTTTTAGCTGCAAGATGGCAAGCGATCGCCGTTGCCGAGGAAAACCGGCAGGAATAATTACCCGTCGCAATGGACCACGGATCTTTGTGGGTATCGAGTTCAGTATTAACGCGAATTTGGTCCGGTGTAACACCCAACTCATCGGCGACTATTTGAGCCAAAACCGTTGCATGACCTTGCCCTTGCGGCAATGAATCCGCAGTCACACTGATGGCGCCCAGCGGTTCCATATTGACTGTCGCATAAGATACGTTGCCACCCTTTAATCCGGATGCGTGGCGTTCTTCAGCCGTTTGAATGGTCGACAGATAACCCATATTGGAATGCGCCGGATCTGAAACGGCGGCGTAGCCAATACCATAAATCCGTCCTTCAGCCCGTGCCTTATCGCGCCTTTCGATGAGTTCTTGCAATTTGCCGTCACGGACGCCGACGTCAACGACTTGCTGATAGTCGCCAGAATCAAGTAGCGCGCCGGCTGTGGCACGATACGGGAACGCATCTTTGGGTACGAGATTCTTTCTGATAACCTCCAGTTGATCGACTCCGGTGACTTCGGCAACGCGATGAACGATGCGCTCAAGCGCATAGAAAGATTGTGGTCCACCGAAACCCCGGACCATACCGGAAGGCGTTTTGTTGGTCATCACCATCCGGTTCACAAGCGTTAGGTGTTTAATATCGTAGGGACCGGTCATGACCCCTTGTTGCCGGTACAGCGGCCCGGGCATGGGCGGGCGCAAATAGGCACCGTAATCATCAAGCATGTTGTAGCGCAGCGCCGTAATTCGACCATCGCTAGTCGCGGCCGCTTCGACAATCATTTCCCGGTTGGGAGCTGCGATAGCCGCTGTTAGATGTTCCAATCGATCTTCCACCCATTTAACAGGCCGGCCGACGATTTTAGCGGCAATGCAGCACATGACGACATAGGGGAAAATAGCCTGTTTGACGCCAAAGCCGCCGCCCGAATATGGTGCCGAACGCATACGCAGTTTCGATCCCGGCACCTTTAACGCCCGTGCCATGACCGGGTGGACGGTAAATGGTCCCTGGAAATTCGACATAACGTCATAGGTCTGTTCATTGGTATCGAATTCCGCCGCCACGACATAACCTTCTATAGGTGTATGGGAATTACGGGGATAAGAAATCTCAAGCTTCACATGATGATCAGCTTCGGCAAAAGCTTTATCCGGCTCACCATAATGAAATGTACGTTCTGATACGACGTTGGTACCGCAGGCGTGATGAACCAAAGGTGCACCCTCTTTGGCTGCATCCTCTGGCGAAATTACCGGCTTAAGGACGTTGTAGTCGACAGCAATATGATCGACAGCGTCTTCAGCCAGATATCGGTTGTCTGCAATAACGACCGCAACAGCTTCTCCGACAAACCGCACCCGATCAACAGCCAGACTCCACTGGTCCATAGGTTCCTTAACGACCATAATAAACGGTGTTGTCAGTTCTTTAATTTCGGCGCCGGTCAGAACTTCGACGACGCCAGGCTGGTCTTTAGCCGCAGTGACGTCTATGGACTTAATTTCCGCCGACGCATGTGGAGAACGAAGAAATGCAGCATGCAAAGTGCCTGCTCTGACGGGAATGTCGTCTGTGAATTTCGCACTCGCCGTAAGCAGCGCAGTGTCCTCGACACGCTCCATAGGCCGCCCTACATATGGACGTCTTTCAGCTGTCATGTGATTCCTTGCTCCCACTAATTCGGCCCCTAATAGAACGTACCCCGACCTATACTTCAATTACAATTCGTATAAATGAGATATGCTATTAGGGTAAAATATTGTACTGCTTTCTGTTTTTGAGATATTCTTGTGAAATATCTTGAGATCGCCTATTAAAAAACTCTATTTTGGGCCATTATCAAATTGGAATAATTGCTTGATCCAAACAACAATGGAAATTTATTTTTATCGCAAGTATCGTTACAACAGTATCATAAATTTTTAAATCAAAGCCTCATATAGAAAGACTCAAGGACAACAATCATGGAAGATATTTCCGTCATACTCGATGATTCAGAAACGCCACCGGCAATAAAATTCCCGCCTGTTTTTAATGTTGCCGTACCATTCATCGACAGGCATCTGAAAGAAGGCCGGGCGCGAAAAGTTGCCATTCGGACAAATGATGAAGACGTTACCTATGGCCAGCTTGCCGAAAATGTCAGCCGATATGGTAATGCTCTACTCTCACTAGGTATCAAACCTAAAGAGCGGGCGCTGATGGTGGTTAAAGACAGTCCTGAGTTCGTCGGCATATTTTTCGGCGCTATCAAGGCTGGTGTGATCCCAATACCGGTCAACACGATGATGCGGGTCTCCGACTATGAATATCTGATCGAGGATTCCGGCTGCAAAGTTTTGATTTACAGTCCAGAGTTCACGGAAACTGTCGAAGAAGCTCTCGAACAGGCAGATCATGCGCTTGCCCAATCACTTACTGTTACTCAACTGAGCAAGGAAGCTGCAAAAGCATCCGCAGAATTGCTCCCCGCACCGGCGACAGAAGAAGAAGTTTGTTTTTGGCTCTATTCCTCCGGATCTACAGGGAATCCCAAGGGTGTCGTTCACCCACATCGTTCTATGGTTTATACCAGCCAATGTAGCGGCGTCGATACCATTGGGCTCCGCGAAGACGATTCTTGTTTTTCCGCTAGCAAAATGTTTCATTCCTACGGCTTCGGCAACGCCCTCACCTTTCCCCTGTGGGTCGGCGCGACCATCATCTTAAGCGATCAAAAAGTATCGTCGGAAATGACATTTGAGGTATTCGAAAAATTCCGCCCGACGGTCTATTTCGGGGTTCCGACGCTCTATGCCCAGCAGTTGCACGCCATGGACAAAAAAATGCCGGATACCAGTTCTATCCGTCAATGTGTCTCGGCGGGCGAGGCGTTGCCCAGTGATGTCCTGCTTCGTTGGAAAGAAAAAACAGGAATACTAATCATCGATGGTTTGGGCTCGACCGAGGCGCTTCATATTTTTGTCGGCAACACACCGGCCGACTATAAGCCGGGTACATCTGGCCGGGTGGTTGGCCGTTATGAGGTCCGGATTGTCGATGAGGACGGCAATCCTGTCGAACAAGGCGATATTGGCACCCTCCATGTTCGGGGTGGTTCGACCGCTCATGAATACTGGAACAACCCGGAAAAAACTGCTGCCACGATGCTCGCAGACAAATGGCTTAACACCGGCGACATGTATTACCAGGACGAAGAAGGCTATTACGTCAACGGTGGCCGCGGCGACGATATGCTGAAAGTCGGCGGTTTATGGTGTTCGCCCACTGAAATCGAAGCCAGACTAATCGAGCACGAAAAAGTAATGGAGGCCGCTGTCGTCGGCCGTGCCGATCCGGACGGCTTGATCAAACCGGAGGCCCATATTATCCTGAACAACCCTGACGATGCTGGGGCGGAACTAGAAAAGGATTTGCTGGAACATTGCAAAGCAGGCATGGCCCACTACAAATATCCCCGCTGGTTTCATTTTGTCGGAGACCTGCCCAAAACTGCGACCGGTAAAATTCAACGGTTCAGATTGCGGCAATAAAAAAACTAAAGAGGTTTTGCATGAGCCGGTATTTCACCAAAGACCAATTGGTTTGGGAACAGGCCCCGGTCCGGGGTGGTACGGTTATGAGCAAAAGTATCGTCTGGGAAGGTGACTACGAAACCCGCTCGGCCTTTTTTCGCATGCCGAAAGGTATGAGTGTGCCGGAGCACACCCATCCGAAATGGGTCCAAGTCATGGTGGTTGAAGGCGAGATGGAAATCAAATCCCGGGAGGAAGGAATTATCCGTATCGGAGCCGGCGGGTGCTATTTTGTGGAAGCCGGCGACGCCCACAAGGAAACGGCGATCCAAGATACCATGGTACTGGTTACCCAGGCCGAAGACCGTCCAGGCTTCTCCGACAAACCAGATGACTAAAGGTATCTGCCTTGGGAGGAACTAAAAAAGAACTGTTGCCCGCAACAACAGTTCTTTTTTTCTAGCTTTTTAACCGATTAGTTATTCAGGGACGGGATCGTCATCGTGCTGCCGACTTGGGGCGGGATGGGGAGGTCTTTATGTGCTTCCCACATGGCGGCAAGTTTTTCCATTGGCCCTTCGGTAAATGGAACGACTTTCCGGACCGACAGATCTACATGAACGGCCAGCTGTTCCTGGGTCGCCATTTGGTAACCTTCAGTGGCATGATACATGGTGTGGAAATAATGAAGCCGTTTCTCGTCGTAGCCAAGAAGCTGGCTGGTGACTTTTACGGAATCTCCGAGACTTCCCTCACGCTGGTATCCGATATGACATTCGACGGCAAAAGTGGAAAGGCCCGTTGCTTCCTTATAGGGTTCGCCGAGACCGCACACCGGATAAAATACATCGACCGCATTGTCAAAAATGAGGGTGTAGTAGGCCACGTTGAGGTGCCCATTGTAATCCACCCAGGCTTCTTGGACCGGTTCTTCCCAACGTGAAAAGGGGGCTTCTATCGTCATTGTGTCGTTTCCTTCAATCTTTCAAATTCATCTAAGTAGTATTCAATACTACTTTATCTATTCAGCTAGTCTATGCGTGAAGTTACTGTGATACTTTACAGGATTAAATGGCATAGCCTAGCATGTCTGTCAATGAAGGGAAATTGTACCGGCAAATAATCGCGTTTCCTCATCACAGCACCTGGTGAATCGAATACAGAACGGTCTTTTCCAGCCGCTTGCCATATCCGATGCACAGGATGCCGTTCAGCCAAGCGTATTTTTCCGCGTTTCCCGTATAGCCAGTCTCGAATTGCGGTGCGATGCGAAAATAATATGTGGCATCGCCGACATCCTCTCCGGCCGCAAGCTTCCGCATCACTTCCGGGTCGCCGTTTCGTGCGCCGGAATAGCTCATGAGAATGGGACAGTCGTCATCGGTCATCAACGTCACCCGAACATCAAGTGAATGACTGCCATCGTTGCGGACCATCATCCGATCCTCTCCATTTAATACTTTGCCCGAAATTTTATGTCCGGCAAAAGTTCCGCCAGTCACGGGTATCAGAAAACGCCGTCCGGCTGGCGTTTCTCCAAGGTCAATTCTTGGTGCGGCCGCCAATTCGATATCGAATAGGTGGACAGATTCGATGAAATTATCCCGCTTGGTATCGGTTTGACTATCTGAAGGTGACATATCAATAATCCCGTTTCAATTAGATTGAGCACATCCAATAGAACCCCAAGGATGCTGTCACTGCAATTACAATTCCAATAAAAGAGTTATGCAGGATGGGAAAGATGTGACGGCGCATAACAGCTGCAATCATGCATAAAAAAAAAGCATATGTGATTGATAGAAACAACATTTGAAGGAATAGCTCACGAGCGCTATTTGTACCATTATATATAAAAACCACAGCCAGATGGATCTGGTCGAACGGCAGGAGAAATAATAATGTCACCTAGTAAGGTAGCATCAGAAAAAAAGTACACCATGATCGACGAGCGGGATGTCATGGTTCCCATGCGGGATAACGTCAAAGTTGCCGTCGACGTTTTTCGGCCCGATGATGGTGGCAAATTTCCGGCACTGCTCGCCATGTCCCCTTACGGTAAGGGCATCCAATCCATGACCATTCCCGCCCAGCCGCAGGAATCACCGATCCACCACACACCCATCGAAGCCGGCAGCCCCGAATACCTCGCCTCCCGCGGTTATGTTCACGTTATCGCCGATGTGCGCGGTATTGGCTGGTCAGAGGGTGAATATCGCGGCTGGATGTCCGAGCAGGAAGCTCAGGACGGTCATGATATAATCGAATGGATTGCCGAACAGCCCTGGTGCGACGGCAATGTGGGCATGGTCGGTATATCTTATTTCGGCACGGTCCAGCTGGTTGTCGCCGCGCAGCAGCCGCCCCATTTGAAAGCCATCATGCCTTGGAATGCACCGGCGGATTTCTACCGGGAATCGACCCATCACGGCGGCATGCTCCAGACTTTCTTCCACTATCTTTATATTCAGAGAATATGCGCCGACAATTCGATCTCCGTAACGGCCAAGGAAAAATCGAAAGAGGAACTGAGAAAACTTGTCGACGAACTCAAGGCAGATCCCGATCTTCAAATTAATCCCGAACTGTTTACCTATGTCGACAACCCAGGCAAAGCACCCTGCTTGTTTGATATTTTGGCAAACCCGGAAGACGGACCCTATTACTGGGAACGTTCCCCGAACCGAATGTACGATAGAATCAAAGTTCCCTTCTACGCTCGGTCAGGCTGGTGGGCTTATGCCCACATGCATTTGGTTGGCGCCTTCCACAACTACAATGGCATCGATGCGCCGAAGAAATTAGAGATCGACGCCCCTGTCGTTGAAATCCGTCCACTTCCCGATGAATATAACGAAGAGGTATTGCGCTGGTATGACTACTGGCTGAAAGGCATGGACACCGGCATTATGGATGAAGATCCGATCCGTTTCTTTGTCAATGGCTCCGGCGAATGGCGGACCGAAAAAGAATGGCCATTAGCCCGCACCGACTGGACCAAAATGTATCTCCGCCGATGGAATAAACTTTCAGAGGAACCTGAAGAAGCCGCCGGTAAACCAGACGCCTTTGTGCAACAGCCTCCGGATGAGACTCTGGAATTGAGTTCTATTCTTTTTGAAACCGAGAAGTTCGAAGAGAACACGGAAATGACGGGTCCGGTAGCTATATATCTTTACGGCTCGATCGATCAAGTGGACGGCAATTGGATTATTTCAGTCCGGGATGTCGCGCCGGACGGCAAACAGGTGGAATTGACTAAAGGCTTTTTGAAAGCTTCCCATCGGGAAGTGGATGAAGAGAAATCCAAACCTTATGAGCCTTATCACCCGCACGTACACCCGCACCCGGTGGAACCGGGAAAAGTTGAGAAGTATTCAATTGGACTGGCGCCACTATCCAAC
Source organism: Rhodospirillaceae bacterium (assembly GCA_002725625.1). Classification (GTDB taxonomy): domain Bacteria; phylum Pseudomonadota; class Alphaproteobacteria; order Rhodospirillales; family UBA2165. The sequence goes on along the minus strand of PBQI01000043.1, from coordinate 3,105 downwards.
ATATTCAAGGCAGGGCATAAAATGAGGCTTGTTATCTCAAGCATGGACCATGCCCGGGCGCGAGATTATGACCTGGCGCCGGAATCCTTGGGTCGGACTCATTCGCCGTGGCATCTGGGCAGTTCCTTGACGACGCTGCACAAGGTATTCCACGACGAAGAGCATCCGTCACACCTGTTACTGCCGATTATTCCGAATTAGCTTCACCTGGATCGGCAAATTCGCGCCGTAAAGCATCGCCATGTTGATCGAGTTCGGGTACAGCGAACGTACCAACAACCGAGCCGCTTATTCTCGCTGGCGGTGCCGGCATCTCGACCAAGCCGGTCGATGTCTCGACCGTGGTGAGCCGGAGTTCCTGATGACTCTCCAGGTCAGCAAGTGAGTTCAAAGAACCAAATGCAACGCCGGCCGATTTTAAGCTGGCCGCGAGTTCGCCTCGTTCCATCTTTGAAAACACTTCATCGATTTCCTGATTGAGGGCCGGACGGTTAGCAACGCGATTTTCGTTCTCGGCAAACCGGGGATCATCAATCAGGTTTTCTTTGGCTAAAACGTCGCGGCAGAAATTCATCCATTCTCGATCGTTTTGAATCGATATGAGAACTTGCCCGCCACTTTTTGTGGCGTAGGCACCATAAGGCGCAATTGAGGGATGATTGAGTCCGACCCGGCTGGGTGCCTTACCACCATAGTGTTGATGCAGGTAGGGTACAGTCATCAGATCGGCAATTGTGTCGAAAAGCGAAATTTTTATGGCCTGCCCTTTTCCCGTACGCTCTCGGTGAAACAAAGCCTGCAGTATCGCGTTATAGGCTTGCATGCCTGTAGCAATATCAACAATTGATATGCCTACTCGGCCCGGTTCGCCGGCGCTCCCGGTGATCGACGTCAATCCAGATTCCGCCTGGACAAGAAGATCGTACGCCTTCATGTCCCGGTAGCCGCCATCTTCGTTGTATCCGTTGATATCGCAGGTTATCAGCGAAGGATCGCCGGACCTGAGTTCCGCTGCGCCGAAACCGGCTCGTTCCGCCGCGCCCGGCGCCAAGTTCTGGATAAAAATATCGGCCTTCGAAATCATTCGGTGCAGTAAAGCCCTGTCGCTGGNGTCCTTGATATCCAGGGCAATCGATTCCTTGCCTCTGTTCAACCATACGAAATAAGCACTTTCGCCATGGGCAACACTATCGTATCCGCGGGCAAAATCGCCGGCGCTACGTTCAATCTTTATAACCCGCGCGCCTGCTTCCGCCAGGCGCGACGCCGTGTAAGGCGCCGCCACAGCCTGATCAATGGAGACTACGAATATACCTTCAAGAGGACCGGACACCAGTGCTTCACCCCTGCATCAATATGAACGCGGTAAGCCCAAAACATGTTCGGCAATATAATTAAGAATAAGATTGGTTGAAATGGGAGCAATCTGGTAGAGCCGAGTCTCCCTGAATTTGCGCTCAACGTCATATTCCTCTGAAAAGCCGAAGCCGCCGTGAGTCTGCAGACAGACATTAGCCGCCTCCCAAGATGCGTCAGCAGCCAGCATTTTCGCCATGTTGGCTTCGGGACCAATCGATTTACCCTGGTCAAACAGCGTGGTTGCTTTTTGGACCATCAGGTCCGCCGCTTCCGTGGCCGCATAGACTTTGGCAATGGGATGTTGAATACCCTGATTTTTACCTATCGGATTACCGAACACCACTCGCTCATTGGCATAGTCAGTCGCTTTCTTTATGAACCAACGGGCGTCACCAACACATTCCGCTGCGATGAGCACCCGCTCAGCATTCATACCGTCCAAGATATAGCGGAAGCCTTTATCCACCTCACCAATCAGATTATCGGCCGGAATTTTTAGATCGTCAAAAAACACCTCGGTAGTGGCATGGTTGATCATTGTCCGGATAGGTCGGATGGTCAGCCCGTTACCAACGGCTTCACGCATATCGACTAAAAAAACAGATAAACCATCGACTTTCTTTTTTACCTGATCTTTGGGAGTGGTCCGGGCAAGTAACAACATCAGGTCCGAATGTTCGGCGCGCGATGTCCATACTTTTTGCCCATTTACGACATAATGATCACCTTTATCCGCCGCCGTAGTGCTCAGGCTCAGCGTATCGGTGCCGCTGGTGGGTTCAGTGACACCAAAAGCTTGAAGCCGTAATTCACCACTGGCGATTCCCGGTAGGTACTTTTTTTTCTGTTCGTCATTTCCGTGACGTAGGATAGTTCCCATTATATACATCTGGGCATGGCAACCACCGCCGTTACAACCTGATTTTTGAATTTCTTCCATAATGGCCGCTGTCGGGCGCATGCCAAGACCGCTGCCACCGTATTCTTCTGGAATCAGTGCCGCCAGATATCCCGCTTCCGTCAAGGCATTGACGAATTCTGTCGGATAGGCGCGCTCCCGGTCTGTTTCTTGCCAATAGTCGCCGGGGAATTGGGCACAGACTGCCCGCACACCTTCTCGAATCGCCGTAATATCTGCATCTTCGGCAATCAGCGCCGATACCACATCGTTCATATTTAGAATTCCTTGTATTATCCTCTAGTGCCTGATTCATGCCACATTAAGGCGATAATAAAATAGAATATGGTATTTCTCAATTTAGATAACTCGACTATCAGATATAACGGTTTTTTATATGCACAAATTTGACCAACGGGACCTGCCTAGGATAGTCTCGCCTCATGGCTAAGCTTTTGTCGTCGATTTCTGGGGTAAATTAAGGTTTGCCAATACGGCATAGGAGAATGGCTAGCATTATATTTGTTGATAGCTCAATTTCTGTATTAATTTAGTTTGTAGAAATAAATCCACCTAACTTGTAAAAATCAATCCATCTAACCAATCCACCTAACAGGGAGAGTAAACATGAAATTTAACCGTATAGCTCCACTTTTCTGCGCGGCGGCTATGTTATCTACCGTACCCGCCATAGAATCAGCGGCCCAAACAGTCGGGATCGGCACGACCAAAAAAGGCGCCACCAGCCAAGTCACTGCGGCCATCGCCAGCATTGCGTCAAAATTTGGCGGCATGCAAATGCGCCCGGCACCGATGGCCGGCACGCAAAAATATATTCCGGCAGTAAA
>PBQI01000042.1 GCA_002725625.1 Rhodospirillaceae bacterium | reverse complement strand
CTCGAAACGGACACGAAAACTACTAAGTGCATGGTTGTAATCGCGTTCTTCCGTGGTCAGGGGTTTCTTCTTAGATTTCTTGTGGGGTATGTCGATAGCGGGATGATATTCCGGCTTGGCCGTTGGGTTGGCTGTTCCTTGCAGTCTATGATCAGAGCTTCGGCCTCTTGGCGACTGACCCCCAGAACTCGCTCAGCCAGTTCAGAGGGCGGCTGATGGTCGACTTGTCGGCTTGATACAGGCAAGCCACGAAACCTTGCGTGATAGCGCATCGGTACAGAATCAAAAAGGACAAGGAGGTGATCCCCAACTCCGCCTACACCCCAAGGACGACCGAAGCGGTTCTTTGATGCCACGATCCGCTCTTGCCAATAGGGCCTTTTAATGTCTCGTCTCCATTCTGTTTCACCCCTATAGTCTTTGCCTTCGTTCAAAACTTATAATTTGAGCTGGTGCTAATTTGGACAAGGCTTTGAGAACCATCCAGGATACTTGACGACATGAGCATCGCAGAAAATTCTGATCTGCAGAAATTTGCCGACAATCTGATTGTTCTGGTGCGGCAAATGGCCCGCGAACTGCATCCCGATCAACATCTGGATAAGGCTGTAGACCTTGATAAGTCACTGGATCGCCATTTGGGCTTTGACAGCTTGTCCCGCATGGAACTGTTCCACCGGGCGGAAAAGCTGTTCTCCGCGACCCTGCCCGAGCGCGCCCTCAACCAAATAGACACCCCCAGAGATTTACTGCGCGAGCTTTCGATTGCGTCGGAAAAGAGCACCCCGCACGGCAAAATTGCGGATATTCAGATTGCTATAGAAAATACTGGAGCTACAGCCGCACCCCAGGATATGCGGACATTAAACGAGGTGCTTGCGTGGCACGCTACACAGCACCCCGACCGTCTGCATATCCATCTATTTAACGATGAAGATTCAACCAATCAAGGCAGTATCATTTCCTACGGCGAACTGTTCAACGGTGCCCGACAGGTCGCAGCAGGAATTCTTGCGCGCCAACTGGCGCCTAGGGAATCGGTGGTTATCATGCTGCCGACAGGGCCTGACTATTTTTATAGTTTTTTCGGTGTCCTTCTGGCCGGCGGCGTTCCCGTTCCCGTCTATCCGCCGGGACGCCCGCAGCAGTTGGAAGAACATCTGCGCCGCCACGCGGCGATTGCCGCTAATGCCTGCGCGGGGTTGATGATTACGGTTCCGGAGGCCATGAAATTTTCTCGCTTGCTGACGGCGCAGTTGGACGATCTAAGGGAAGTTATCACCTGCGCCGAATTGATGGCGAGTGAATCAAGTCAGCCCTATCCTGCGCCCAATGAACGAGACACCGCCTTTATTCAATATACATCGGGCAGCACGGGCGATCCCAAAGGGGTGGTCTTGAGCCACGCCAATTTACTGGCCAATGTCCACGTCATGGGCGAGGCCCTCAATGCCGATAGCGGAGATGTGTTTGTCAGTTGGCTGCCGCTCTATCATGACATGGGTCTGATCGGTGCCTGGCTGGGATCGCTCACCCATGCTGTGCCGCTGGTAGTCATGTCGCCGCTCAGCTTTCTGGCCAGGCCGCAACGATGGCTCTGGGCCATTCATCAATATGGCGGCTCCATATCGGGCGCTCCCAATTTCGCCTATGATGCCTGCGTCAGCCGCATCCGGGATGAGGATATCGAGGGACTTGATCTCAGCAGTTGGCGCGTGGCTTTCAACGGCGCCGAGGCCGTCAGCCCCGGTACCATGGAACGATTTACCGAGCGGTTTGCCGACTACGGGTTTCACCGCGAGGCATTCATGCCTGTCTATGGCCTAGCAGAGAATTCCGTCGGTCTGGCCTTTCCGCCATTGGATCGGGGACCCCGTATCGACATAATCGACCGAGAGGCTTTTTCCCATTCCGGCCACGCCAACACCACCACCGACGGATCGCTGGCGGTACCATCCTGCGGCGCCCCCCTGCCCGGTCACCAAATTCGTGTCGTCGACGATACAGGATTCGAATTACCGGACCGGCGCGAAGGCCTTGTTCAATTTCAAGGCCTGTCCTCTACCACCGGATATTTCCGCAATCAGCAAGCGACCGCCGGCCTGTTCGACGGTGATTGGCTGATTTCGGGTGACCGGGGATATATGGCGGAAGGTGAAATTTTTATCACGGGCCGCCAGAAGGATTTGATCATACGTGCCGGACGCAACATCTATCCGGCGGAATTGGAAGATGCCATTGGCAACATCGACGGCATTCAAAAAGGTAATGTGGCGGTGTTCGCCGGCCAGAAGGATGACACGGAGAAATTAATTGTCATGGCCGAATGCCGGCGCCGCGATGAAACCCGGCGCGCGGAAATCCAGGAAGCGGTCAACGGTGTGGCCATTGATATTACCGGTGCTCCACCAGACGATATCGTTCTCGCGCCTCCCCGTTCCGTACCCAAAACATCGAGTGGAAAGGTCAGGCGGCAAGCCGCGAGGCAGTTGTACGAGAGCGGCACAGACTTTTCCCGAAGCGGACGTGGCGTATCGGTGCACTGGCAGATTTTCCGCCTGCTGCTGGCCTCCGCCGTGCCTCAATTGCGCCGGGCCATGCGATTCTCGGCAAGCTGGGCCTATGCAATTTACGCTTGCTTGCTACTGGGCCTACTCGCACCGATTACCTGGCTTCTAGTATTGTTGACGCCCTCCAAAAGCGTGAGCGTCGCTCTGGTTCGTATTGTACTCCGTCTGTTGTGGCGGCTGGCCGGCGTGAAGGTCACGGTGCGCGGCTTAAAAAATATTGAGAAAAATATTCCAAAAAACCGGCCAGTCATCCTGGTCAGCAACCATGCCAGTTATATCGACGGGTCTATTATTTTGTCATCGCTACCGATCCCAGTTAGTTTTGTCGCCAAATCGGAACTAAAGGGTCATTTTATTTCGCGGCTATTTCTGAACAAGATCGGCACGGTTTTTGTCGAACGCTTTGTTACCAGCACCAGCATAAAGGACGCCGACCAGGCAACAGCAGCGCTGACAAATGGACAGAATATCGTCTATTTTCCGGAAGGCACCTTTACTCGAATGCCGGGACTGCTGCCGTTTCAGATGGGCGCTTTTACGGCAGCTATCGAAACCGGCACCCCCATCGTGCCGGTCACTTTGCACGGCACCAGGATGGTATTGCGCGGTGATACCGGATTTCCGCGACCAAACTCTGTCATGGTGACCATCCAGCCGCCATTATTTCCGGATGCCAGCGAAAACTTATCGGCGGAAGAAAAATGGCAAGCGGCCTTGAGCCTCCGCGCCAACATACGTAGTCAAATCCTTGCCAATTGCGGCGAACCCGATTTGGGTCATGAGCGGATTTTGCATCTGCTTGATCCCGACAAGCGATAAAAATCATTAATGCGAAGACACCGGCTCGGTACTGAATGGACCGCTGACAAATGCCTAACAATTTTCAACAATGCGAACATTTATAGAAAACTTGTAAGCAAATCAATTTGCAAATTTTTTTTCTTTACCTGACAATCACTTAATGACTCAAATGGGATATTATGAGTGAGACAAGGTTGCTGAATAAGAATAACCAACTTCATGAAAGCGGTGAACCCTTGCTTGATCTTCAGGGTTTGAGCATCGCCTTCAAAACCGATGGCGGCGAATTTACCGCTGTTGATAAGGTTTCCTTTTCCCTGCGTCCGGGCAGAACTTTAGGCATTGTCGGGGAAAGCGGCTGCGGCAAGTCAGTCACAGCTCTCTCGCTGCTTCGCCTAGTTCCCCATCCAGGTCGTATTACCGCTGGCGTCATCCGATTTATGGGACAGGATTTGATGGCGCTTTCGGCAAATGAAATGCGCCGAATCCGGGGTGGTGATATCGCCATGATTTTTCAGGAACCGGTGACCGCCCTCAACCCGGTTTTTACCATCGGCGATCAAATTGCCGAGGCCTATCGGTTGCACCATAACGCTTCGGCTAAAGAGGCGCACGAGACCGCCATCGGCGTCCTGGACCGGGTCGGTATCCCGGGGGCCAGACACCGGGCCAAATCCTATCCACACCAACTTTCAGGAGGTATGCGGCAGCGGGCCGTCATCGCGATGGCGCTGATCTCAAGGCCGCGGCTTTTGATCGCAGATGAGGCGACGACGGCGCTCGACACCACTATCCAGGCGCAAATTATCGATCTCCTCCTGGATCTTCAGGATGAATATGGCATGGCCATATTATTCATCAGCCATAACTTGGGCATCGTTTCCGAAATCGCTGACGAAGTAATGGTCATGTATGCCGGTCAAGTGGTCGAAAAAGCACCGACTGAAAGTTTTTTCGGAGCACCCCGCCATCCTTATTCTGCCGGGTTGCTGACAACATTGCCGCAACCGGAACGCCGCAACCAGATACTGCCGACCATTGAAGGCTCGGTCACTGTCCGGTACGACCAACTGACAGGTTGCCGTTTTGCACCGCGTTGCGTCAAAGCAGATGATTTTTGCCGCCGCACCGATCCTGAGTTAGAAGCCGTTGCCGCGGGACACGGCGTCGCCTGTTTGAAAATGGAGTTTGCACCATGACCGACCCGGCCTCTGCCCCACTTCTTGAAGTTAGGAATCTGGTCAAGCATTTCCCGCTTGAAGACCCGGGGCTATTTGGACGGTCGCGGGGTATCGTGCAGGCTTTGAACGGCGTCAGCTTGGACATCCGCAAGGGCGAAACACTGGCCATTGTGGGCGAATCGGGGTGCGGTAAATCAACCCTGGCCCGCAGCATTGCCATGTTGCATCAGCCGGATTCGGGCTGGATACGGTTTAACGGACAGCCGTTAGTCAATCAATCCGCCAGCGGGCTCAAAGCGGTGCGGCGAAAGATTCAGCTGGTGTTTCAAGACCCTTACGCCTCTCTCAATCCGCGCATGACGGTCGGTGCGATCGTCGAGGAACCGCTGGTGATTCACAATATGGGTAGCCGGGCCGAAAGAAAAAGTAACGTAGCGCAAGCCATGACAGCCGTCGGCCTCAGCGATTTGAACTTAAACCGGTATCCCCATCAATTCAGCGGCGGCCAGCGCCAAAGGATTGCCCTCGCCAGAGCCATCATCAGCAATCCCGACTTAATCATTGCCGATGAACCGCTATCGGCGCTGGATGTTTCAATCCAGAGCCAGATTCTGAATTTATTGGTGGAATTGAAGCAAAAACGCTCTTTCGCCTACATTTTTATCAGTCATGATCTAGCGACTGTGGCCCACATCGCCGACCGCGTCGCCGTTATGTATCTTGGTTACATCGCCGAATCGGGCCCAACGGAAAATATATTTACCAATCCGCAACATCCCTATACACAAATTCTAATCGACGCCATGCCGGTTATCGGCAAAGGAAAACGTGCTAGAAATGCAACGAATTTTGGCGATGTGGCCAGCCCTTTGGCACCGCCGAGCGGTTGTCCATTTCATACAAGATGTCCAAAAGTCCATGAAATCTGCCATTCCGCACTGCCGGAACTGGTATCCGATGACCCTTCAGACCCCTTTCGTATGGTGGCCTGCCATTTTTCAGAACAAGTCTGACCCAGGAGCTTTGAAAATAGATACAAGTATTTGAATTACAACAAAGGTTGCAAGACGCTTAAAAAATACCGTATATTTTTAGCTACTTGTCCGGGGGGGGCGTTTAATTAATATTAAATAATTTGTAACAGAGGGTGACCAAATGGCCGACGANTCAAAAGTTTTGTTTGACANTAAGCGTGAGATGGACGCCGCGGCATTTTCNCAAGCGGCCTATGTTCTCGATCAGGCGCGCCAAAGTCNTGATGACGCTGAATTGGCTGAGCGGGCACTGAAATACAATCAACTTCTATGGTCAATCATTCAAGCTGACGTCTCCGAAAAAGACAACGCGCTGCCGGATGAGTTGAAAGCTAATTTGATGAGCCTTAGCATCTTCGTCGACAAGCAGACCTCCAAAGGGCTTACCGAACCTACTGAAGAGCTGTTTGACAGTCTGATCAGCATCAATCTGAATATTTCCGAAGGATTGATGGAAGGCGCCTAATATGCGCCGATGAAACCGGCGGTCGCCATGACCGCTGGAAGGATTTAAGATGGCCTGCCTTAACCGGCAGGTTTTTTTATGCATACTTTCTATCCGGCAATGGCCGGTAAAGGGGCCCGGCAATACGGTGAAGCAATTTGATTCGTTATCTGCTTGATCGATTTTTACAATCAGTGATCGTCCTGGCGATCATGTCCTTTGTCATATACTGGCTGATGGGATTAATGCCGGGCGATCCTATCGATTTAATGATCAGCGCCGATCCCAAACTGACCCCGGCGGATGCCGAACGCCTGCGCGGGCTTTACGGCTTAGACAAACCAATTGCTGAAAGATATTTCTATTGGCTGTCTGCTGCCCTTGGCGGCGATTTAGGGTTCTCCCGGCTTCACGCCAAACCGGTGTTGACCGTTTTGTGGCCAGCCCTGCAAAACACCGTCGTTCTACTTGGCATCAGTTTCATTTTATCTGTCGCCCTGGCTTTGCCGCTGGGCATTCTGGCCGCCATCCGCCAGTATACGAAATACGACTATCTGGTTAACTTGATCGCCTTTGCTGGCATATCGATACCGTCGTTCTGGCTGGCGCTTCTTTTGATAACGTTCTTTTCAGTCATGCTCGGAGTACTCCCTGCCAGCGGGTCAGGATCGCTGGAACTGTCGAGCGGAGTTGCGGAGCTATGGGATAAAGCCAAATTTCTGATTCTTCCCATTGCGACGTTAATCATCGCCAGCATCGGCAGCCACACGCGATTCGTTCGAGCTGCCATGATAGAGGTTATGCGCCAGGATTATATTCGGACAGCCCGCGCTAAAGGCGCCGGCGAGGGACGAGTCATCCTGAAGCACGCGCTTCGTAACGCCATGATACCTGTTGCCACCATCATCGCCCTTGATTTCGGCTACTTGTTTTCAGGCACACTGATTATCGAAACTATTTTCGCCTACCCTGGCATGGGAAAATTGATCTTCGACGCCATTATGGGAAACGATTTCAATCTGGCGATGATCGCCTTTCTGTTCGCCACGGTTCTGACCCTGGCCGGCAATTTATTGGCTGATCTGGCCTATGGCTGGCTGGATCCCCGGATTAATTATCGATGAATTATTCGGACACCCAGGCTCTTTCTGCCTTTACGTTAGCACGGCAGCGATTTTTACGGCACCGGCTCGCGGTCGTCAGTGGCCTGTTTATACTGTTTATGGCTGTTTTGTCAGCCAGTGCGCCGTTGATCGAATCGGTCCGCGGTATTGATGCCAACGAGGTCGATCTCTATGGCCGTTTCGCCCTACCCTCACTGGACACCTGGCTCGGCAAGGACGAATTGGGGCGTCCCGTATTTGTGCGGCTGCTCTACGGTGGTCAGGTATCTTTGCTGGTCGGCCTGGTAACGGCGCTGGTGGCGGCCATTATCGGAACGGTCGTCGGTCTGGTCGCCGGCTACCGGGGCGGATGGATAGACGCCCTGCTGATGCGCCTGACCGACAGCGTCATCGCCCTGCCGTTGCTGCCGTTGCTGATTGTTCTGGCCGCCCTTGACCTCAACAAACTCGGACTGTCCGAGATCGTCACGCAATCGGAAAATATCAGTCTCTACCGCATTGTTGCCATCGTTGCCCTGGTCGGCTGGACGACAGTGGCGAGATTGGTTCGAGGCTCCACCCTGTCGCTGCGGGAACGGGATTTCGTCTTGGCTGCCAAAGCTCAGGGCGCTAGCAGCCTGCGTATTATGACGGTCCATATATTACCCAACCTGTTTTCGCCGATCGTCGTGGCGACTACCCTTTCCATCGGGAATATTATCCTACTGGAATCGGTCCTCAGTTTCTTGGGCCTCGGCATCCAGCCGCCGGTAGCCAGCTGGGGCAATCTCCTGACCAACGCCCAAGAGCTCATTTTTTCCGCCCCGTGGCTAGCCATCTATCCCGGTGCCGCCATCTTCCTCACCGTCATCGCTTTTAATTTCCTGGGTGACGGTCTGCAGGATGCATTGGAACCGAAGGCCGCCTAAAAATAGGGGGCTCACAATTGGTGCATGTCCGAAAACTGTAAATCCTGGTATTTATATAATGTGACATCATGACCGGCGCGGTCATATGTTTGAGCAAATGGCGGGTGACGCCGTCCAGGACCAGTTCGCGCAAGTGCCAATGGCCATAGCCGCCCATGACGATTAAATCTGACGAAAAGTCAGCCGCCCGTGACAGCAGAGTATCGCCAACATTCATGTCCAGGGTCGTAATCGATTTGGCTTCGGCGCTGACGTCATGACGGGCCAAGTGCTGGCAGATATCAGCAGCGGGAATATCGCCATGGCCTTCCGATCCACCGGCCGGATTAATGGCCAGAACATCGACTTGATCGGCCAGTTGCAGCAATTTCAAAGCTTCATTGACCGCCCGTGTCGCCAGCCGGCTGGCATCCCGAGAGACCAGTACCCGCTTGCCGATTTCAGGATAATTGATCACATAGGGAATGGTGATGACCGGACGCCCGATGCTGAGGATTAGTCTGTCAGGCAGATCATAGGTTCCCGGCTCAATATCCGAGGCAGGATTGTTTTGTCCAATGGTTACCGTATCAACATAACGCCCGTGCAAGGCCAGTTGTTGGACGGGATCACCGGTGACGCATCACCATTCACCGGCAACGCCTTCCTGGCCTATGGCATTGTAGAACATTTGCTCAGCTTTATCCGCACCTTTGGCAGGCGCTTTTTCCTGAGATTCAAATATCTGTTCGATGAGTTCAGGCGAAGGAATATCGGGAATGGGAGCAAAATATCTAACAAATAGGCCGATTAAATGAGCATCGTAGGACTTGGCTAGATACACAGCCGTTTCAAGTCTTTTTTCCGAACTATCGCTTGAATCGACATGAACAAGAATTCCTTTTAACATCATTTTTTTGCTCCCCTTTTGATTGTTATTCAATTATTATTTTCTACCTATATTATCCAACAAATTTTTGTATTTATCGTTGATTTACTTCAAGCCCAAATCTTTGATTGGTGTAAAGGATTGGCCAAGCGCCAATTTTCAGGTAGCTAAAAGCCTAATTATTAAAGTTCATTTTTTGCAACGGAAATTTCGGTGACAGGACAGAGCAAAATTGTACCGGTCATTCTATCAGGCGGTATGGGAACGCGCCTGTGGCCCCTATCGCGCGCCCTTCATCCTAAACAGCTACAAGCGCTGGCGTCCGAATTCAGTTTGCTGCAGGAGACAGCAATCAGATTAAACGACGCCCAGTTTGAAGCGCCCATGATTATCTGTAATCAGGAGCATCGCTTCACCGTCGCTCAACATCTGCAAAACATTAATATCGCGCCTCAAAGTATTGTTTTGGAAGCGACGGGCAGGAATACCGCGCCGGCAGCGGCAGCGGCAGCGATCCTGCTTGGCGAGAATGATCCCAACACACTCATACTGCTTACGCCATCGGATCACATTGTTAATAATGCGGAAGCCTTTCGCGCCGCTATCACTAAAGCGGCACCGGCGGCGGAGCAAGGTGCCATCGTCACTTTTGGCATTGAGCCAGACGGTCCTGAAACCGGATATGGCTATATCAGAAAAGCCGGAGAAATGGATAACCTTGATGGATGCTTCCACGTCGAAACCTTCACCGAGAAACCTGATTTAACCACGGCACAAAAATTTCTCCAGGCTGGTGGATACTATTGGAATGGTGGGATTTTTCTCTTTTCGGCGAAAAGCTATCTGGAAGAACTCACCAGCTTTGCACCAGCGGTCGTCGAAGCCTGCCGTGCTGCTGTTTCCAAAGCCGTGAAAAGCGTGGATTTCATTCGCCTCGATGAGGACGCATTTTCACAAAATGAGTCAATATCCATTGACTATGCCATGATGGAGAAAACCACTAAGGCTGCCGTCGTCTCGGTGGATATGGGGTGGAGCGATGTGGGCTCCTGGGATGCCCTGTGGCAGGTATCGGATAAAGACGATGCCGGCAATGCGGTGATTGGCGATGTAAAACTTAAAGATGTCAGCAATTCCTACGTGCGGTCGGAAAGCAAACTTGTCACTGCCATTGGTATTAAGGATGCCGTCATCGTCGCCACCGATGACGCCGTTCTGGTGACCGACCGATCCGCCTCCCAGGATGTTAAATCCATCGTCGAAGCGCTACAGTCCGAAGGCCGGGATGAACAGATGTCCCATACTAAGGTGTACCGGCCCTGGGGGTGGTACCAGTCGCTGGAGGTCGGCGTTGGATTTCAGGTTAAATTTATTGGTGTTAATCCGGGTGCCCAGATCAGCCTGCAACGGCATCAGCACCGCGCTGAACATTGGGTCGTCGTCAATGGTATTGCAACGGTCACCCGGGATAGTGAAATCCTGACCTTGGCAAAAAACCAATCGATTTATATTCCTATCGGAATGAAACATCGGCTGGAAAATCAGCAAGATGCACCATTGCAGATCGTCGAAGTCCAGAGCGGTATCTATCTCGGCGAAGACGATATCGAGCGCTTCGACGATCAATACGGACGAGAATGATAAATATCCATAGAAATAAAGAATTTTTGGAGAACTGAAATGGTGTTACCTAATTCAATGGCCGGCCGCGATATCGCTAGCTATCTGCACCCCTACACCAATCTCAAAACCCACCAGGAAACCGGTCCTCTGATCATTACCCGAGGCGAAGGCGTCAATGTTTTTGACGAGGACGGCAACAAATATATCGAGGGTCTGGCAGGTCTTTGGTGCACGTCGCTGGGCTTTAGCAACGAACGCCTGATTGAAGCCGCCACGAAAGCGATGGAACAACTGCCGTTCTATCACGGCTTTACGCACAAATCTCATCCGGCCGGCATTGAGTTGGCTGAAAAGCTGTTGGCCATGGTGCCGGCACCTATGTCCAAGGTCTTTTTCGCCAACTCGGGATCAGAAGCCAACGACACAGCGATTAAAATTATCTGGTACATAAATAATGCCCTCGGCAAGCCAGAGAAAAAGAAGATTATATCCCGCCAAAAGGCCTATCACGGAGTTACGGTGGCGACAGCCAGTCTGACCGGCCTGCCCAACAACCAGCGGGATTTTGACCTTCCCATTGAACGTATTCTCCATACGGATTGCCCGCATTTCTACCGCTTTGGCGCAGACAGCGAGCGTGAAGAGGAATTCGCCACGCGATGCGCCGAAAATCTCGAAAATATGATACTGGAGGAAGGGCCGGAAACTATCGCCGCCTTTTTTGCGGAACCGGTAATGGGAGCTGGGGGAGTCCTGGTGCCACCGCCAACTTATTTTGAAAAAATCCAAAAAGTTCTAAAAAAATACGACATTTTGTTGTTGGCGGATGAAGTCATTTGCGGTTTTGGGCGGACGGGTAACATGTTCGGATCCGAAACCTTCGGCATCAAACCGGATATGATCACCATCGCCAAGGCCCTGTCATCAGGCTATTTGCCTATTTCAGCACTTATGATATCTGAAGATATCTTCCAGTTAATGGTCAAAGAGAGTGAGAAGATCGGCGTTTTCGGCCACGGTTTCACTTACGGCGGACATCCGGTCCCAGCTGCGGTCGCCCTTGAGACCCTTAAAATTTATGAGGAAACGGATATTCTCGGTCACATTCGATCGGTGGCTCCGATAATGCAGGATAAACTTCGGCGGTTGGGCACCCATCCGTTGGTCGGAGAGGCCAGAGGGGTCGGCCTGATAGGCGCCATTGAACCCGTCCGCAACAAGGAAACGAAGGAATTCTTCGACCCGTCTGCTGGCATCGGCGCCTATCTAGCGGGACGAGCCCAGGAGAACGGCTTGATAACCCGTGCCATCGGAGATGTTCTGGCTTTTGCCCCCCCACTGGTGATTGACGCCGATCAAATCGCCAAAATGATGAATATGGTAAGCAAATCCCTGGATGAAACATACGAGATGGCTCAGCAAAAAGATTTAATTTGATCTTGCCAAATTGAGAGTTTTAACCAATCTATAAAGTATATTTATACGGTTCTAAGGAAAAATAGCCTGTTTTTCAGGCAGAACCGTCCGGCGAATAGGAAATTAAAACCAGGGAACGCCGGGAAACCAGGAGATATAGGAATGGACTACGAGCAGTTTTTTGCCGACAAAGTCGCCGCGCTGAAAGCGGAAGGTAGGTATCGCATTTTCGCCGACTTGGAGCGAAAAGCGGGTAATTTTCCGGTTGCCAAGAATTATCAGGACGATGCCACGCCGGATATAACGGTCTGGTGTTCGAACGACTATCTCGGAATGGGGCAAAACCCGGTTATCATGGAAGCCATGCATGAAGCGCTGGATAAATGCGGCGCCGGTGCTGGCGGCACACGGAACATATCCGGCACCAATCACTATCATGTGCTTCTTGAAGAGGAACTCGCTAGTCTTCATGGCAAGGAGGCCGGGCTGATATTCACCTCCGGTTATGTCGCCAATTTGACGACCCTCAGCACCATCGGCCAGATGTTGCCTGATTGCGTGATCGTATCGGATGCTCTCAATCACAATTCCATGATCGCCGGCATACGGCATTCCCGGACAGAGAAAAAGATATTCAAGCACAATGATGTTGAGGATCTGGAAAACATTCTCAAAACCATTGAGCCGGGCCGCCCGATTATGATCGCCTTTGAATCGGTCTATTCCATGGACGGCGACATCGGTCCCATCGAAGAAATCTGTGATTTGGCTGACAAATACAATGCTCTCACCTTCATTGATGAAGTTCATGCTGTCGGCCTCTATGGCCAGCATGGCGCCGGTGTTGCCGAACGTGAAAATTTGATGGACCGCATCGATATCACTCAAGGTACTTTGGCCAAAGGTTTTGGCGTTGTCGGCGGCTATATTGCGGCTTCGGAATCGCTGTGCGACTTTATCCGCTCTTATGGCGACGGTTTTATTTTCTCAACCTCCATTCCGCCCGCAGTCGCGGCCGGTTGTCTGGCCAGCGTTAAATATGTTCGCGAACACAACGAACTCCGCGAGAAACATCAGGAACGTGCTACCACGCTCAAAAAACGCCTGACGGATGTTGGTATTCCGGTGATGCCGTCGGTTACCCATATTGTGCCCGTCATGGTTGGCGATCCGGTACTTTGCAAGCAGGCCAGCGACGAATTGATGTTCCAGTACGGTATATATGTTCAGCCAATCAATTATCCGACGGTGCCAAGAGGCACCGAGCGGCTGCGCTTTACGCCCACACCGTTGCACAATGACGAATTGATGGATCATCTTGTCGAATCCCTGCAAAA
Organism: Rhodospirillaceae bacterium; assembly: GCA_002725625.1. Taxonomy (GTDB): domain Bacteria; phylum Pseudomonadota; class Alphaproteobacteria; order Rhodospirillales; family UBA2165. Next base: position 7,354 of record PBQI01000042.1, on the reverse strand, counting down.
AGTATGGGGCCAACTGGGACTGAAGCAAGCCGCTTAGTTTCGACAAACACAAATCTAAAAAGGTCGGTTTAATCGCCAGCCTTTTTTGTTGCCCGTTGGGATCGATAAGCCAACCAATTTCATCCGCATAGGGGCTGTTGCAAACGCTTACGTGATATAAAAAATTCGCACAAGATGTAACTGCAGGGAATGAATGGTTTCGAAACTTTACAGATACTCCAATCCTTCACCAATACACGCGACATTCCAGTCATTGCTCTCAGCGCCAGCGCCATACCGGCGGATATTGATAAAGGGATCAAAGCCAGCTTTCGAAATTATATCACGAAGCTATTAGCCGTTGAAGATATGCTATATGCAATTAAAGAAATTATCGATCAGAACATTGATTTAGAGTACAAGTCGGCTTAAATAATGACATAATTTGGACAAAACAGTGGATTAAGCCCATAGCAAAGTTTCCTATCGGTTTCATTCCGCCTATTATCCCCTTCGACTATGTATACCGACAATACTTTAACGCCCCGGGAGGCGGTTCGACTATGCGCTCTGGGTACCCTCGCGGGGGGCACCCTGCGCTACGACGCTTTGGTGCATGAAGTTCGACATTTCGTCAGCCGCATTACGGGTCCGTCATTAGAACTGATGGGCGAATCGATCGAGCTATTACGATATGAAGGCTTGGTTACTACCGTCGATGAAGACCAAGGAGATGATCCAGAGCTGGCGATATCAGATGAAGGGCGGTCCATGCTCAAAGACCTTCTCTGCGCCAATATCAGAGCTGGCAGCAATGACCTCAACGAACTCATCATGGCGCTGAAATTCCGCTTTCTGCATCTGCTGGATATTACGGAACAGGTCGACCAGGTGGAACTGCTGATTGAGGCGTGCGAATCTGAGGCGGCGCGGCTGGAGGATTTACGTAATTATCATGAAGGAGATTCGGGGCACCTAACGGATTGGCTTGATCACGACATCAACCGGATTGAATCCCGCCTAGATTGGTTGAACGAGTTCGAGAAAAAAATCAAAACCAGAAATTAGCGGCTTGGGTTTATCGACCAGGTCATGACATGTGCTGGCCACCCGTCACCCAAATTTCCGTCCCAGTGACATAGTTGGAATCCTCCGAACACAAATAATAAATCGTTCGGGCGACATCTTCCGGCGTACCCATACGGTTGAGCGGGATACGCGGAATCAGCATTTCATACTCGGGCTGGATCATAGTGGTCGAAATCTCACCGGGCGATACAGCGTTCACCCTGACATCCAAGGCTGCGAATTCGTTGGCCATTTCTCGCGTCAGTCCCGACAAAGCCGCCTTGGAACAGGAATAAGCGGAACCGGCGAAAGGATGTATCATGTGGCCGGCAATAGAAGTCACATTGACGATGCCGCCCTTGCCTTTGTGAAGGGCGGCCGCAAATCCACGCCCGAGTTTCAAAGGAGCAAAAAAGTTAAGCTCGAAAGTTTCTTTCCAGGCGTCGATGTCGCCGTTGAGACAGCCCAGTCTTTCTTTGTTTGGGGACTTGGGTGACATACCGGCATTGTTGACCAGGGCGTGCAGCGGTTCGCCATCAAGTTCATCATTGGTCAACTTGATAAAATTAGCGACGCTATCCGCGTCACTAAGGTCGGTCGCTATGTGGCAGGTCCAGTTCTTGTCACGGCGGCACTCCGGCGGCGTATCCTCACGGGAACAGGTGATGATCCGCCAACCCCTTTCCAGAAACAGTACGGCAGCGGCGTGACCGATCCCCCTGCTAGCTCCCGTAATGACAGCCGTATTTCTCCCCTTCTCCATGCGCTAGCTTTAGGGCAAAATAGCCACTAATGCCAGAAAGATTCTTTAGACGGATTCTGAGATGGCGTCGGGCGGCAAAAATTTAGGATAGGTATTAATGTGTTCACGTTATGAAATGAACGGCACGTACGAAGACGTTGAATTGCGTTTCAAGGTAACCGGCAGCAGGGAGCTATTTCCTATGGCGGAGGTGCGCACCACCAACTGCGTACCGGTTATCGCCAAAAGGAATGCGTTGCACTTTTGCCGCTGGGGACTGGAAAATTCCTGGGACAATAAGCCTCTGATCAACGCCCGTTCCGAAACACTGGCGGAGAAAGAAACCTTTGCTCCGTTTCTGGAAGAACGATGTCTCATTCCAGCGACGGCATATTTTGAATGGCGGCGCGACGGTGAAGCCAAGATCAAAACGCGGATATTTCCCGTTGATGGAGGCCTTTTCTCTTTTGCCGGGCTCAAAAACGAAGAGCGTTTTACCATTATCACCTGTGCGCCCGTGTCATCAATTGCCCATATTCACAATCGCATGCCGGTCATCCTAGATCCGACTGCTGAAAGCTACTGGCTATCCACATCAAATAGCTTTCAGGATGTCGCCGAATTATTAAACCCGAGGCAGGACGGATTTTTGTCGTCGGAGGAAGTTAAGCCGCCGCCTTCCAAACAGAGAGATCTTTTTGACTAGCCAAACACCATTTTTGGCCCGCAAACGGGAATTAGAAATCGATTGATTTAGTATCCACCTCTGGCCGGTCCGGTTAACGTCGCAAAGGAGCATCTTTTTACATTCGACTACCGGTAATAGATAGTAGTGCGAATTTCGGATAGTTCATCGGTGATACAATATGAAATCGAGTCTACCCAAATGAAACTAGCAGAAAAAGTGCCTCATTTCAGTGGAGATTGGAGGCAGTTGATAGGCGCTGAAGAGTCAAAACCGGAATAACCAGCGACAATCTCTAGATCGCGAAATTTAATGTGCCAATAGAACCGGTATTTTGGTTTCGGCGATAACTTGGCGGGTGACACCACCCAGGATAATTTGGATTAAGCGGCTATGGGTATAAGCGCCCATGATCAGAAGATCGGCATTTTCCCGCTCGCACTCAGCCATTACAACATCACCGACGGTACGGGTCGAGGGCGAAATACCTTTTACTTCCGCCTGGATGCCATGCCAGGATAGATGGGCAGCCAATTCCTTGCCCGTAACGTGGCTACGCGCTTTTTCTGTTTCGACGGATACAGCGACCACCTTTTCGGCAAGTCGCAGCAAGGGCAGAGCCCCTTCAATGGCACGGGCAGCCTCGGCTGTTCCGTTCCAGGAGATCATCACATTTTGTCCAACTGTATCAGGGAGTCTGGGGGGTACAAGAAGTACCGGCTTCCCTGTTTCAAATATCGCGGCATGCAGGGTCATTAAGGACGGCCGTTCCGCCTCACCTAACGGCTGGGCAATGACAATCAGGTCCGAAACTCGGCCGAAATTTGCCACCATTTCATCTTCGCGGCCAACTTCCTGGCGCCAGGCTACCGTAACGCTATCGTTTCCTACTGGTGATTGGGAAACGGCGACGTGATTGTTCTGACAGAAGGTTTCATAGCAACTGTGCGCCGCCAGGGCACGTTCGGCGGCATCTCGATCGGCCAGATCAATCATTTCCTCAATCATCGCGCCCGACATGCCTTCACCCAGCAGTGGCACCGCTTCTTTCGTATCCGCTTGAACATGCAGAATATTGAGGTGAGCTGACATTCTTCGGGCGACGTTATCGGCGTAGGCAAGAGCGACACAACAACTATCGCTGCCATCCAAAGGAATAAGAATCGATTTGTAAGGCATTCACCAATCCTCCCGGTTCGATTTTTACCGGCAGTATAGTATAGGTGTTTTCGAGACCGAACCGAAATTTTCACTTATATCAATCCGTTTTACCCCTGACGCCTTGTCGGGGTGATTAATCCTGAACTTCATCGCGCCGCTCATCCACGCCTTCGGGGTCCTGATGGACCAGCACTTCAGCCTCTGGGTAAGCGCCTTCCACCAAGGCCATAACATCTTCTGCAATATCGTGAGCCTCAATCAATGTGCTTTCGCGGGGCATGTCGATATGCAATTGGATAAATAAATTCGAACCCGCCGATCGGGTGCGCATGTCATGAACATCGAACACCTTCGGGTGGCTCATGGCGATCTCCTTGATGCGCGCGCGTTCCTCTGCCGGTAATTCCTTATCCATCAGAACGTCCAGTGATTGTCTGGCGATATCGAATGCGCCGTAAGACATATAAGCAACGATAGCGAGAGCGAACATGGGGTCAACGATAAACCATTGGAATTTACTGGCCAGAATCAGCGACACGATAACCGCAATATTGACCAGAAGATCCGCCCGGTAATGAAGCGAATCGGCGTTGATGGCAACGGATTTCGTTTTGCGAATAACGTAGAGCTGGAATCCGACCAACACGATGGTGAGGGCGATGGAAACCATCATGATGGACATGCCCAGACCGGTGTTGGTTATGGGCTGAGGATTAACAAATCGGTCGATGGCCTCAAGCAATAGGAATACGCCGGAACCAGCAATGAATGCCGCTTGCGCCAGTCCGGCGAGCGATTCCGCTTTACCGTGCCCGAAACGATGTTCGCGGTCCGCTGGCTGAAAAGCGTGTCGTACGGCCAGCAGATTTATAATTGAAGCCCCGGCGTCCAGAATAGAATCGACCAGGGAAGATAAAATGCTGACCGACCCCGTTGCCAGCCAGCCTCCCAGTTTAGCGACAATCAAAATCGACGCGACCGTCACAGAGGCGTAGGTGGCGGTTCTCATCAGCCCGCCATGCATAGCCTCTCTGGAAACCGGGCTGAGTGTTTTGTCGTCCGTTCCGTCATCGGAGTGGTTGTTTGAGGAGTCAGAATTTGTCACATTCATTCCGCTATTTTTCTTCTGATATTTAAGGGAACAATCTTTGAACCTCCCATTCGCTGCCGGAAACCCCTTCTGATTCAACTTCACGAATATATACGATCCTGTCATGCAGGCGAAAACGTCTTTCCGCCCAGAATTCTATTCGCTCTGGTTTTACCCGGTAACCTTCCCAGAATTCAGGCCTCGGCACCTTCCCGACATGAAATTTCGCCGTAAATTGGGCTACCCTCTTCTCCAACTCGAAACGCCCTGCCATAGGCCGGGATTGCTTAGACGCCCAGGCGCCAATCTGGCTGCCGCGAGCGCGGCTGTCATAGTAGCCATCGGCTTCCTCGAGTGACACCTTCTCCACAGGGCCGTCTATACCCACTTCACGCCCCAAGGATTTCCAATAAAAACATAGGGATGCGTAAGCGTTTTCCGCTAATTCCAGTCCTTTGCGGCTTTCGGAATTGGTGTAGAAGACAAACCCCCGTTCGTCGATTCCTTTTAGCAACACCATACGTACACACGGCCGCCCCCTGCTGTCCGCCGTCGCCAAAGCCATGGCGTTGGGGTTCACAGGTTCTTTACCCTCTGCTTCCGTGAGCCATTGTCGGAATAAATCGATGGGTTTTTTATCTTCGAACGTTATATTTTCGTTCATCGTTTTCTGCTAATTTGGGGCTTCTCGCGATAACGAGAAACGCGGTTACAATAACAGACATTATGTGATGCGCCTCACTGTAGCCACAGTTTTATTCTGTTATATTGCAACAATCAAACACGCTGCTAACTATAGTTATTGACGATTTTAATTTAACCGATTGTAACGATGGGAAATAGTAAGATGAAAGCTCCAAAACTCTTATTGGTCCTGGCATTGCTGGGTTTGGTTTCGGCCTGCGCCGATGCGCAGAACAACCAGAAAAAAACGCTTGGTACTCTTCTGGGCGCCGGATTGGGTGCTTTGGCGGGTTCGCAAATAGGCAGCGGTAAGGGTCAACTGGTTGCCGTGGCGGTGGGTGCCCTTGGCGGCGCTTTTCTGGGCAGCGAACTGGGTAAATCTCTTGATGAAGTAGACCGCCTGAAAGCGAATCAAACACAACAGATGGCCATGGAAAATAACAAGAATGGCGTTGCCTCCGCGTGGAGCAACCCGAATTCAGGTCACTCGGGTCAGGTCACGCCGACCAAGACCTACCAGGTCGCAACCGGCGAACACTGCCGGGAATACGAACATGAGATCGATGTAGACGGCAAACGCGAAGTGCTCAAAGGTACGGCCTGCCGCCAATCTGATGGCTCCTGGAGAGTGATCAACTAGCTTTTTATAAAAGAGTTCTATGTTTTAGAATCTGTAAGCGGCGGCTGCCAAAAGTAATTTTTGGCTCGCCGTTTTCGAATATGTGGTCCTTTCCTTTCAAACTTTTAAATTTTATGGTCGATCATCCGGTTACTTTTTCCTATTCTCCCTCTATTCCAGTTAAGCAGCCGGTCTAAATTCTAGTTACAAGTTAATTTAAGAGGACAATATGAACCAATCTGCGGGTCTGATGGCAGGCAAAAAAGGATTGATTATGGGCGTTGCCAATGAGCGATCGATTGCCTGGAGCATTGCTAAAGCCGCCCATGGCCAAGGTGCCGAGCTAGCATTCACTTATCAAGGTGATGCGCTTTTGAAGCGTGTAACGCCGCTCGCTGAATCCGTTGGTTCAGAAATCGTCCTGCTGTGTGACGTTACCGACGACGCCAGCGTTGACGCCGTATTCGCGGAAATCAAAGACCAATGGGGCAAATTGGATTTCGTTCTCCATGCCATAGCTTATTCCGACAAGGATGAGTTGAAGGGTAAATATGTCGATACGACGGCGGATAATTTTGCTCAAACCATGCAGATATCCTGTTATTCCTTCACTGCTATTTGCCAGCGGGCCCAGGAAATGATGCCCGACGGCGGTTCGCTGCTCACCTTGACTTATGCGGGTTCTGAACGGGTGATGCCGCACTACAATGTCATGGGTGTGGCCAAAGCGGCCCTCGAGGCCAGTGTCCGCTACCTGGCCGAAGATTTAGGAGGGCAGAATATCCGGGTGAATTCCCTATCGGCGGGTCCGATGAAAACCCTTGCTGCGTCTGGCATCGGCGACTTCCGCTACATCCTGAAATGGAACGAGTATAATTCACCGCTCAGGCGCAATGTCTCGGGCAATGACGTCGGCGGTTCCGGTATGTATCTGTTGAGCGATTTGTCCTCCGGAGTCACCGGTGAAACCCATCATGTGGATTGCGGCTACAACATTGTCGGCATGAAGGCAGTCGACGCACCGGATATCACGGTTAACAAAAATGACAGCGCTGCCTGAGCAAACTTCACCAGAAGAACGCCTGAGCTATGTCTGGAAATAGCTTCGGGCACCTTTTTCGCTTTACCACCTTTGGTGAGAGCCATGGGCTGGCCATCGGCTGCATCGTTGACGGAACACCGCCCAATATTCCCTTGAACGAAGACGATATTCAATTCTGGCTGGACAAGCGCCGGCCCGGACAATCGCGCTTCACCACCCAGCGCCAGGAAGCTGATCAAGTCCGTATTCTCTCGGGCGTCTTTGAAGGCAGGACAACAGGAACG
>PBQI01000041.1 GCA_002725625.1 Rhodospirillaceae bacterium | reverse complement strand
GGTTAGTCCTTTATCTAGTCTATCCAGGGGTCAATAGCACCCGCAAAATCACGGGCGTGTCGACGCCTGATTTGGGTCAGTATTATTCAGACCGTACGACGAGGTCCACCGGGTGGGCGACGCCTTCGACGGATCGATTGCTTAGAAGGGGAAGGTTTCGAGGCGGACTATAATTTTGCGCCCTTGCCGTTCTGAGAACTTCGGCCGCTGCCAAGGCGCGCACTTTTTTAGCCTTGGTGTGTTTTTCCAGTTTTGCTGATAAATTCACGCAGTCGCCGATAATACCAAAAACGATGCGTCCGGTCTTCGCGCCAGTCGGCAGCAACCTCCACAGCATCGCGATAGCGATAAAACGTGCCTCGCGATAAGCCCATAATCTGACAGGCCTTTGAGAGATTACCAAGTTCCTCGGCCAGATTTAGAAGGCCAACTTTATGATGAATGATTTTCTGGTTACTTTGCAACATGAGGGTTGCCTCCTTAAGGGTTTGATGGTTACGGATTGCACTGCTATCAAAACCGGTAACCCTCTCCCTTTCCAAGAAGCGGTGTCAGATAAGGTCGGAACTACTTCAGATTAGCTTTGCACTGTCCTTCTGGTGAACCTGAATATTGGTCCGTACGCGACCGGGCAAAGCGGTCCGCGCAGCGACGTCCCACAATATATGCCGCAAAGCAATAAATAGTTATGCCATCATTATTGACACTCTTTATTCCGGTTAGAAAAATAATATGTTTCCAGATTTAATTTTCCTGGGTCCTAGGGAACCAGACGGTAACCATTCGGTTCCGTTACCAACAGCTCTGCATTCGACGGGTCGCATTCAATTTTTTGACGCAGGCGATAGACGTGGGTTTCCAAGGTGTGCGTGTTAACACTGGCATTGTACCCCCAAACCTCTCCAAGCAGCACATCACGGCTGACAACCCGCTCCCCGGCCAGGTAGAGAAACTTGACGATCGCCGTTTCCTTGTCGGTTAAGCGGATTTTCTTCTTTGTTTCTATGTCGAGCAAAAGTTTTGCCGCCGGCCGAAAACTGTAAGGCCCAATGGTGAATACGGCATGCTCGCTTTGTTCGTGTTCTCTGACGTGGGCCCGCAAGCGGGCCATCAGAATGCCAATGCGAAACGGTTTCGTAACGTAATCGTTTGCACCGGCATCCAGACCGAGAATGGTATCAGCGTCGGTATCGGCGCCGGTCAACATAATTATCGGTGATTTTACGCCATTGCGGCGCATCACCCGGCAGACTTCGCGACCATCCATATCGGGCAGGCCTACATCAAGCAGAATAATATCAAAATATTTATTTTGGGCGGTCTCAATAGCCTCACTGCCTGAGCTGGCCACATCGGTAACAAACTCCTCGTGGATTTGAAGCTGCTCAGACAGCATTTGCCGAAGATCTTCGTCATCATCTACAACGAGTACGCGTCTGCCAGCAGTCATTTTAGTCTCCAAATATCTATAATATTATTCGATTTTTTCGTTTTACCATTAAACTTATTAAATCTGACTATAATTATATCTTAAAGCGGGTTGCAACTTGGTTTTACAAGCTTCACTTTAAAGCAGGAAATTGGTTTGGCACCATCTAACGGGGTCAAAAATATTTGCAACATGTCCATTTTTACCAGGCAATAATTACCTCTTCAGCACCTTTTTCCATAGATCCGCCTAAACATCCTTGATTCTATTACATATTCTTTGGCATCCGAATTGCAGATCCCTGATTGAGCAAAGGTGTTCGAATTCATAATTTTGGGATAATTCCCAATAAAAATATAATAGATAGAATGGGAAATATTGAATATGCAGTTTAATACCCCCCAGGTTGGCGTCGCCGGTAAGCAAATCGCCTACTTGCCGCAACACCAGGCAGTAGACGAGAATTCGTCAAATAACGTTAAAAAGTCCGATTCTTTTGACCTTTTCGGCAAGGATGGGTTTTCATTTTGGGATCTCGTCGACATCATTAATCCCTTGCAACACATTCCGGTCATTTCAACAATCTATCGCTCGATCACCGGCGATGAGATTGATCACGGAGCCAAAATTGCCGGCGGCGCCCTCTTTGGCGGGCCTTTGGGAGTGGCCTCTTCCACCTTCGATGTCGTTATTGCCCACAGCACCGGCAAAGACTTAGGTGAACATGCCATAGCCCTGCTGCAGAATAACGAGGCGGCGCCGGGTCCAAATAGCGAACCGACTAAACCGTCCGAACCCATGGAGGCGGCGGCAATAAGACAATATACTGCCCCCCGGGCTACCCAATTAAACGACAATCGGGCGCCCCTGGCATTGATCGCCCAGGAAAGCGCCGCTGTTGCCGGTTNGGCCGGTATGGCAGCTATTCCGATNGCCAAAGATACTTTTGCCGAACGCATCACGGCCTACGCGCCTAAAAATTTCCGTTCCGCCGACCAATCTCCTATTCCACAACCCAAAACGCCGCTTCGGACAGCGCCGGATTTAGGACTGTTAGCGCACATCAACCGGACGACGACGACGCTTGAATCTCAGGCGACTGGACGCCCAACTTCTCTGATACCCAAATATACCGCAACGGAAACAATTTCAAATATTGGTCCCGTTGCGGTAAACAAAGCGGTGAAGCCATTCGACGCTGAAAAACACCAGGCCCGTCTGGCGTATAAGAAGGCCCTGGCGATATCGCAAGATAGGAACGACGGCTGGGAGTATCAGGCGATGCTCCAGGCAATGAATAAATACGGTGGCGCCGCAAACATTGAGGCGGGTAAAAATAAAGAGCTGCCCGTCGTTCATTAGTTCTGCTTGAGGAGATCTTATTGAACCAAACAGGCGGCAACCGGTTTGTCGTATCACCCCGCGATCTTTCGCGCGGCGTTATACAAACGCCGGGCGGCATCTTTGACTGCGCCATAGGCCGGAACGGCGCCACCGCGATCAAGACCGAAGGCGACGGCGCCACGCCGGCCGGCGTTTATCCTTTGCGGAACATCCTGTACCGGTCGGACCGGCTTGAGAAGCCTCTAAGTGGTCTGCCTGTATATCCATTAGACAAGGATGACGGTTGGTGCGACACGCCGGATCATCCGGACTACAATCGTTTTGTCCATCTGCCTCACCCAGCGCATTGCGAGGAGCTTTGGCGGGAGGACCGGATCTATGATGTTATTATTGTCATGGCCTATAACGACAATCCAGTGCGGTCTGGAAAAGGAAGCGCCATATTCATGCACGTCGCCCAGCCAAGTTTTAAACCGACGGAGGGGTGCATTGCCCTAGTATTGGAAGATCTAATGGTGATCGTAAATCATTTGGACAAAGACAGTTTGATCGATATTCAACCAGGCTGATGGTGATTGTCTTTCTTGTGATAGTCTCCACGGGTACCAAAAACTGCCGTTCCCACCCGTACTAAAGTCGCCCCGAATTGTACCGCTATTTCAAAATCAGCGCTCATGCCCATACTGAGTTCCTCTACACCATTGCGCTCAGCTAATTCGCGCAGTAATGCAAAATGCAGTGAAGGCTCCTCATCGACCGGCGGGATGCACATGAGGCCGCGAACAGGAAGTTGAAAGTCATCGTGGCATTGGCGAATAAAATCATCAGCCTGGTCGGGCAGAATACCCGCTTTTTGCGGCTCGGCGCCGGTATTGACCTGAATAAAACAGCCGGGGCGACGGCCGATTTCATCCATGTGCCGGGCCAATGCACGCGCCAGTTTCTGGCGGTCGACGGTTTCGATCACGTCAAACAACCGGACCGCAGAGGCCGCTTTATTACTTTGAAGGGGGCCGATCAGGTGCAGGCGGACATTCACATATTTTTCCTTCAGTAGAGGCCATTTCGATTCCGATTCCTGCACCCGGTTTTCACCGTACAGAAGATGACCGGCGGCAATTGCCTCTTCAATGAATTCCGGCGGATGGGTTTTAGTGACGGCAACGAGACGAACAGCATCAGGTTTGCGGCCAGCTGCCAAGGCGGCTTTTTCTATTGAGGCTTTGACCGTTTCGAGATTATTAGCGATATTCACCATTAGTGGTTTTCCTGAAAAAAAATTTGGTAAATCACATACAGACGCGTCGGAAATACTTGCAATTATAATCGGTTAAAGAAAGTGACCATATCATCGATAGCCCGAAGGCTCAATTTCGCGTCCAGCGCGCCCTCGTTACTGCCCGCCGTCATTCTCGTAACCGATGAGGCCCGGCTTGCTGACCCCTTGTCCGTGATTGAAACGCTGCCAAGGGGTACAGGCGTCCTGCTACGCCACTATGGGGTGCCCCACCGGGCTGAACTGGCGCGTAAAACCGCCGCGCTCTGTCGGCGGCAAAACCTGGCCTTGCTTCTAGCCGGTGATCCGGAGTTAGCCTTTGCGGTTAATGCAGACGGACTTCATTTACCGGAGTTCTTGGTGCAAAATCCACCGCCGAAAGCCCTGACATGGCGCCACCGGCGCGGCAAAATTCTCACCGCCGCTGCCCATAACCCGGGGGCCCTTTTTAGGGCGGCAGATATCGGCGCCGATGCTGCCTTGTTGTCGCCGGTGAATTTGACCAAAAGCCACCCGGAACGAACCGCAATTGGCATATTGCGTTTCGCCTCCTGGGCACGCGCTGTTCCCATACCCGTTTATGCCATGGGTGGCTTATCCGAGAAAAATGCCCGGCGCCTTAGTAATACTGGGGCGATCGGTATAGCCGGGGTGGGCGACGTCGCCGCGGAATTTAACCAGCACAACTCAATGGTCAAAACTTCATGAGCAAAGGCGTTGTAGAATTCGTCAAATTGGGCGAGGAGGCCATGGCGGAGGAGGAGTATAACTCCTCGGTGGATTATTTCAGACAAGGCCTAGCTATCGCACCCAAGGATTTTACCGCCTTGTTTGGTATGGCGGAGGTGCTGCGGTTCAAAGAGGAATACGACAAAGCGGCCGCGTACTACCGAGAGGCCCAGCGTATTGATCCGGAACAGTTTTACGGTCATTGGGAAATGGCATTCTCATACGATATGGCGGGTAAGGTAGCCGAAGCAAGGGTGGGGTATGAAGACTGTTTGCGCCGGGATCCGGATCACGGTGTCGCCCGCCACTTGCTGGCGGCGCTGATCGGTGAAACTTCCCCGGCAGCACCTAAGGACTATGTGGAAGAATTGTTCGATGATTATGCGGAAACCTTCGACCAATGCCTGCTGAACGATCTCGACTACACGGTACCCGACCTTATCCGCCGGAAGCTGGATACCCTAAACGCCGGCATCGCCTATGATACTGTCTTGGACCTAGGATGCGGTACCGGACTGGTCGGAGCGGCTATCAGAGACTTATGCAACGAAATACACGGCGTCGATTTGTCGGCCAAGATGATTGAGCAAGCCAATGTCAAAAATATTTTCAGCCATACGGCAACTGGCGACATCGTCGAATTCTTGCAATCCGGCGATTTGGGAGCAGCGCACTATGATCTGATCGTTGCCGGTGATGTGTTTGTATATTTTGGTGATCTCGATCCCATTTTCCAAGCGGTTCGTAAGCGGCTTGGCATTAACAGACGATTTGTTTTTACTGTTGAAAAATTAACGGAAGACAAGGAGGATGACGGTTACAGCATCCAGCGGTCTGGACGGTACGCGCATAGCCGAAACTATCTGGTCTCTTGTTCGGAGCGGTGGAATATGACTGTTGAAAGCATAGAGGATATCATCCCCCGTAAAGAGGGGGAACTGTTGATCTCCGGGTTTTTATGCTGTCTGAAGTTAGAGGAATAAGGCCGGTTACTTTACTTCTTTATACACCAGAACAGATACATGCTCCTGAAAGCGTAATTATTGTCGACCTCAAAATCATGCCACGCCGGCAATGACGTGCGCTCAACCCTAATAGCTGCCGGATGTTCACGACATATAAACCAATTATCATCATGATGATCAATATTATTAATCCCATTAACACGGCAATTTGGTTTTTTAATATGGCTATCGGGAAAATAACTGAACGCGTCGACGCCATAACGGGTATTAAAGATGAATACCGTGTGCCGGCACCGCCCTGTCCCCGCAGCGTCAAAATAGAGCTGACGGCGCGCTGCAATTTCAATTGTTCCTTCTGCGCTACCGGATACAAACTTCGTGACAAGCGGGATATGGATTGGGAGTTTTATTTAAAGCTTCTCAAGGATCTCAAATCATCCGGCGTCGAAGAAGTCGGTATGTTTTATTTGGGGGAGAGTTTCATCCTGCCATGGCTGCCGGACGCCATAAAAGTCGCCAAAAAGGAAGGTTTTGAATATGTGTTTCTGACGACCAACGGGTCGTTGTGCACGCCGGAAAAGGTCAAAGCCTGTATGGAAGCAGGATTGGATAGTTTGAAGTTTTCGCTCAATTATGCCGATGAAGAGCAGTTCACCGATATTGCTAAAGTCAACGGCGCCCTGTTTCACAAAATGATCGAAAATGTGAAATCAACCCAGACCATACGGGATGAAGGCAGCTACGAGTGCGGCCTGTATGGGTCTTACATTGATTATGACGGCCTTCAGGGCGAGCGAATGAAACAAAGGGCTGCTGAGCTTGAGCCCTATCTTGATGAAATTTATACCCTGCCGCTGTATTCACAGGCCAATCTCGTGAGCGTCGATGAAAAGGGCCGCGGTTGGGCTATCAAAGGCGGAAATCCGGGACGGGCCGAAAAAATGAGGCCGGCCGTACCGTGTTGGTCATTGTTCACCGAAGCACGGGTTTCCTTTGACGGCCACTTGTCAGCTTGTTGTTTCGACCATGACGGCCGGTTCCGCATGGGCAACCTTAACGATGTTTCTTTTATGGAGGCCTGGACCAGTAAGGGCTTTCAGAATCTGAGACAGCAGCATCTTACCGGCAATGTCGGCCAGTCCATTTGCAAGGAGTGTGTCTCCTACGCCGTTTAGTTATAAAAGCAGCCCTGATTTAATTTAAATTTTTTCCGGCATGAATTTCCGGCATGAAAAAGGGGAGCGGCAAAACCGCTCCCCAAATTCTGTATCAGCATGTCTTCTAAATTAGAAGCCCACGCTGATGCCACCTACAACCGCCCAACCATCGTTGTTGTTGGCATCGTTGGTTAACTCGTCTTCCCAGGCGACACGAATGATCGAACCTTTTAAATCGACACCTGGACCTACGTTGTACTGACCACCTAACGATATGCTGGACAGGGTATCGGACCCGGGAACCGCCGCGGTCTGCGGGCTATCGGCGCCCATATAGCTCAAGCCGAGTTTAAAGGGACCGGAAGCATAGGTTATACCGGTCTGGTAAACGGTATTCGCATTGCCATTCTGAACGGCTTCAGCGCTGGTGGTATCGGTGTCGTCCCTTTCTCGATAGGCGGCACCAACTTCCCAGCCGCCAAAACCGACTTTACCAGAAATATTCCACTGCTTAGTTGAGTTAGCGGCAGCGCCTTGGTTAACAACATAACCGGCACCCAACTTAAGGCTGGTGCTGCCCACCT
>PBQI01000040.1 GCA_002725625.1 Rhodospirillaceae bacterium | reverse complement strand
CCGAAATCGCCTATTTCGTCAAATCCAAAAGCGCCTTCGAACAGGGCGATCAGTTTGCCCGGGCAGTCGAAAATGACGCGGGCGTTTTTGTGTTTCTCGTCAGTGCGAATGGCCTCCGCCAGTGGGTCAAAAAATCTGGCAAACTGGATAATGTCACCGAAACCCTGTTCCCAATGTACCAGCAGAGTTTTGCCGATAAGGTTTTCACCCTGCCAGACCGGTTGGGAGTATTGACGTTTCGGCCAAAAGCCGGCGCGCCGGGTCCTCCATTCATACTCCGGCCAGCCTTCCACGAATTTACCCATGGCCAGCAAAATCATCGCTTTGCCGTAATGGGCCTGGGTGTAATCCGGATTGGCCGCCAGCGTCTTTTCGGCCGCCTCCAGAGCTTCTTCAAGGCGGTTGAGCCGCATAAGCGCATTGGCCTTGGCGTTCAAAATATCCACGTTCTGCGGCCACTTTTTCCCAGCCTTCCGGCAGATGGTCAGGGCTTCGTCAATCTGGTCCGATTCGGCTAGGGAGGTTGCGAGATTGCCATGAGCGCTGGCATGGTTAGGATCAAGCCGAATGGCGCGCTTGTACGCCTTGGAAGCTTCTTCAAATTGCCCCAGTTCCTGATAGTTTACACCTAGGTTATTGGATGCCTGAGAATTGCCCGGGTCCAATTTGACGGCCTGTTGGTTTAGCTCAAGGGCGGCCTTGAGGTCACCTTTCTGGCGTAGCAGGATGGCCATATTGTAGACAGGTTCAACGGAACGAGGTTCTAGGTCACGGGCTTTTTCATAAGACTGCAGCGCATCATCCAACCGGCCCAATGCTTTCAGCGTAATACCGAGATGGCTGTGAAAGTCGGCTATCTCTCCATTGATGGCGATGGCGTTGGTAATCAGTTCCAGGCTGAGTTTGAGATTTCCCAACTGGTAGGCGATCACGCCAAGCAGGTCCGTGGCGTCGGCATCCAGGGGGTTGCGCGCCAGAATTTTCTCACATAGTGCCTCCGCCTGCGGCAATTGGCCCGCCCTGATAAAATCGATCGCAGAATCGATTTCAGGATCGATGGTTCGCGCAGCGTTATGACCGGATTTTTTGGAACGGCTTTTGTTCTTGTTCCGGTTCTTTTCGCCATTAAATTTCGTGCGGCGGCTCATGGCTGATTTAATAGCCTCGAATTTCATCGTGTATAGATTAGGAAAACCTATCCGAAGTCATCAGCGTTGAAAATGAAAACCCTTGATTTCAGACAGTATTTTTCATTTTTTGTAGCTATGCAAATTCTGCAATACTGGAGTGCCGAAATGACACCTTTCCGCAACGCAAGATAGGCCTATTTCTTTGTTCCGTTAAGTGAGCGGTGGGCTTGAAAGCCAGCCGTTATTTTTGTAGACGAGAGGTATGCATACTGATTTTAAAGAATTTGATGAAGCCCTTCGGGACGCAGCGCGTCGGGAAAGGTCTGACACTTCCGTCACAATCAGTTCTAAATTATTTTGGGCTTCGAGCCTGCTTATTAAATTTAACATCAACGGCGTACGGCGCTATCGCCGACCGACCGCTCCCTAAAGTGATAGAACGTTAGGAAAATCGACAAAATTCTGAATTTCCGGTTATGACACGACGATGGCGGCCAATGGGCCGCCGTTGTTGTTTTCGGCCGCAACACTACTTGACGCGAACGTACCCGCGGCTATGCATGCAAAACGCGACCAGTCGATCGAGCTTCTTTCGCCCGTCATAATTTGACATTTGCCGCTGATAGGAATCGCGGCTGTCCTCGGTGAATGGATCCGTGCGGCCATAGGTCCGATTGTACTGGCGATTTGCTTTTTTCTTGCAGGCCGATCTGTCCGCCTGCCATTGTTCCGCAGGCAGAGTCGAATGGCGCCAGGGATTGGCGCTGCTGCAGGCTGAAGCGACAAGTAGACTGCAGATTAGAATGCTCCAAAATACGCCAGTATTCATTTTAAAATTAGACACTTTCTCTAAATTGGTACCGAAATCAGTCTTCATAATGTCGAATTTTCATAGGATTCCAAGACCAAATACTTGACTAAAACGTTCGGCAGCCCAACAATAAAGCCGTCAGAGCATGAGCGGGTCGGGCCTAGTCGGCTTGGCTATTGTTTATGGGCATTGGTTGAATTTCAAAGGGGGGAATTCAATATGAACTCAGTGATCGGTACCATCGGAGGTACCGTCAATATGGCCGAAGCTATCCTCGGCCCCTCCTTGGCGCGCGGCCAGGCGAATGACATAGCGATCTATTTTGGTGATGGAACCGTCACCTATAGCGAACTGGTTCAACGTGTTAACCAAACGGGTAACGCCATGCTGGAGCTTGGGCTCGATCGAGGCGACCGGGTCCTGTTGATGATTAAGGATTCACCCAATTTTCTTTATGCTCATTTAGGAACGATGAAAATAGGTGCCGTGGCGGTGGCGCTCAATTTACGCCTCAGCAGTGCCGATTTGAAATACACCATTGAGGACAGCGAAGCCTCGGTACTGATCCTCGATGAAATATTCATCGGAATTTATGAGGATATAGCCGATAGCCTGGACCAACCTCTAAAGGTCATCACTGCCGACGAGAAGCTTCCTGCCTACGACCACCTGCCGGATCTCCTGGCGGATACCTCAGATGACCTGGAACCGGCAGCGATGAAACCGGAAGATCCGGCATTTTGGAGCTATTCATCGGGTACCACCGGATCACCTAAGGGAGTCGTTCACGTCCACAAGATGATCCGGGGCGTCAATTACCTGTTCGGTGAATTCTTTGGCATCGGACCGGGCGACCGGGTCTACGGCACCTCCAAGCTTTTTTTTGCCTATTCCCTGGGTCATTGTTACCATGCGGCGTTGAGCGTCGGCGCTTCCGTGGTGCTATTTCCCGACTGGCCAGATGCCGAGGTTGTTGCTGAAGTCGTCGACAAATACCGCCCCACTGTTTTGCTCAGTGTGCCGACTTTCTACCGAAATTTGGTGCGCAACGGTGTTGCTTCAAACGAATCTTTTCAGCAGGTGCGTTATTATATATCCGCCGGCGAAAAACTACCTGAAGCGTTGTTCGACGAATGGCGGGACGCAACCGGTCAGCCGATCTATGAGGGGATCGGTGCAACGGAAACAGTCAACCTTTTCCTTTCCAATGGGCCCGGTGCGGTAAAAGCGGGGACTTGTGGTAAAATTACCCCGGGAACGGAGGTTAAGCTTATCGGTCAGGATGGTGAGATTGTCACCGAACCCGATACGCCAGGCGTGCTTTGGACGCGCATGGAATCCATCGCCGACAGCTACTGGAAATTGCCGGAAAAATCGTCGGAGGTCTTTCAGGATGGCTGGTACTGCACCAACGATTCTTTCACCTTCGATGCCGACGGTTGGTACGAATATCAGGGTCGAGCGGACGATATGCTCAAAATTTCCGGCCAATGGGTAAGTCCCACCGAGATTGAAGACCACGTTCTGCGCCATGAAAAAGTTTTCGAAGCCGCTGTTGTCGGCGTGGCCAATGAGGATGGTCTGATCAGGCTGGTGATGTTCATGGTGACCCAGGAAGCCAAAGATGCCAGGGTGGCTTTGGAAAAAGAGGTTCAGGATTCGCTGGTGGCCCAGCTATCTATATACAAATGCCCCCGTCGAATCATTCATGTTGACAGCATGCCGACCACGGCGACGGGAAAATTGCAGCGTCACGCCCTGAGAGAACAGGCGGCGCAGGCGATTATAGACATATGAAGGTGTTGCACCTATTGTGCACCCCATAAGGGAAGACAATAAGATAAGTAGAATTGATATTTACCAGTGAACGATAAATCTACAGCCCGTCAGCATTCGGACAAAAATGCTGCCGATATTGACTTCGGAGTTTTGCCGGATCTTTTAGGATACCATTTGCGCCGGGCGCAGATCGTTATGTTTAATGATTTTGTCAAAGCTATGGCGGATGTCCAGATTACGCCCGGTCAATTCGGTGTAATCGCCATAATCAATTCGAACCCAGGTTTGACTCAATCGGCGCTTGCCCGCGCCGTCGGTATTGAGCGTTCGACTATGGTGGCGGTCATCGATGCTCTCGAAAACCGTGGACTGGTTGAGCGCAGGCCGTCGCCCAATGACCGCCGTTCTTATGCACTGGTGCTCAGTGACAAGGGGGCAAAGCTGCATCAGGATTTAGGGCCGTTGATTGACCAGCATGAGCAACGCCTCAGCGACGATTTTAGCGAAGAAGAAAAAAATCAATTGATTGATTTACTGTCCCGGATAGCCAACGGATCACGGTAATTTCGTTGTCGTTGCCAACTGGTGGATCCGACGTAAGCCACGGTCGTCGATACCTAATTCCAGCAAATGATTTACGGTATTTTCCACGTATTCCAAGCCGCTGCCCTGCTGGCCGTTGCCGGTGGCGATCAGTCGGGCTGTTTCATCCTCCGATAAATATCCGGCATATTGCTCGTGATTCGGGTTGGCGATAAATCCATACACTGGTGTCATGCGCCCTTTAACCCGGGCTTTCATCCACTTCGGGATATAAACGTTATAGATCATTTCGCGTTCGTGGAGATAGCTGCGGACAGCATCCCAGTTGTTCCCGGCTACTCTGATCGCTTTGCCCTGACAAGAGCCGCCCGGCAACAGCCCAGCCACCAGTCCCGGATTATCCGGCGTTCCCCGATACAAAAAAGAGTAAACGCAGAGCGCTCGGTGATATCCGAACAGCCTGGCCGGTACGATGTCTAGATGGTCAAATCCAGGCCGCCACATTAAGGAGGCGTAACCGAAAACCCAGACGTCGTTTCCAGACATGAGTTCCTTCCTCGTCTATCCGCGGGTCACCAAGGCGACTCCTACTACCGTGACGGCGAAACCGGCGAGTTCGGTAAAGCCCAGTGTCTCACCGAACATCAAAAAACCCATAATGGCCGTCACGGGCGGCACCAAATAAAAAAGACTAGCGACCTTTGCTACAGCACCTTTACGAATCAGCAGCATGAGCAGGGAAATCGCGCCGATGGACATAACAAACACCAACCAGAACATGGCGAAGATAAATTCACCCGTCCATTGAATCTCCCGGCTTTCAAAGGTGAAGGCGAATGCCCACATGACAACGGCAGAGGCGCCAAACTGAATAACCGATCCTGAACGCAGGTCCATCTCGCCGCCGTACTTTTTCTGGTAGAGCGTGCCGGCGGTGATGCCGATCAAAGAAACGCCCGCCAGTAGTATGCTGGCAATCAGATCACCCGACAGGCTCAGCTTGTTGGCCACCACTAAAACCACGCCTAGGAAACCCAGCACCACGCCTAACCATTGGCGGGGGGCCAGGATTTCATTGAGGACGTAACGGGCAAAGAACGCGGTCAGTATCGGTTGCAGCCCTGGTATTAACGCCGATATGCCTGTCGGCAGTCCGTGGTGGATAGATGTAAAGACGCCGCCTAGATAGGTTGCCTGAACCAACAGGCCGCAAACGGCCACATGCAAAAAGGCAATCCGGTCTTTGGGCCAGGGGGCGCGGGTAATAAAACATATCAGCAGCATTAAGGCCGCCACGGTAACGAACCGGATGCCGAGAAAGGTGAACGGCTCCACATAAGGCAAACCGTATTTGGCCCCGATGAAACCGGAACTCCATAAAAAAACAAAGGTCGTGGGCATGGCGGCAATCCATATATCGCGCATGCTGCCCGATGATTGGGCCGACTTAGCGCCGTCTGTAATTTTGGGGGAATTGCAAAAATCAGCCATAATATTATTCTTTAATATTATTTATTTTGCGGTTGCGAGATATCCGTCTCGCACCCGGTTGCCCAATCTACTATAAAGGCGAGTAGAAAAAGGCAAACAAAAATCGAGGAATCCCCAATTAATGGCGCAAACGAAAAAAAAGCTAAATCGAGAGAATGAAGGACTCCATGCGCCCCTGACTTGCCGCCCGCCAACCTATTTTCGGGTGTTGCGCAACGGCCTGTTTTTAGGAGTGGGTGCGGCTATGGCGATGGTGCTTTATACGGTCTATTGGTTTTACATCGCCACCAATCTCAAGACAGGGGTGAGTAATTGGGTCAACGAGCGTGCCAAGCAGGGTATACACGCTTCCTACAAAAAAATTGAAATAAGCGGGTTTCCTGGTGATTTCCGGGTTCGGCTACGGCAGCCGAAAATGCGTACGGCTGAATTGACGTCAGATACTAGCGGTGACAGATGGAACTGGTCCGCGACAACAGCGGTGGCAGCAATGACGCCGTGGAACTTTGCCAAATTTAAAATTGATCTTTCCGGCAATCATCAATTTTCCTTGGCATCAGAAACCGGCCGGCGAAATTATACCGGAAGTGCCAAAAAAATGATAATTCACGCTGTATTAGGTAGCGATGGATTACCCCGGGAGGCGACGCTTAATATTGAAGGTCTGGATCTGACGGACGGGCGAACTAGGGCAAAAATAGCCACCAAGTCCGCGGTGATAAACGTGCGCCACCTGTCATCGGGAAAAGATACGGACTCAGATGTCTCGCTAAAGGACAAAGAAAAATCACCGTCCTTTGCCGCGGAAGCCATGTTCGCCGATGTTCGCATACCAAAATACATGAATCTTCCTTTGGGCCACCGTATTAGCCAACTGGTAATGGAACTTAAAATTATCGGTTCGGTTCCGGAGTTGAAGACGTTAGAGGATTTGCAGCAGTGGCGCGATGATGGCGGCACAGTTGAATTCGATATACTGGAAATTAAATACGGTCCCCTCTATATGCGGGCCAATGGTACCTTGGCTCTGGATGAGGCTATGCAGCCCATGGGGGCGATTACCGCCAAGATCAAAGGTTTTTTCGCCACCATTGATGCCTTGCGTGGCGCGCGACTGATCAGGTCCAGCGATGCCGCTATGGCCAAAATGGTGCTCGGGGCGCTGTCCAAAAGGTCCCCCGGCGGTGGACAACCAACCATCAGCCTGCCGCTGTCTGTCCAGAACAGTCAACTGCAGGCCGGGCTGGTTTCGATGATGAAAATACCGCCTATCGACTGGCCAGCGCTGGGCCTTGCCCCTGCTAGGCGGGAACAATTCAAAATCCTACGCTAATGGCTAAGCCTGTTTGGCGTCGATGACCTTGCGGCGGATTTCGCGGGTTCGGGTGAAGAGATCGAACAGAGTATCCGATTCACCCCAGCGGATGGCTCGCTGCAGGGCCGTCAGATCCTCACTGAAGCGTTGCAGCATCTCCAATACGGCTTCCCGGTTGTTGAGAAACACATCCCGCCACATGGTCGGGTCCGAGGCGGCGATACGGGTGAAGTCCCTGAAACCACCGGCCGAAAACTTGACTACTTCATTCCTGAGGGACTGTTCCAGATCGGACGCCGTACCCACGATGGTATAAGATATGAGGTGGGGCAGGTGCGATGTCATGGCCATGACCAGATCATGGTGATTGGGTTCCATGATTTCCACGTTGGAACCGGCGGTGCGCCAGAAACCGGCGACGGCTTCGACCGATTTTTCATCGGTTCCCGGTGGTGGCGTCAAAATACACCAGCGGTCTTCAAACAATTCGGCGAAGCCCGCTTCGGGACCGGAATGTTCGGTACCGGACACCGGATGGGCCGGCACCAGATGAACGCCGTCGGGAATATGTGGTTCGAGATCTCTCATCACTGCCTGTTTCACGGAACCGACGTCGCTAACGATGGCGCCCTTCTTCAAGCCGGGCGCAATCGCCTCAATCACCGAATTGTAAGTGCTGATCGGTGAACAGATAATAACCAGGTCTGCATCCCTGACGGCTTCCTCCTGATCCAGCGTCACGCTGTCAGCAAACCCAAGTTCCAATGAGGTATCGAGACTTTCCTGGCTGCGGGCGGAAACGGCTACATGACCGGCCAATCCTTCGCGCTTAATCATGCGCGCAATGGAGGACCCAATAAGGCCGATACCGATCAATGAGATACGGTCAAAACGAGGTTTTTCTGATGAGTCGGACATCTAATCTCTCATAAACTCGTTCAGGGCGTCGGCAACGGCATGCATTTCGTCTTCCAGCCCAATGGTGATACGGAGGGCATCAGGCAGGCCATAGCCGCCCATGCGCCTGACGATAATGCCTTTGGATTTGAGGAATTCATCGGCGGCTTCGGCATTGACGTTGCGGCCGCATTCTTCCGAGAAGCGTGCCAGGATGAAATTGCAGACGCTGTCGGGAACCGTAATGCCCATATCGCGCAGCGTCTCGGTCGTCCAGTTCAGCCATTTGTCATTGTGCTCCCGGGACATTTGCACGAATTCATCATCCTGCAGCGCGGCAATACCGGCGGCCTGGGACGGATAGGATACGTTGAACGGGCTGCGCAGGCGATTAAGCACATCGATAACGCCTTCCGGGCAGTATCCCCAGCCGAGCCGCATGCCGCCCATACCGAACATCTTGGAGAACGTCCGGAGCATGACCACATTGTCACTGCCGGAGACGAACTCAGCGCCCGGCGAATAGTCGTCAAGGTTGACATATTCGGCATAGGCCATGTCAACAACCAGCAGAATGTCATCCCGCAAATTTTCGCGCAGGCGTTTGATTTCAGAGGCCGGAATGTAGGTGCCCGTCGGATTGTTGGGAACGGCGATGAAACAGATCTTGGTCTTGTCCGTTACCCGTTCCAATAAGGCGTCCACATCGGTGGTTATATTCTGTTCCGGCGCGGCAACGATAGAGGCACCGACCGTTTTGCCGTAAATGGGGTACATGGCGAAACCGTGGGCGCTGATCAGGATTTCCTCTCCCGGCTGGACGTAGGCGCGGCACAACAGACTGATCAACTCGTCGGAACCGGATCCGCAAATCAGGTTTTCAATGGGTAAATTGTGCTTTTCGGCCAAAGCCGTTCGAAGGGCGGTGAAGTCGCCGTCGGGATACCGGTGGAATTCACCTGCCGCCTTGGTGATGGCTTCAATGGTTTTGGCGCTGGGTCCGAAGGCGCCTTCGTTAGCAGCCAGTTTTATTACCCGGTCCACACCCACGATTCCGGATTCGCCGCCGACATAGGGGGCGACGTCAAGAAGGTAGGGGATCGGTTTTGGAGCAGACATCTTTTATTCCTTTACAAAAATATCAGGTGGTTCCCCGTTGTAGCTAGGCGTCGTCAGACAAAAGCTCCTCGGGCTTCAAAGGGTTGGCATATCCGCCTAGGACGATCCATTGGTTGAGGCATTTATCAAATTCCCCAGTCAAATTATCAAGCCTGGAATCTTTTGCAGGCAGATGTCCGGTAATTTCGACCAGCTGTATCCATCGTTCCGGNGCCAGTTCGTCATGACATACCGCAATAATATTCCCCTGNAGGTTCTGGGTGCTCAAAATTTTCAGAACGCTGTNAGCGGCAATATTTTNACTTAAATCNAAGGCCAGATAGGTGCTGTCATCGCCAGATTCTTCGGGGTTGGATTTGGCGATAACCAAGGCCCCCAATTTGTCACCGCCGGGGGACGCCGGGGCAGCGAAAGGTAACCGTGAAATAATTCGCGGCGGACCACTGGTGCCCGACGCGCTATTATTAACAGCCAGATAACGCCACCAAGAGCCCCTATCCGGCTTGTCATTTTCTTGGCGCGCGGGTGGGGGTAAAATGCCGATAGCGCATTCGTCTTCGATAACCGCTTCAATGACCCGACGGGCGGATGTAAATTTGGTCATCTGTGTGTAGGCGCCGAAATGGGCGCGGGCCAAATCCCAATAAGTCGGCCCGTTGTTCAGGGTATCGCCTTCAGCGAAGACGGCAGCGGAAAATGGGCCCTGGACACGGAGGGCAGCACCGAAAATTTCACGCCATATTCGGATCAGTTCTGGCTTCGGGAAAACACCATGGTGACGGGCTATAAGATTGCGCATAATCTGAGCTTCACGCCCGGGACGCAGTTTCAGGCTCGCTTTGCCTTTGACGTCCCGTACTTCCTTCCAGATTTCAGCGCGCCGGATCAGCAAATCCTGAATTTCTACATCAATGCTGTCGATTTCCCGGCGGAGTTTTTCCAATTCTTCTTCGGCCATTGTTCCAAAATACCAAATGCGCGTTACGAAAGGCGACAGTGATAGTCTGCCAGAGCCGTAAAATCAAAGAAAAGATTGTCTGTTAAAGGTTTGTTTTCTCTTGACGACGGTCTTTCCTGGACTATTTTATTCAACATCGTGGTGATTTGGACGACCGGCTTGCGCCCACGTTAAATAAACAGAGCTAAAAGGTCGGCGCGTTAGAAGCCCCGACTAAATTTGGCGGGGATTTTTTTTGGACAGCAGCTTCGGTTTAACACGATTGAGGACTACTAAGGATCGATGGAAAGTTCGCGCGGTGTAGATTGTAAAAACATTGCCGCCGGTGAATGTGTGACACTTGGCCGGGATGATCCGTTGCGCCTGGACTGCGGTGTGGAATTTTCCGATTTCAATGTCGCTTACCAGACATACGGGGAACTGAATAACGACAGATCCAACGCCGTTCTGTTGTGTCATGCTCTGACCGGCGATCAATTTGTCGCCGATAACCATCCGGTGACCGGCAAGCCGGGCTGGTGGGAAACCGTCATCGGGCCGGGTAAACTACTTGATACCAAACGTTTTTTCGTTATCTGTTCAAACATTTTGGGCGGATGCATGGGCACCATCGGACCAAAGGAAATCAATCCGGAAACGGGCAAGACGTGGGGGTTGGATTTTCCCGTGATCACCATCTCGGATATGGTGCGGGCGCAGGCCATGTTGCTCGATCATCTGGAAATCGACAGGCTGTTCTGCGTGATCGGCGGGTCAATGGGCGGCATGCAGGTGCTGGAATGGGCCTCGGCCTATCCTGAACGGGTTTTCGCTGCCGTCCCGATTGCCACGGCGGCCCATCATTCGGCGCAGAATATTGCTTTTAATGAGGTTGGCCGCCAGGCGATCATGGCCGACCCGGAATGGCAGGGCGGTGAATACCTAAATTCAGACGGCTCCCCGCACCGGGGGCTGGCCATCGCGCGCATGGTGGCGCATATCACCTATCTGTCGGAGCCTTCGCTGCACCGGAAATTTGGCAGGAAGCTGCAAGACCGTGAAGCCATCACTTTCGGATTCGATGCCGATTTTCAGGTGGAGAGTTATCTGCGTCACCAGGGCAGCACCTTTGTCGACCGTTTCGATGCCAACTCCTATCTCTACATAACGCGGGCGATGGATTATTTTGATCTGGCCGAACGTCACGGCGGCGGCAAGCTGGCTGAGGCCTTCCGTGGTACCGATACGCGGTTTTGCGTGATTTCCTTCACCAGTGACTGGCTGTACCCGACCTCGGAAAACCGGCGCATCGTGCACGCTCTCAACGCCGTGGCGGCCAATGTCAGTTTCGCTGAGATTGAATCCGACAACGGTCACGATTCCTTTTTGCTGGATGAACCTGAATTCTGGAATGTGCTATTCGGGTTTATCGAAGGGGCCGCAGACCGTTATGGCCTCAAGCGTTGATGTGAGGGTCGGACGATGATGACTGAAAGCCAAAGAAAGGCAATTCGCGTCGATCTGCAGTTGATCGCCGATATGGTGGAGCCGGGCAGCCGTCTGCTTGATATCGGCTGTGGTGACGGTGAATTGTTGGACCACCTGCTGCATGAAAAACAGGTCGATGGGCGCGGTATCGAGCTTAGCACCGAGGGCGTTAATGCCTGCGTGTCTGCTGGTTTGTCAGTTATTCAGGGCGACGCCGATACGGATCTCAACGACTATCCCAATCAGGCCTTTGACTACGTGATATTAAGCCAGACTCTCCAAGCAACAATGGCCCCGCGGGAAGTGTTGGGAAATCTCGTACGCATCGGCAGCCACGCTATCGTGTCCTTTCCCAATTTCGCCTATTGGCGGGTTCGGGCTCAGTTGATGTTCGCGGGCCAAATGCCCCGCACCAATTCAATGCCGTACCGCTGGTATGACACGCCCAATATCCATTTCTGCACTATCAAAGATTTTGCTGCTCTGTGCCGGGAGATCGGCGTGACGGTGGAGCGCAGCATTGCGCTCAATCACTTCGGCATGCCGCGGCGTATCGGCTCCAGCCCATTTCTCACCAACTGGATGGGTGAGCAGGCGGTTTTTTTACTCAAGAAAAACCAATCTACTCGTTTGTAATCATCACGTGCCGTCTGCTGCGCGCACCTTCCGGGCCCGGGGTGGCAGCATAAATCTGTTTGTTGGCTTCTATAGAGACGACACCGCCAACGGCACCAAACCTGCGGGAACCGATATTTTCCCAGGCTGGCGCCGATGACATAAGCATGCGCGATTTTCCCGGTGGCACAAACAAGGCGGCGCGGGAGGCGATCGGGGTAAACATCGAGTCCTGCAAGAGACGGGTCAATTGGGACTGAGAATAGGGTCGGCCATAACCGAAGGGTGTTCTCTCCAAACGGGCCCAAATGCCGCTTCGGTTGGGAACGATGACAATCAGACGTCCGCTGCCCGATAGAACCCGCCAGACTTCCCGCATCATGGGCCTGATTTGTTCACTGAATTCAACGGCATGGATCATGATAACCCGGTCGACCGAATAGTCCGGCAAGGGCAGTTCGGCCTCACCGCAAAGCATGGTTTCGCTGGGGCCGTCGTTAGGCCAGTGGAGGACCCCCTGAGAGGCAGGCATGGCGGCGATCATCCGGCTCGATTCCTGACGAAAAGCGTTTAGATAGGGCGTTGCGAAGCCAAGGCCCAATACGCTCATTCCCGTAACGTCCGGCCAGACGGTACGTAAATGACACCCGATCATCCGCCTTGAGACCCGGCCCAAGGGGGATGCATAGAAATCCCTTAAATCAAAGACATCCAACCACATAGCTTAAAGAACTTATCACACCCACGCCGATTTTCAGCAACTGGTTAATTTATCGACAGTCGATTAATCATCGAAGTTGTGGAAGAGTGAGAATAAGAGTCAAGATATTTTGTTAAAAGATGGGATGATGATATCAAGTGATAAACTATTCAGCGGACGACATTGTCGACCGGTTCAGATTGGAACCCCATCCCGAAGGCGGATTCTTCAAGAAATTCTATCGGGATCAAGCGATTGACGACGGCCAGGGCGCGGTTACTTGGATCTATTTCCTGCTGTGGGAAGGTGAAGTTTCCACCTGGCACCGGGTGAATGCGGTGGAGATATGACACTACTACACGGGTGCACCGTTAGCCTTGTCGGCCAGCGCGGAAGGCAGTCAGGCTGGAGAACATATTTTGGGCGTCGATTTCGGCAACGGCCAAAGACCGTTTACCGTCGTGCCGGCAGATGCCTAGCAATCTGCCCAAAATCTTGGTGAATGGTCATTGGTCGGCTGCGCGGTGGCGCCGGCATACTCTTTTGATGGTTTCGAAATGGCGCCGCCAGATTGAACGCCCCTGGAAAAATGGCCGGTGTGATCACTCGATTTCGCGGAACGCCCGAAACCCGATGAAATAGCTGAAGATGCGAATATCGTTGCGTACGCGCGATGCCGAGCGTGAAACTTTTGAGAAATAGTACCAGGCGCCACCCCGGACCACGCGGCTGCCGCATTTCTTGGTAATTTTGGGAAGCCCGTCTTTCGGCAGACCGTTCAAGTTCGTGCTCCAGCAATCAAACACATGTTCCAATACATTACCGTGCACATCAAAGAGCCCCCAAGGATTGGCTTTGAAAGAGCCCACCGGGGCCGATTTGACGCCCGACCATTCCGTTCCACAACCACGGCAATTGGCGGCGCCTTGCTGCATTCTGTCACCCCACCAGTATTCAGTATCAGACCCGGCGCGAGCGGCATATTCCCACTCGGCTTCTGACGGCAGGCGATAGGTAAAGCCGGTTTTTTTGCTAATCCAGACCATATATTCCCGGACATCGTCGTGGGTGACATTCATAACCGGACGTTTGCCTCGGCCCCAGTCACGGTCAAAGGGTTTTTTAGTGCAGCCGCTATCGGCATGACAGGCATCCCACTCGTCGAAAGTAATTTCGTACCGGCTGACGGCCAGAGGCCGTGGAATCACGACTTCGGTAATGGGTTGTTCCCGCTTTTTACCGTTGGTTGATCCCATGCGGAATTTACCGACTGGAATAACTATCATTTCAGGGCATATCTTGCAGTCCTTGAAGATATCACCCGGTCGCAACTTCTTTTTGTCGGAGAGTTCGGTAGCACCGGAAGGCGACGGTAACAGGAAAACAGACCCCAAAAGCAATAAAACGACGAGGAACCGCCAATTCCAATAATGTTTGAGTAACCATTTCATAATTTTGGCCCTTTTGTCGTCAGCTATGGGAATAGCATCCTACAGGGCTAAAATTAAGGCAAGCCTGCCTAGAAAAAAACTCAAAGGGCTGGAATAGTTATGGGCACCTCTACCCCCTCCCCTCATTGATCTGATAGAATCACGATATGACGCTGCTGAGATTATGGGGACAAAATATGAGCCAGCTTGGATTTTTTGATGTTGCTGATCACTATGCTGGTTTGGATGTGAAGAATTATTCACTGTTGAAAATAGACAGCGCCGTACATGGTAAGACTTCCGTCCTCACCTTGAAGCGGTCTGGCGCAAACCGGCCAATCAGTGCAAATCA
>PBQI01000039.1 GCA_002725625.1 Rhodospirillaceae bacterium | reverse complement strand
CTACGGCCTCTCGGGCGGCGGGGCCGCAGGCCTTGAACTGGATGCCACAGATCACTCACAAGGCACGCCACCACACACACTTGTACTCGCGTCTTCAGAACGCCACACTGATTTGTACCTGATGACACCGGAAGATATGAATGATCCGGCACCCGGGCTGGGTGGAACAGAGGCAGAAATAATTCGTGCCGAGATGGTATTTTTTGAAACACCCAGCGGCGGTGCTGTTTTTTCCACTGGCTCCATTGCTTGGTCTGGAAGTCTCTCTCACGAGGAATATCAAAATGATGTTGCCCGCATAACATGTAACGTACTTAGACGATTTCTTGACGACGCGCCTTTTGCTACCGCCCCCGAATTCATGATTTAATCAGGTGCCCGATTTTTCACTCGCGGTGTAGACGGTGACGGGCTTCGAGAACCCTTTCAACTGTTGTCCGCCCAGGTCAGAGATCTGGTAATCGTCCTTGACGAAGAAAAGCGTTTCCTCATCAATAACAACGTCTCCAGGTTGTCCAAATGACTGCAGCCGGGAAGAAAGGTTTACGACGCCGCCAATCACGGTGTAATCAATCTTGTTGCGCGGTCCAATATTGCCCACTTTGGCGTAGCCGGTGGCAATGCCCACCCGAATAGCAAAGGGGAATCGATTCTGCTGCTGGTAGAGTTGATCGAGTTCTGCGGCTTTGCGCTGCATGGCGATTGCACAACGTACGGCATCGGATGCGCTGGTTACTTTGTCCGTACTGTTTTCAAAGAAAGCCAGGATGCCATCACCCAGGTATTTGTCGACAATGCCATCGGCTTCAAAAATTATTGAGGTTGCTTCTTCAAAATAACGCTCCAATACGTCTTGCACCTCCTGTGGATCCGCTTGGTCAGTGAAGGGGGTGAAATTGACAATATCGGAGAAAAAAACGCTGATCCGCTTTCGAGACCCGCCCAGCATCAGCAGGTCTGGATCGTCTTTAATCCTGTCCATCAGCACCGGTGAGAGATAACTCTCAAGGCTGCCGGCCAGTATGCCCTCGTAGCGTTCCATGACGGTCACCCGGTATACGCTGGAGAATAGATACACTGCAATCAACATCATTAGCACAGGCAATACCGGCAGCATCCAGCCTCCGAATAAAAAGGCGCCGAGTACGCTCGCAACGTAGAGAACGATCGTGCCCAGAGCCGTCAGGCTGAATACCAGCGTGCTTGCTTTCCAGCAAACCAGAACGAGCAGTGCGCTAAGCAGCACCGCTGCCAAAGCCCCAAACAGATCTCCGGTGGGCCGGATGAATTCACTGTTGAGTAACGAGCTGGTTGCGTTGGAGAAGACATAGGAATGGGGAAACAGACGATTGAGCGGTACCGGGCTGAAATCGCCGGATTGACTGTGCTGTGCCGATGTATCTGACAGGAACACCAGCTTGCCGGAAAAATCCAGCTGCCCATCGGCCCGCAGTAAATCCCAGGCGCTGTAGGACTGTGGGTAGTTCTCTGGATTCAATGGACCGGCCAGATTGACAATGAGATTACCCTGCCCATCAAGTGGCACGCTGATATCGCGCACAGATCCCCTGGTCCCACCGGGAAAATTCTTTAGGATTAACTCGGAGCCGTCTACTGGCATGATGTTTTCGATGTCATAGTCAAGATAAGCCGACAGGGCCTGCAAGAAAAACGACGGGATGAGGGTGCCATCAAGTTCGGCTACCAAACGAACCCTGCGAACGACCCCATCGGCATCCGGAATAATGTTCACAAACCCCACCCCGGCAGATTGCTCGGCGATATCTGCCAACGGGGCCATAAGGACGCCCGATGCCGAAAGCACAGTACCTGACCTAACCGGTGGATTCAGGTCCAGGGCCAGCGATTCTGGAGGTGCTGCGGGCGAGACAGCACTGGAATAATCGAGCAGAAACGGGCTGATCACGTTTCCAGCATTGACCACAGACTCGATCAATTCCTCGTTACCGGTGCGATCCGCCCACTCAACAAACATGACATCGCACGCGATGGCTTCGGCATTTCCTTGGGTCATTCGTTGGATCAGGTCGGCATAGTGGGTTTTCGGCCAGAAGGCGATACCGGAGGCCTGTTTCGAATAGTTGTCGAGATTGATGTGTACCAACGCATTGCTGTATTCGGGGTTCATGCCCAGGGTGTCCCGAATCTGGAAGCGGCTGTCGACCGTTTTGAGCTCAAAGTACTGCAAGGCTCTCGGGAATACCGTGATCAGGCCAAAAATGATCAAAAACACCAAGGCATTGCCCCAAGTCAAAGTACGAACCGAAACATGGTGCCCTGGGATACTCATGTCATCGGTGCTGTATAGCAAATATGGTCAAGGCGACATCGTTACCACTGGCTTGATGGGTCAAACTCTTTGCCGAAACCCCATCGCTCTGTGAGCCACGAAAAGCAACGCCCCCAATCACCGGTTCTTCCAAACGCTGAGTGAGAACGGCCCCCTTGCCTGCAGACTGCCCACCGTGGAGTTCTTCGATCAGGGCGTGAATTCGCTTAAAAAAACGTTTACGGCTCTTGCCCTTCGCCTTTTTGTAACTCACAAAAAGCTTCTCCAGTTTCTTCAGTCGCGTCTCTGAGGCAATCAGGATGAAGTTTTCCTCGCCAATATTCTGGTCCAGCACCAGCCAGCCCAGCGTACCAAAAGCGACTTCTGATTGCTGGCTTTTTCGGCCTTTAGCCGAATACAACAGCGCATAGTCGTCCAGGTTGGAACGGTAGCAGATGTAGAACCAACTCCCTTTGGAATGCTCAAAATTCAACTTGAGCGGATCACCCGAGTGGAGTGTAGCGCCTGCCTCGATCACCACCAGGTTATCAGTGCCAGTTGTCTGCTTGCCGATGAATCCATAACGGAAAGAGACCTCTCCCGCCTGTACGTTCAGAGCACTCGCCAGAAGCAGAACAATAAAACCTATCCTCAGGTGTTGGATTGGTTTAATTCTTTGCATTGAATTAATTCGCAACCTTAACCATCAGTTACCCTGCGTCGCGGTGTGGCCACCTTCACCGACCAGACTGAACGGTGCCCAGAAAATAGGATGAGCATAGGAGAATACAACCTTACCACTTTGCGGTTCTATGTAACCTGGCCCATCAATCAGATCCAAAATAGTCTGTCTCAATGCTTCAGCACGACTCAGTTTGGCATCTACTGCCTGCTTTTTAAACAGGCCGGTTGTTAATGCCTTGGCTGAGGCGGTTTCCACCGGCCAGTTGCTCACCAGAAGGGCCCGTGCACCGGCATAGAAAAACGCCCGACCTAAACCAGAGATCGCCTCAGCACCAGCCCCCTCACCGGCGCCGGTGTTACAGGCTGACAGGACTACCCAGTCTGCATCCAGGTGCAAGCCCAGCACCTCACCCATTGTCAGCAAACCATCTTCCTGCCCGCCCACAACTTCAGGGGACGATAATGCAAGTGCCGGCTGTACGAGCCCGTCCAGATCACCCGGAATCAGTCCATGAGTGGCAAAAGCAATCACCCTATAAGCTGAAAGATCCAAGCTTTTGACCTGGGATTCGTTAGCCGCCTCACCGGTGAATACATCCAGATCGAGATCAGCCTGAAGCGCACGGGCAATCTCGTTTACCTCATCGCGCGTATCTGGCAGTGGTGGTAACACGGTGAGATCAACTCTGGTCATCTCGTCGAGATTGTCAGCTTTAATCAACCCACGCAGCTTGACCGATACCCCCTGCGCTCCAATATTGTTTTCACTAGCTGTGCCAGTACTGGCTTGCAGTGCAGCCGCTAGCTGGACCTGTTCGGGCGAGAATACAGGGTCGGAAAACCCTGCGAAATTACGCCGGGTCCTCTTGCCGGAGGGCATAGCACGCAAAGTGCGCAAAGCACCTACTGAAGGCGATACGGTGACACTGTGTGTACGCGCCAGCCAGGGAACATCACGATACTCAGAAAAAAGCGTTTCGCTTGGGGCTGCCGGCTCGATTTCTTTTGTTGGCAGGACCGACAAGGGTAAGTAACCCAATGCTCGATGCGGTACGATGATCAGGTGTTTTTGCTGCCACCAGGCTGGCACGACGGGGCCGAGCAATTGCTCATAGAGCTCATAGGCTAGCGCCAATCCGAATGCCGGAATGTCGCCAAGGGTGCCCGCCTCGGGGGCAAGTGACAGACGAATCTCGTTAACTTGCTCACCAAGATCGTCTTCGCCCAGATCGATTGCGGCGAAAGCGGGAGTCCCTGTCTTACTGATCGCCCAAACAAAGGAACGCTCTTGGCCGACAAAAAATCCGAGCAACGCCTCATCTGGTAGCAGGACAGATTTCGCTTGATCGAGAGACGGCGCCTTGGGATTGATCAGTTCAGCGTAATCGGGATAGTTGGCTTCGATTTCTTCCATCAGGGTCGAGCGGGCTTGACTCAGTTGGCTAACAGCAACCTTCAAGTCCTCGACCACATCTGGGTCCTGTTCGTCGCTGGGTTGTGCCAAGTGGTCGGACAGCAACCCGCGCATAGCGCTGATCTGCTGCAGCGCATCTTGTTCCCGACGCATCAGTTGGGCCAGTGCAGGATCTTTCGCCGCGGCCCGGGCGCTGCTCTTATCGAGCGCACTCTGAACGGCCCGGCCACGTGCTAGATCTGCCAGTTCGAAAGCCCTCGACAGATGCTTCTGGGCCAGGGTCGAGTTGGAAGCTTTAATATGCAGGTCAGCCAGCAAGCCAATATATCGCTCTAGAATCAGGGCCAGGCGAGCCTCCCGTACCGTTCCCAAAGTATCGTCATCACGGGACTTGCGTGCGCGGCTAAGCAGAATGGGCACCGTCTTTCTGAAACTACGCAGCGCTTGTTGATGTTCGCCCGCCTCGTTTTCCATGATGGCGAAAAGGGCCCCTAACTCGGCTGTCTCGAGATGCTGATCACCCAGAGCATCGCGCTTGGCCTGGTAGGCCTGCCCCAGGATATCTCGAGCCTGGCTGGCTTGGCCTGAGTAAAATAGAGTCAGGGCATAGTTGGGATTCTGATTGAGTAGTCTGTCCCGGGATTCAAGATCATCAGCGAGCCCGGTGTCGATGCGCGCATACCACTCGCTCGCAGCTTCCCAGTCCTCGCTCAAAACCAGAATATCAGTCAGCAATTGATGAGTTTCCTGCAAGGAAACAGAACTTGCTGGTGCGTCGATGGTCTGCCAGATCTCCAGGGTGGTGTCGGCCAGCGTCTCGGCCTCGTCGAAACGACCCTGCTCCAGCAATGCCCGGGCAAGCCCTGTAGTCGCATCTGCCGTGGCGTTGGAGTAGCGTCCGAAACCAGCCACCGATTCCAAGATCATCTCGCGCCAAATGATTTCAGCTTCAACCGCTCGCCCCTGGCGGATCAGGTTGTCACCCAGATTTTGCAGGTACCAGAGATGGATCCTGAGGTTAAGCTTGGGGATAAGAATATGCTCGCCTGAGTTCGGGGTATCTTTGTGTTGGCGAAAATTCTCCAATGCCTTGCGGTACAGTATCTCGCCAGCGTCGAGTTTCCCTGAAACCGCTAATAGCCGGGCTTCGGCGGCCCAGATTTGACTCTGCAATTCATCCCAGTCAATGACTTCCCAATACTTCCGGTTTTTCTGCTCCTTTGCCCACGTTGTCTTCACCTGACTCAGCAGCATTTCTGCATTCTGAAGATCATCACGGTACAGATAATACTGAACCAGAAGGATGCGCATAATCAGCTGTTCTGTTTCCGGATATTCCGATTCAGCCGCAATCGCTATAGCCTCTTCAAGCAGCGATTTAGCGCTTAGCATCGAACCTATCTGCATTTCGGTACTGGCTGCTACTGTCAGTATCTGGGAATGTGCTTTCGATCGCATTTGTCCGGATGCATAACTCTTACGGCCATATTCAATAGCCGATCGGTAGTCTTCAATCTGCTGCCCGGAGCGGCCAACCAGCTGTGCCGCATCGGCCCGTGCGCGAAAGAAATCCACCAACTCTCCCGCGTCGGTGGTGTCAGGCGGCGTTGCGTTAGCACCGGCACGCAGTTTTTCTATCTCACCCAGGCTTTCTTCCCGCTTGCCGTCCAGAATGCTGGTGATATCCCGGATTGTCCGTGGTGGCGGAACGTGCTCAGTCCTCGCCAGTTCGGCTGTCACCTGTTTGGCTTCCTCGAGCGACATGCTTTCGGGCGGTGTCTTCGCATCTTCCGAGTCGACGGTGACTGAATCGGCTTCTTGCTCACATAAAGCCTCAATATTTTCATAACTTTCCCAGTCCCACTGCTGGAGCTGGGCTTGCCTGAATGCAGCAGAGTTGACTACACCGTTTTTGACAATCGCTTTTTTCATCGTTCTGGTCACAGCCGCTGAGTTGGCACTTATGCATGCACTGAATCTCCTATTGAAGGAGCCGCCACCCCAGATCTCTTCGGAAGTTTTTTTAATGACCTCAGAAAATGCCTGGTCCAATGCTGCTCCGGCCGATGGGAGTTTCTTGCCGCTTTTCTGCGTTGGACTGGGTGCGGTGTGTTCTTCCCTATCATGGTCGCGGGCGGCAAGCTCTGGTGGCGCAAAGATACCGAACCCGGTAACCAGCACAAGCCATGCGGACAGTAGAGATAACCGACTACAATGAACCCAGCGCTCTGCCGGCGGGCGGGAATGTAGTATTGGGCTTAGATGCATGTTCATCATAAGCGGGCTGTGGTTATTGACCGGCTAGCCGATTCTTTGGGAAAGCCGAAACTTTGCAGCTCCAGAACTCTGGAATCCCACAGGCTGAGGATTGCTCTATTGAAACGGTAATTACATCTGCTAGCGGGTGCACAGTTGCATCCGGTGACGTACATACCCCAGTAACGGTAGACACACAATAGTACAACACCTCTTAATCTCATGACCGAGTCTCCATACCGCTGGGTAGAATACTGCCTACCTCAACTACCTCAACTACCTCACGAAATCCTACCCCCTCTGACACACACGCAATAGATTCTCTGGAAATGTAACGGTATGATCTGGGAAATAACACCGGTCATTACAGGAATACAAATGTCGCTTATACAGAAACTTTACGATGCGCAGGAAGAGAAAGATCTTGAGAAATACAATGAAGTCGTAAGTGAGGATTACTATTGGGTGAAGCACTCGACAGGCGAGCACATACCCAGAGACGAACTGAGTAAATGGCTTTTGAGCGAAGGGGGCCCTAAGACTGAGAGTTTCCGGATCATCTATGAAAACAACGAGATCGGGGTGGCCCATTTTTTCGTTTCGTTCGATGACGGGTCAAGACAGGCAGTGCTTGCGGTATACATTATCAAAGATGGGAAAATAATCCGTTCAGAAACCGGGGCTACGAATGTCGTTTCGTAACATCAGTTAAGCCTGAAAGGTTTGACCCCATATCGCTTTTTGGGAGGAAATACTCACTAGTGGTAACGTGGATACGGGTGGTATGGGTGGAAGCAGTCGAAGATCTGCCCAGATCAAAGCGCTCACAGACTGAACAGAAAACGGAAGATACATAGGTGGGTCGAGGAATTTTCTACGGATACCGGATCGTTGCTGCGAGCATCGTCATCCAGATGATGTACCTCGGCTCTGTATTTACCTACGGTGTGTTGTTCCCAGAATTCGAATCCGAATTCGGTTGGTCACGAGCAAGCATATCAGGGGCCGCCTCACTGAATTTCTTTGTGTTGGGTCTCTTCGGCATTGTTATGGGGGCGGCGACCGATCGTTTTGGCCCACGAATAGTACTCACTATCTCGGGGATCATATATGCAATCGGTTATATCCTGTTGCACCGTGTCACCACCATCCTTGAGCTCTATTTGTTCTACGGTATTTTATGTGGTCTTGGTATAGCGGCACTTGAATTTGCGACTTTGTCCACAGTTGCCCGCTGGTTTATCAAACGCCGGGGGATGATGTCAGGCATCGTTAAGGCAGGTGCCGGCGTTGGCCAGGTTGTTTTCCCGCTGGTTGCGGCGGTTCTGGTTACGGCGTACGGCTGGCGGCACGCCTGCCTGCTGATCGGAATCGGCGTACTGATAGGCCTCGTAGCGATGGCCCAGATAATGCGCCGCGATCCGGCAAAACTCGGCTTACAACCGCTGGGAGCAGAAAAGATCGGAGGGACTGCAACCGAACACACTGCGGTTGGGCTGAACTTAAAGGCAGTCATGGCCAAGCAACAATTCTGGATTCTGTGTCTCGCCAAGTTCTCTGATATGTTTTGCAGTTTTACTATTGTTATCCATATCGTGCCTTACGGTATCGACCAGGGTCTTGCGCCCTCGGTTGCGGTTGCGGTGCTTTCGACTATAGGTGGCTGCAGTATCATCGGGCGGATCTCGCTGGGTTCGGCTTACGACTTGCTAGGTGCAAAACGCTCGTTGATGATCTGTTTCGCCTTGTTATTAGTGAGTTTCATCCTGCTCCAGGCGATCACCGAGCCACGATTGCTGTTCTTGTTTGCGGTGATTTACGGTATCGCCCATGGGGGGTTTTTCGCTATCGTCTCCCCAAGCGTAGCCGATTACTTTGGTACCCGCTCCCATGGAGCGATATTTGGCACCGTTTTTTTTGCCGGAACACTGGGTGGCACCATCGGGCCACTGCTTGCGGGAAGCATCTTCGACCGGACTGGTAATTACGAGATTGCGGTTATGTTGCTCAGTGGGTTTGCCATTCTCGGGCTGTTGCTCGCCAGTAGGTTACGACCCTTGACGATTGCCAACCAGTAACCCGGCCTGCTTCTGGCAAGGCAGTGCGGATCTGACCCCTTACTCAACCAACGGCTAAGAGCTGTCACTGACCAGGAAAGCAGTGGTGGTCGTCGGAATTTCGAGAATAGTCGATCGCGGGTCGAGTGCTAAAGTATTGTTACAATCGCTAGACGTGGAACGAGCAAACCGATCTGTAATCAGCAGGTCGATGGTTCGGATCTGACTGGGGGTCCCATTTATCAAATCCCGATGATGCTTTAGGACAAGCACGCGACAATAATACGCCATGGTAGAAGTTGAGAGTAATAAGGTCGTTATTGTCATGCCGGCATTTAATGCCGAGAAGACCTTAGAGCAAACATACCGAGAAATCCCCTGGGAGATCGTTCACGATGTGGTCCTCGTGGATGATCAGAGTTCAGATAAGACGATACCTCTAGCAAGGGAACTCGGCATCAAGCATATAGTAGCCCACGAGGCGAATCTTGGGTATGGGGGAAATCAAAAGACCTGCTACAGGTATGCCCTTGATCTCGGAGCGGATGTCGTCGTGATGTTGCACCCAGATTACCAGTACACGCCGAAGTTGATTCCCACACTAGTCTCAATGATTTCATCAGGCCTTTACCCAGTGGTGTTGGGGTCACGCATTCTTGGTGGTGGCGCGTTGAGAGGTGGAATGCCTCGCTATAAATATGTTGCAAACAGGGTTTTGACGCTCTTTCAAAACTTATTGCTTGGGGAAAAATTATCTGAGTATCATACCGGCTTTAGAGCCTACTCCTCTGTTGTCCTTCGAAGCATTGAATTTGAGAACAATAGCAACAACTTTATTTTTGACAATCAGGTTATATCTCAAATCTTCATGGCCGGGTTTGAAGTTGCTGAAGTCACATGCCCCACTAAATATTTCCCAGACGCTTCATCAATCAGTCTTCGGCGTAGCTTGAGATATGGCGTGGGTGTTATCACTGTTTCCTGTATGCATTGGCTTCATAAAAGGAGAATCATGAGCTTTAAGATGTATGGCCGATCTAACGGGAACTGAGCCATTAATGTTTTATGTCTAAACTCACTATAGCTCACGAGCTTTATCGAAACACAATCCAGCTAAGTGGATTAAGTATTTTGTGTATCGCTGCTGCCCTTAGTTCGCAGCTTTACTGGCTAAGTAGTCACGGGCTACTTTTTCAATTCGGTGAGTTAGGCCTGCGTATCCCTTTAGCGCTAGTGGTTGGAGGAGGGCTAGCATGGTTTTTTTCTATCCTATTAAGAAAGGGCCTGCTGAATCCTGCCTTTAGTCTTTCAGGACCGATTGCGCAGAGATTTTGTGTAGGCACGAGCATAATTGTGCTGACTTCGATGGCCGCCTACCCTAATCATCCATTTGTTACATTGGGGATACTCTTAGGGTATTTGTCGAACCTGATTTGCTTTGATAGAGCCAGGAAAGAGCCAACTCAGATCAGCCCTAAGTTCATTCACCGGCTGCTCTGTTGGGGAATCTTTCTGGTTTCGGTCGCATCAATTTATTTTCGTGAACCCGCATTATTTCATTCTCCGCGGTTTTGGGCGGAGGATGGAATGTTCTTTTTTGTGCATTTCTTCAATAACCGGGGCCCGATGGAACTGTTTTGGGGATTTGAGTACTACCGGCTTATTCATAATCTGACGGCGTATATCGCTGTGCAGTATGTGGCCCTGGCTGAGGCCCCGCTTGTGTTTACCCTGGTAGCCGCCTTCTTTACCGCGATCCCAATTGCAATTGTTTCATTTGGAAGGTCTAGTTATTGGGAGGCTGTGCCAAAGAAGATTCTCATTATCGCGCTGTATTTACTGGTTCCGTTTAGCCAGGAGACGTGGCTGAATCTTAATGGGATTTCCTACACACTCACGCTCGTAAGCGCGCTCATTTTGATGTCCCAGGTAACGCCTGCGAATTTGTGGCCTTATAGAGCTTGCCTGATGTTCGCTGGCTTATCTGGTGTTTTATCCTGTTTGTTTACGCCGTTTTTTGGAGTTCGAGCATGGATTAAGCGCGATAAAGAACATCTAGTTCAGTTTCTGTTGCTCTGTGTATGTTCGGTAATTCAATTCAGCGTGGTCTTTTATAGCGATTACATGACCGGCGAGGGAATTGACATGCGGATTACCCCGCCGTCTGCAGAAACAACGGTGCTTGTCGTATGGCTGAGAACATTGCTGACCGCGGTTTCTCTTCCGGCGACTATATATTGCGCCAATGCGTTCACTTCTGGACTTTCCTTCCCTGATCTGTATCTGCAATATTCGCTGATCTACGGACTCATTACCCTCGGAATACTAGGGTTCTATGTTCGGGGAACGTGCGACCTCGGAGTGGCGCTGCTGGCCGGATGCTTTTTGCTTCTAGCGGTTTTCTCGACAGTTTTTGGTGTTGGAGGCCCAGGGAACACGGCATTTCTCCATATTACGAATGGGATGCGCTATTTTTATATCCCGGCGGTGATGGTCACTCTCGTTATGGCTTCGCCCATTCTTTGCGCGGCAAACCCGACTTTGATGCTGAAAAAACAGATAGCTATCTACGGCCTGATGGCGCTCATCATCCACAATGGAGTTGATGGTTATGGATATTTGAATGTTTACGAGCAAGCGTGGCCAAAATGGGAAGAGCAGGCGAATCGTTGGCTAGAGAACCCGCAACATCCCATTCAAATCGCACCCGCCGGGTTCAAAATGCATCTGACCCCCCCGGGCGATAAATAGCGATCCGTTAATTAAGTTGCTAGACTTGCCATCGTGATCCACCATTCAGTTTGATGCCGATTAACAGGCCAGTAGCCCAAAAGAGCTATGTGCCGACACTACCCAAGGAGCGGCCTCAACCCAGGTAGGAGTCACACGGGCGGGCATCTGAGAATTAAGATAGACCGTTCGGTTTACTGATTAACCAATTAACACGAGATTTCCTGATGGGTCAGTAGTTTGCCCGAGAAATTCAATCTCCGTGCTAACTCCGAGGCTGTAGTTTGAAGATAGAGCGGCTGAGGTAGATTTAGCCGACCACCGTGTATAAAGATGAAGCTCTCGATTAACAGTCTGCGCATTGGAATTTTCCTAATTGCTTGCTCGACGCTGGCACTAGAGCTGAGTTTAGTGCGCGTTTTTGATGTTATCTTGACACCGAATATGGGCTATGCGGTTATTACCGCGGCCGTATTCGCATTGGGGTTGGGGGGAATCTATCTATATATAGTCCCAGTGAAAACAGAGGCGGGGGTGCGTAATACCATTTCGGTTTTATATATTGCCTTTGCAATCTGTGTGTTGGGGCTCCGGCCAGTTATTAATGAACTGCCTTTTAATCTGCAGGTAACAGAGTCGATCCCTATCCAGATATTTGGGTGGCTGGGAATGTACCTGACCCTGGTGGTCCCATTCTTTCTTTCGGGGCTGATCATCTCTTTGATGTTATCCAATTACTCCGCACAGGTGCATTCACTATATTTTTTCGATTTATTAGGGGCGGCGATCGGATGCCTTCTGATCGTGCCCTTAATTACAGGTTATGGGCCCGGAGGAATTCAATTTATTGTTGCCGGCATGGCTTTTCTTGGGGGTTCTGTATTTTTCGCCAGAACCAGTATACGTTTAGTGCTAGGCCTGATTGCGATCGTCTGTGTTGTCTACCCAGCGACACAGGATGGGTACCTGGAATACCGAGGCCATGCAAATAAACGTGATGTGGATCAATGGACCAAATCCGGCCTTAGGGACTACGTGATATGGGACCCCGTATCAAAGGTTGAGGTCTTTCGATCTCGCCCAGACGCCCTTAATTTCGCTTTAGATGGAGGTCAGCAAGGGTCCTGGCTCACCAAGTTCGATGGTAATTTCGACATATTTTATGACGCAATAGAAAAAAATCCGGATTCGTATTATTTCGGGCTCAACTCTGTCGTTCACCATTTTAAGGAAAAGAGTAACCCCGAAGTTCTTATCATTGGCGCAGCAGTCGGGGGAGAGATTCGGGCCGCTTTGGCATTTGATGCAAAGCAGGTTGATGGGGTCGAGTTAGTTAGTGAAATGGTTGATGCCGCACGTACGCGTTATTCACAGTACAGTGGCGGCGTGTTTACTCACCCGAAGGTGAATTACTACGCTAGCGAAGGCCGCACGTACTTGCGTTCGATCAACAAGCGGTACGACATCATTCAGATGTTCAGTAATCACACCAGCTCGAGTATGGCAGATGGTTCTGCGGCAGCCCCGGCCGCTTACCTGCAGACGGTCGAAGCATACGTCGAGTATTTCACCCACCTTAATGACGATGGTGTCATGCAGATTAACCATCATATCTACCCAAGAATGCTGACGACAGCTGCAAAAGCATGGAGGAGGCTGGGTAGATCTGATTTCTCAAGGCATGTCTTGGTCGCTGAGCGATGGGAGCCAGATAACTTACCGATCATGCTGATCAAGATGCAACCTTGGACCCAGGGCGAAGTTCAAAAGGTCATGAGTTATCTCAACCGGGAGAATCATAGATACACCAGGGAGGTTCCCCAGGAGCTG
This sequence comes from Rhodospirillaceae bacterium, assembly GCA_002725625.1. Lineage (GTDB taxonomy): Bacteria > Pseudomonadota > Alphaproteobacteria > Rhodospirillales > UBA2165. The sequence goes on along the minus strand of PBQI01000039.1, from coordinate 10,907 downwards.
GCGCTTTCCCATCTTGTGACTGGTGACAATCCCTATCATGAGTCATTTACCGCCCCGCGCCGACAGTTGGCGCATCTGCGTTTCTGGCTGGGAACCCATCGCCAGAAAAGCCTGACCTACGATATTAATTTGGCACTTTCAAGTGCGAGCGGGGAGATCTTGGCGCAGCGGCGTCTTCCGGGGAAGGAGATGCGTGATAACGCTCCGGTAGAGTTGTTTTTTGATCCACCACTGATTAATCAAGGTGGATCACCGCTTACGCTTAGCCTTGTGGCAGAGCAGGCCAATGATGAGAACGGTTTTATCGTCTGGTCCCACAAGCAGGGTGGGCCACAGATAGATTTTCGTGGCGCGCCGCGCAGCTTTGTGCTTGTTTTTGACCCCAGCAACCCAGATTCAAACCTCATTCCGGCACGATATCTTGATCAAGATTTCCCCAAAAGCCGTGTCCCTCAATCGCAATATAACTTCTCTCCAGCCACAGATAACAACCCTTATTTTTCGATGATCCGAAGAACCTTCGAACGGGTTAATCCTGCGACGTCGCCCTTTCTCGATGGAGGCACGGCCTGGTTGTTAAATGCCCAACTCGGCAAGATAGTCTCCGCCGAGTGGTTAAGCCTGTTTATTGTCGGCATTGTTTCGATAGCTTTTTCAGGCGCCTTCATATTCTTGCCTCTTTTTTATTCTAAACGGGGCTGCGCGCGGTGGCCGGGCATGGGGGCTTACTTAGTCTATTTTTCTTGCTTAGGCGCTGGGTTCATATTGGTAGAGCTGGTGTTAATACAACTGTTTAAGAAATTGATCGGTTATCCGATCCACACCTTCGCTACAGTACTGTTTGCGTTGCTGGTTTCTGCCGGAATAGGGAGTTTAATGACAAAAAAACTCAAGATTGATACGGGTAATCGTTGGCGTCTGGTTTTCTTGGGAATTGTGTTCTACGGCGGAATCTTTACCCTCACCGCGGAATGGATATTTTATTTTTTCCTTTCCTATTCCACACCGATACGAATTGCAGTTGCGGTCGTAATTTTGTTGCCACTCGGATTTGGAATGGGCATGCCGCTGCCAATTGGGATCGCCCGACTGGGTAAAGTCGGACCTTTGGGAATACCGTGGGCCTGGGGAATGAATGGCTTTTTTACAGTCTTTGGGGGGTTCCTGTCAGTTTTACTGTCAGTCTATTTTGGGTTCAGAATCGTCCTGCTAGCTGGGTTTTCGATCTATTTGCTGGGGCTGATGATGTATGGCCGAATTCGGTTAGCTGAATCCTGAGATTTTGCGTAATTACAGTCCGGGTTATGTTAAAGAACCTCCGGCTCATCAAGTTGATTGCGTTGCCGCGTCAGCTGTTTTGCCCCAAATAATTTGAGCATAAAACCATTGTTTGTTTAAGGGTTTGCCCTTGTTGGTGCCATCGGAGTATTAATATTTCGTAAAATCAGAAAAGGCATTAATATTGAAAGATTCTGATCCAGATCAACGCCGAATACTATTATTACCTTCTAATGTTACATACAACAATAAAAAATTATCCCAATTTCTATACTGATTTTGCTCGAAGAGTTCGTCGCTGAACGCTTTTTATCAGCGGCGGGTAACCAGAAGATTGTCGAGTAGGAAACGAAACCAGAACCGAAAGAGGAGAAACAGATGACGCATCAAATTGACCGTCGTAGATTTATTCAGGGAACGGCTGCGGGTGGCCTGGTCGCCGCAACGATGAACACACCTTTGATTCGGGGCGCCTATGCGGCTGACCCTCTTTCGGTCGTTGATTGGGGGCCACCTTGGATCGAAAATACGAAACAAATCGGTGCCGCATGGGGGAAATCACCGATAACGTGGACGCTTCATTCCGGTGGTGCTGCATCGATTTTACCTAAGATCAAGGCGTCCTGGCCGAACCCCCCGTATGACTTGATCGATGTCTGGAGCCCAGTATTCAATTCGATGATACGTGAGGGTTGGGCGGAAACCGTGACTCTTGAGAATTGCCCGAATATGAAGAACATTCCCGAAGGGTTTATCTCGAAGGACGAAAACGGCAACTGGAAAAACATTCCGCGTGGGTCAAGCGGTATTTTCTTCACCTATGTTCCCGAAAACTGCCCAATCGAAATCAATACGATTGAAGATTTGCTAAACCCGAAATTAAAAGGCCAGATTTTGTGGCCAAATCCGACGTTAAACACTAACCTTCAGGTGATTGCATTGGCCACCGCACGAGGTGGCGATCAGTTCAACATGGAACCGGGCTGGGAGTTCTTGGAGGAATTGGCAAGATCTGGCAACATCGGCCGGGTGTCTGCAAATACGTCGGACGTTATTACCTCTTTAGAGACTGGCGAGACCTCGATTACCTTTGTTGACCAGGGCACCCTGGGCGGTATCAAGGGCGCCAAACTTCGGCACCTGACCAAGACACATGAGTCGATGAAGACTTTCATGTTCGTATCAGGTTGGGTCGTGATGAGCAGTTCCAAAAATAAGGACCTTGCTTTTGATTTGGCCAACTACTCCATCACCAAGGAGAACATGGAGCTTTATTACCAGGGAACAGGGGAAGTACCGGTCCATGTGGAAGCCCAGCACGCGATCGAACATCTTAGATTCTCGCCCGAAGAGGTCGATAAATTTGTTGTCGTTCCTGACTGGGATCACCTTGGAACAGAATTAGATGGTTGGAATAAAAGATTCGAAAAAGATATCGTGCAATTACTTTAATTTACCCTTCGGGAATGATTGAGAGCCCCCGCCTTGGCAGGCGGGGGATTAGCCGGGTCGCTGTCACGGGACTATCCTTGGGCAGATTCCTGCTATTCAAGCGGTAGGGTCGAATGGGCCGTACGGTGACTCAGTTACCGTACGGCGTTGTCCGGGAGGGGTATCGATGCTAAAGGGTCGCGGCACATTGTTGCTGTTGCTTCCAGGGCTGGGCTTGTTTCTGGCTCTTCTTGTATTGCCACTTGCGAATGTAGTCGAAGAAAGTTTCCGCTTGTTCGTCCCAGGGCGTATTGGTTCGGCCAAGGACGCACCCTACACTTTATTCAATTACACGGAACTGATTGAGCCGGCATACGTATTTTATCTCCTGGAAACGTTTCGCTTCGGTTTCGTTTCTTCACTCACCGCTCTGGTGATTGCTTTCCCGATCGCTTATGCGATGGCCCGCCAGGGGTCCCCTTTGCTTCGCAAATTATCAATCGGTTTTCTGATCGGGATGCTATTCCTCAGCACGCTGGTTCGGGTTTACGCCTTACAGTTGACGTTCGGTCCTACCGGCTATGCCAAGCTTATCTCGGGCCTACTGAATGTTTCACCAAATGGCCGTTTTTACACCGAGTTAGTAGTTACGTTTGGCCTGTTGCATTACTTAATCCCTATTTCGGCAATCACGCTTTTAGGCACAATTCAGAATGTCAATCCGAAACTGGCCGAGGCCGCGCAAGTGCTAGGGGCCTCACGTCTGAAATCCCACTTCACGATCACGCTACCGCTTTGCATTCCGGGGTTGCTTTCTGCGTTTTTGATCTGTTTTACCCTTTGCTTAAGCGCCTTCGTGGTTCCGATGATTCTAGGTAAAGGAAAAGTGCTGTTCGTTTCGAATCTGATATATGCCCGATTCAGTGAAATCGCAAACTATCCTAGCGGTTCGGCGGTCGCTATCATAATGTTGGTTATTGCCCTAATGACCATCTATGGAGTGACACGGGTTGTTTCGACACGTGTGGTTCAAGACTGATGAGGATATAGTCATGAGGCGGCTCATAGATAATATTGGGATGTGGCTGGGTATTGCTAATATCCTCATCGTTCTTGTATTTTTAATTTTCCCAATCGCTGTTGCCGTGATGATGTCGTTTGACGCCAGGGATTATCTTGGTCGATTTCCTCCCCAGGCCTATTCAATTCGCTGGTATGAAAGCTTTTTTTCTGATGCTTATTACCTGCAAGGCCTCACGACTAGTTTGATATTAGCCGTCATCGCGACATTCGTGTCGACCACCGCGGGAGTCAGCGCAGCGATAGTGCTTGACCGACACACGGGCCGAGGCAAAGAAGTCCTTGAATCACTATTCCTTTCTCCCCTAGTGGTCCCAGCAGTGGTAATCGGCTTCGCGCTTCTTCTGTTTTTCTCCTTGCTCGGCATCTTTGATGGGTTTACTCGGTTGTTGGGTGGCCACATCATCATTACATTCCCTTATACGGTTCGTACGACCCTCGCAGGTTTGGTGGGAATTCGCAAAACCCTGACCGAGGCCGCAATGGCTCTGGGCGCAAATGAACGACGAGCATTCTGGGATGTTACTTTCCCGCTTGCTCGCACTGGAATTGTTGCCGGCGCCGTATTTGCCTTTGCATTCTCCATGGACGATATTGCCGTAAGCCTGTTTCTGACGTCGCCCGACACCTATACACTTCCGGTCGCGATGGTTAGCATGATGAGGACAAATTTCGACTTGACGATCGCTGCTGCCGCGGTGGTACTGATGGTGTTTACGTTCTTGTTGATTCTGGTATTGAACTGGACTATCGGCTTGGAGAAGCTGATAGGACAAGGGGTTTTTCGCTCTTAGAAGGGTGCTTGACATGAGTGTTCTTGAACTTTTGCACGTGACCAAGCGGTTTGGCACCTTCGTTGCCGTAGACGACGTATCGTTTACAGTTGATAAGGGGCAGATTGTGTCCCTGTTAGGGCCCAGTGGTTGTGGAAAAACGACCACATTGCGAGTGATATCCGGGTTTGAGGAGGCCGATCAAGGGTCGGTTATCTTCTCGGGCAAGGATATGAAAGGCAGACGGCCCTACGAGCGCAATGTTGGCCTGTTATTCCAAGATTATGCCTTGTTTCCCCACATGACGGTCGAACAGAACGTTGCTTACGGCTTAAAGCAACGAGGGTTTGAAAAGACCGGAATTTTGAGTCGGGTAGGTGAGATGCTGGATCTGGTGAAACTGAAAGGGTTCGAGAAACGTCGTCCATCCCAGCTCAGTGGTGGGCAGCAGCAACGTGTTGCACTCGCAAGATCACTCGCGATTAGTCCCGAAGTCGTGCTTTTGGATGAACCGCTATCGGCTCTGGACGCAAAGTTGCGCCAGGAGCTTCGGTTCGAACTCAAGGAAATTCTCAGTGAGGTTGATGCCACCACTATTGTCGTCACTCACGATCAGGAAGAGGCGATGAGTCTCGGTGAGCGAGTCATCGTAATGAGCGACGGAAAAGTCGTGCAGCAGGGGCCTCCGACTGAAATCTACGCGAGCCCAAGGACCAGATTCGTCGCTGAGTTTATCGGTCGATCAAATTGGTTTTCTGGTGTTATCGGAGCTGTCACCGAACCCGGGGTACGGGACTTCAAAACCGGGGGTGGTCTTGGCTTGTTGGTTCCCGAACCAACCGAGATGACAACAAGCAACGATTATGATATCTGCATCCGCCCCGAACGAATCCAAATAAACGTCACTGATAATCTCTCGCACAACCACCCAATCAACACGTTATCGGGAACGATTCGGGACGTTGCACATCTTGGCGCCGACATACACTTCGTGATCGAAGTTGCCGGCAGACACCTGATAACGGCAACCGAGCAATATAACGGACAATCACTTGAGCGGGCGGGCCAAGATGTCGCCCTGACGTTCTCTCCACACGATTGTATTATTGTACCTAGTAATTCATAAACTCAAATATCATTTAACGGCAGAAGTATTGTTTTATCGCTGTTGTCGTCTCGATGCTCCTTCCCTATCCCTGCGCTATATTCGCAGCAGATTCATCGATCCAGTCAAGTTGAAAGAGTCGCCCATAGCCATCGATGGCATCGGTGATCCCGGCGCGGCGCAGGCAATCCCACATCATCCCCTGGGTTGAGCAAACCACCGGCTTCTGAGCCGCGTCTTCTATCTCCTGTAAAACGTCGAGTGTGCGGATGCCACCGCAACTCACGAAGATAGCATCGGCGTCGTCGCGGTCTATACTCAGCGCGAAATCCCGGATATATGACGGCGAAATACGGCCCATAGCCTCACCATCTTCAATGTTCAAACCCTGAATATCGAGAACCTCAAATCCCTTCTGCCGTAGAAATACAGCCTCCATCGTGTTGACCTCATCGAGATAGGGTGTAGCCACCACGATCCGGCGCGCCTCCAGTCGGCGGAGCGCATTGACAACGCCTGAGACCAGCGTTGTTGGTTGAGCCCAGGGAGCACCCCGCTTGATTTCGGCCATCACGCGATCTTCGCCGTTGACGATCGAACCGGAGGTGCAAACATAGCAGACGACATCTGGATGTGCTTCTGGCTGTAAGATCGACGCTGCCTCGGCCATGCCGTCGATGTGCAGGGCAAGATTGGCAACTGTGCAATCGTTTTCGGTTCTCAGTCGCGTGATGCTGGCACCTACACCCTCGGGCACCAAGCGAAAGATGTTTTCTTCGCCGACGAGATCAGTGGAGAGAATTATGAACCCGAGCTTGGCCCGCCAGTGAGTGCCCTCATCGTATTGCACCTTGCGAATCGCGGATCGTACTATTTCGCTGGAAGAAGCCTGTGCCATTACATTAGAATTCGACATTTCCATCTCCATTCAGAAACCATACTGTTGTGGCCAAGGAATAGGGATTCGCGTCTGGCAGATATGGAGCCTTGCGCTATCAGTATTGCCCGAAACTTGGCTTTGTGTGTTTTGTGTCGCCCCTGTTTCTCCCGATGGCTATGCCACCCCTCTCCTCTTTGGACTACAGCACACAATTTGCGCCTTTTAGCCCCTGTTTTCAAGCACTCATACCATGCAACAGCCACAGGGCATCCTGCCTGGCATGCGACAGCTCAGGCGATATCAGGAAAGGGGCGCCGATTTCTTGCTATAAGAAANATTCTTTTATTCCCGGTNTACANGCGCTTTATNCTGGNTTTCNTTTACGGGACTGGGGGATGTTATTCGAGTAGCGACATAGGCACTGCCATCCCCATGAAACCTAACCCGAGATCATGGTCCAAACGAATCCACATAATCGCCGAGCGTGACCTGAAGAATCCCTTCAATCCATGACACCAAAGCTTTCCTTTTTCTGACACCCACCTTGCTTGCCCACCTCTTTTGGGACACCACCTGTCAGTCTGCCCGCAAGATTCATCCTTATCTTCTCCACAAGGTAATGGGGTGGAGAAATGAATTGATTGAACCTCACCAACCATCTCGTTTTTTTGAATAAGAGGTTCTGGTATTTTTCAGGCAAGCCCTGTATAGTCGCGCCTCCCCGATAAGGGGGTAGTGCGTTTCTGACCTTAGATGTGTTTCTTCCCATCACCTGTGCCCTGGTTGGCAGCGTTCTGTGGCCTATAGGCGATTCGCCTGCCACAACCTGGTTAAACCAGAAGCAGCGAGGTCGCGAGGCCTCTCAACATTTTCCTTTTTATTGAAACCGGCGCGCAGGCCGGCTGGAACTTATCGTGCTATTTAAAGAACTCAAACTCGACCCCCGAATACTCGAGGCGGTCAAAAAATCGGGCTTTACCGAACCGACCGACATTCAACGCCAAGCGATTCCTGTCGTACTGTCTGGTGCCGACCTCATGGCATCAGCGCAGACAGGAACTGGCAAAACGGCGGCTTTTGTTCTGCCGGCGTTGCAACATCTATTGCGCCCGCCCAAAAAGTCTGGCATTGGCCCCCGCGTACTGGTGCTGACCCCTACCCGGGAACTTGCGATGCAGGTCAACCAGAATATTCGCCAGTTCAGCCGGTGCTCCAAGATTTCTACCGGATCAATTGTTGGCGGCATGGCCTATGGTCCGCAACTGAGAATGCTTCGGGGGCGACTGGATCTGCTGGTCGCCACCCCGGGACGATTGCTTGATCATATGGAGCAGGGAAAGGTGGATTTTTCCCGCCTGGAGATACTGGTTCTGGATGAGGCCGACCGGATGCTGGATATGGGCTTTATCGATGCTGTTAAAGAAATTGCGGCAGCCATCCCACAGCCTCGCCAGACGTTGCTCTTTTCGGCAACCCTCGAAGGCCGTGTGTTAAAGGTTGCCAACCAGTTGCTAAAGAAACCCGAAAGCATTGCTTTGGCGGCCAATCATGAACGCCACAAGTCAATTGCGCAGCATATGCACCACGCTGACAGCAAAGTCCATAAGCAGAAACTCCTGGAACATCATCTGGGAAACGGAGAGCTCACCAAGGCGTTGATCTTTACCGCCACAAAGCGCGGGGCAGATCAGTTGGCGAAAGCGCTTCGCACCAAAGACCACAAAAGTGCTGCGTTACACGGCGACATGAGCCAGAACAAGCGGCGACAGACGGTAGAAAACCTGCGCAAGGGTCGGGTCGAAATGCTGGTCGCAACGGATGTTGCAGCCCGCGGGCTGGATATCAAGGATATCAGCCACGTTATTAACTATGATCTGCCTATGGTTGCCGAGGACTATATCCACCGCATCGGGCGTACAGGACGCGCGGGTGCGACCGGTTGTGCGATCTCGCTGGTGGGTTCCGCCGACTGGAAGAAGCTCTCACAGATTGAAAAACTGACAGGGCGAAAAATCAAACGGGAAGTGATCGAAGGTCTGGAGCCGAGCGCTTCAGAGCCAAAGAAGCTCTCCGGCGCCAAGCCTGGCTCTAAACCACGGCGTAAATTCAATAAAGCGGCCAGAGATGCCAACGCGCGTAAACCGGGTCACTGGCGAAAAGGCCAGCCGGGTGCTAAACGGTCCAAGCCCTTCCGAGTCAAGAAAGCGGCTTAAGACCGATCCGCTTTTCAAGAAATACCCATCGATTACCCGGCCACGTTTTGCCTCATGGGCAAGGGCTCAATCGCTTTTAAATTGATCTTGTGATCCCCCGGGCCAACAAAAAAGTAGTGAAACTGTCTTTCACTGCCTGGGAAAAACAACGTGGGCTGGGCAATGATGGTGAGGGGCTTGAGTGTAAATCCGGGGAATAGCGTCTGGGCATTGCGCGCGCAAAGCGCGTCTGTATCCAGGCAGACAACCGCGATGCCCTTTTTTGCAATATGGCCGCTACTGATCCAGGGGCTCCACTGGTGACTGAGGTGTTGCAGCACCGAGGGATGATCTGGTGAATGAAAGGCGATGCTGTCTGGGGCATCGTAACCCCCTCCCACGATTTGCAACGGCTTCTGGTAAGTCTCATGCCACAACCGGGTGATCTCTTGGCCTAACTCTTTGCCCGGAAACCGGTGCATCTGGTGATGAGTCGCAGCCAGCCCGGTGACGAGCAGGGTAGGGGGCAGCACCAATACCCAAATGAAGGCTGCCAGAATCATTTGGCGCGATGCCATGGCACTATTGCCTGCTGGCCACAGTAATAACAGGGTGATGCCGGCCAGGCTCAGGGTAGGTCCACCCCAGCGACTGGACATATCGATACCGGCGAGAAATCCGACGATAGTGGTTCCGAGTAAGGGAAAAAGGAACATCCAGTAGATAAACGAGTGCATTTTACGGCCTGGTGTCTGCGGCTCGCGGGTACCCGATACGTCTGATCCGCGCCGTCTCATCCGATAACTGGCAAAGAGGAACACAGCCAGAAGGGGGCTGAGGTAGAGCAGCTGAGCGAGCAGAAAACGAATACTTTGCCAGCGCACTTTAAGATCGGCCGGTGCCAGGTAATCTCCAATATGGGTCACAGTGCCAACCTGGTGGGTGAAGACGTACCACAGATGCCAGCCGAAAAAGGCACAGAAAACCAGCAGAGACAGGTATGGTCCGGGCGTCTTTAGGGATGCTCGACCTTGGGGAGAAATCAGCAGGTAAAGGGCAATTGCGGGCAGCAAGGCTGCCGAGTAGTACTTGGTTAACATTGCCAGCGTTGCGACCAGGCCCAGTGCAATCCAGTATCGGGTGTGGCCACGTTGGATTGCAAAGTAGGCGAGAAGCACGGTGAGCGCCCACATCGGGATGAGCATGGAACTGTGATTCAGCCGCATGCTGAAAAAACTGAAGTAGGGGAGGAACTCGAGCAGGCATGCCGCCGCCAAGGCACTGCCGGGGGTCAGGTACTCGCGGGCAAGACGCCAGATACAATAGAAGGCGATCAGGAAGTTGAGTTGAGTCAGCAGGTTGTAGGCCCAATTGCTCGTGCCCACCGTGTTGAGGAAGCCGGCTACAACCCAGGGCAGGAAGGGGGGGTGCAAGCGATAGGAGCCCATCCATTCCTGGCCCCAGGCAAAATGCATCATGCTGTCGGTATCCAGTTCGTGCCGAGCCAGGCTCGGGACCACTGTCCAGAGAAAGACATGCGCAAGGGCAAATAGCCAGAATAACTGTTGGCAACGCTGGGAAGTCAGCTGCATTTTCAAGTGATTTCGTCAAAAAGGGCCGCGAATAGTAGCCTTGATCAGGCTAAAACCCAAAGACCGGGGCTATGGTAAAAAACCTCCCCGTCTTTTTGAGGACCTGGCCTGCGCTAGATCCGCATCCTGGGAGCCCCCGATGATACGCAGGGCTTAACAGACCTCTTTTTTGAGGTTGGTGCTCAAATCCGCAAGATCGCTGATTTTCAGGGATAACGGCGATATTGTCATGTCGCCGCCCATGCGCTTCTGATAAAGGCGAAAAGATCCCGTGTGCAGAGCTTCGGGTAAAAAATGGCGGATTTCTTGAGAAAACCACCAATCAGGCCTATACCTTCCCCGCCCAGTCGGCTAGAATCGCGCCCCCGCGAGAATGATCATAGTCAGGCGATCAGCCGGGGGCGGTTCGGGGGCGCAATAATCGATCACCCGTTTTCTGTGAATTGACGAAACGCCGATATTTCGCGAAAATTAACGGTTTACGCTTTTCGGAGGGGTTCCCGAGCGGTCAAAGGGGGCAGACTGTAAATCTGTTGGCTCAGCCTTCGGAGGTTCGAATCCTCCCCCCTCCACCAG
>PBQI01000038.1 GCA_002725625.1 Rhodospirillaceae bacterium | reverse complement strand
TCTCAAAGAAGACTAGCTATATTTGACGACCAGCTTTGGTTAATGTAGACCCGTAACATTCCGTTGCGGGCCTATTTTTTTTGAGGGGGCTAATGAGACTGTTCTGCCGGTTAAAATTTTCGCTTGTTATCGCAAGCGTTCTGGCATTGGCGCTGCTGGACACTACCAGCGCCCAGGTCAAAGTTCCGGAGAATTACGGCCAGGCTTTGAGTTGGTATCAGCGTGCTGCCAAAGCCGGCGATGTCAAGGCGCAGTATCTGCTGGCCCGCATGCTGGAGGACGGCCTCAAAGGCGATCCCGATATCGCCGCCGCTGTCTCCTGGTACGAGAAAGCCGCCGCCCAGGGTCATTTGGAATCTCAACTCAAACTGGCCCATCTGTTTTTCTCAGGCGAAAAGTTCCGGCGCAGCCTGCCCCGCGCCGCCAAATGGTTCGGCGCTGCTGCCAAGTCGGGTTCAGCCCAGGCAGCCTATAATCTAGGCCTGATGCATGAAAACGACTGGGGTGTCGACAAAGATCCCAGTAAGGCTGCCGCACTCTACTCCACCGCCGCTAATGGCGGCATTACCTCGGCCCAGATCAATTTGGCCATGCTTTACGTGATGGGAAAGGGCGTCGCCAAGGATAACGTAAAGGCGCTCACTTGGCTGACTGTGGCCAAACTCTCTGGCGCCCCCACGCCCAATGCCATCCGACAAGCCGTCGCCAAAGGTTTGACGGGAGAACAGCGGCAACAGGTGGAACGGGATGCGCGGGCGATCAAAGTAGAGATCGAAAAAAACTAGTCAGACGACGCGAATGATTGCACCCATACCGGCTGAATGGTGTTCCAGGATATAACAATAGTACAGCCAATCGCTCGGGTTGTCGGCTACGAACATCACCTTCACGACCTCGTCGGGGGCAAGTAAGAGCGTGTCTAGCCAGGGTTGTGGGTCTAGGGGACGGCTATTCCGAGAGAAGAGTCGGAAATGGTGGCCGTGCAAGTGCATGGGATGTTCCCAGATGTTCTTCTTCTTGACCAGCCACTTGTAAGTCACACCCTTCTTTCCGGTGTAGTTCTTCCCAACAGTACCTCTGGACCGGAACTGATACAAATCCTTGAGCAATGTTGTCCCTCGGCCAAAACCTTTCTCATGCCCGGGTACGCTGGGAGCGAGGTTATTGAACCCAATGGTGGCGCATCCGCATACCCTGTTCTCATCAAGCCATTTACCAAGGAAAAATTGGCGTGGAAAGTATATGAAGCGCTCAATAGTGTATTAGAAGAGGCTTAACCAATCTGGTGAATGCAGCGCTGATTCTACTCTGCCGCTTTAGTTTTCTCCGCGGCTTTTTCTTCGGCGTTCTCGCCACTATCCAGATTGCGCGCTAAAGTCTCCTTCGCTTTTTCGGCTTCCTGCTGTCTTTGCCACATACGGGCGTAAGCGCCGTCTTTGGCGAGGAGATCGGTATGGGTGCCGCGTTCACTGACAGCACCATGTTCGAGGACGATGATATCATCGGCATCGACCACAGTAGAGAGCCGGTGAGCGATGACCAAAGCTGTACGTTCAGCTGCAACCTCTTTAAGCGACTGCTGGATTTCCTTTTCCGTGTGGGTGTCAAGGGCCGAGGTGGCCTCGTCGAAGGTGAGGATTTGCGGGCCTTTCAAAATGGTCCTGGCGATGGCCACCCGCTGTTTTTCACCGCCCGACAGTTTCAACCCCCGTTCCCCCACCCTGGTGTTGTAACCATCAGGTAATTGAGTGATAAAGTCATGCACCGAGGCCAACCGGGCTGCTTCTTCGATCTCCGACGGGGTGGCCGAGGGGCGGCCATAGGCGATGTTGTAATAGATAGTGTCGTTAAACAGCACCGTATCCTGGGGAACAATGCCGATGGCAGCCCGGAGAGTGTCCTGCTTGACCTCGCGAATGTCCTGGCCGTCGATCAGAATACGTCCGCCGGTGACGTCATAGAAGCGATAGAGCAGGCGTGAGATGGTCGACTTGCCCGCGCCTGAAGGCCCGACGATGGCCACTGTCTGCCCTGACTTTACGGTCAGGGAGACATCTTTGAGAATTTCCCGTTCGGGCTGGTAGTGGAACTGCACTTTATCGAACGTAACTTCGCCGCCGTTGATCTGGAGTGGAGGCGCGTCGGGTCTGTCGGCNATTTCGGTTTCCCGTTGCAGCAGGGTGAACATCTCCTCCATATCGGCTAATGACTGTTTGATTTCNCGGTATACNAAGCCNAGGAAGTTCAAGGGCAGGAACAACTGGATCAGGTAGGAATTGACCAANACGAANTCGCCCAATGTCATGACGCCGTCTTGCACGCCGTACCCGGCCATNATCATAACGACAATCAGGCCGACGGATATTACCGCAGCCTGACCGATATTGAGCATGGACAAGGAGACTTTACTCTGCACGGCTGCCTTTTCGTAAGACCGCAGCGCATTATCGTAACGCCTTGCTTCGTGCTCTTCGTTGCCGAAATATTTGACTGTCTCGTAATTCAGGAGGGAATCAATAGCCTTGGTGTTGGCCTCGCCGTCCTTTTTGTTCATGCGCCGCCGATAGACCAGCCGCCAGTCGGTTACGATCACCGTCCAGGCGATATAGGTGCCGACGGTGACAAAGGTTACCAGAGCAAACCAGAAATTGAACAGGCCCCACAAAACACCACAGACTAAAAGAATCTCTAAAATCGTCGGCAGAATGTTGAACAGCATGAAGTTCAAGAGGAAGTCTATACCCTTGGTGCCCCGTTCGACGGCGCGGGACAGGCCACCGGTTTGGCGGTCTAAATGGAATCGGAGAGCCAGTCGGTGCAAATGTTGGAAGGTCTTGAGGCCCGCTTCCCGGATGGCTCGCTGGGCGACCTTGGCGAAAATTGCGTCCCGCAATTCCCCAAAGGCCAGGGCCAGCACCCGCGCCAACCCATAGGCGAGCAACAGCCCGACCGGAACGACGATGATAGCGGTGTTCGGTTGAGATAAGGCGTCGACGGCGAATTTGTAGATCACCGGCACGCCCACATTAATACCCTTGGCGGCTGCCAGGAACAGGAGTGCGATGGTTACACGCGCGCGCATTTCCAGTGAACCTTTCGGCCACAGATAAGGCAGCAATGTGCGGATTGTCCTAAGATCGTTGCGTGGCCCTTTGCGGTCCGGCGCATCAGCTGAAAAAGAGCGCATTAATTTTCCGTAGTTGTTCCGTGAGTTGGCAATCTGAATAGGAGTATCGAAGCAACTCAGCTATTTAACGTTAATTTGGGTCACAGGTAGTTGGGCGCAACACTGCGATCGCGGATTATTTCAGAAAATCACTGCTGCGTCATTTTTATTGCACTTGATTACCCCCGATAGAGTATCCTAGGTAAGAGCGTTGCCCTCAGGTATTTTTTTGATGATTTTTTGGGCAGTCCGGAAAATTTGATGATTGGAATCATTGAGAAATTTAAGGCGTTGTTGCGCGATGATCCATCTTCCTGTAGCCGCGCTAAACGCCTTGCTGCTGATAGTGATCCTCAAATCCGCAAAGAACTAGCGGAACGGGAGGATATTAAGCCAGAAATTCTATATTTTCTGGCTGATGACCCGGATCCCAGGGTGCGGCGAGAGTTCGCCAAAAAAAATTACATCCCATCAGGCGGACGCTCTTTTGGTTGCCGACAAGGATGACAGCATCATGACTGTCTTTGCCAAAAAATTGCCCGCTTAGCGCCCGATCTAAATCAGTTTGAACGGGATGATATCCGCGCCGTGACGGTGGAAATTCTAGAAAAATTGGCGTGAGATCGATTGCCTGGTATTCGACATATTTTGGCGAAAACTTTGAAAGATGTCGCCGATGCACCGCTAAAAGTCATTCTCGGATTGGGTCCGACGATGGGTTGATGGTGTCGGTGCAGGTGTTAGAAAATTCGCTGCTGCTCACAGATAAAGATTTACTGAATATTATCGCCCAGCGCCCCCAACCGGGTGCGCTGGGCGATATATGCCGACGAAAAAATCTATGCGCCGGCGTTGGCGACGGGATTGTGGCAACAAAGGATAAAAAGGCGGTGGCCGAACTGCTGGCGAATTCCAGAGCACAGATCAGGGAAGAGACGCTTGGTAGGTTAATTGACGAGGCGCGCCATGTGGAGATTTGGCATAAGCCCATGGTACACTGGCCAGCCCTGACTGAAGGCGCTGTCATACGTCTGGCTGATAATTATTTCAGCGTTTTGGAACAGCGCGAGGATTTGGACACCGTCACCATCGCCAAAGTAAAATTAGAAATTCACCGGGGAATCGAAAGCTCCGATGTTGCCAGCAATATAGCCAAACGGAATCGGAAGATGGCGATGACACCTTCAAAATTATCGGTTCGCAAACAGATAATTCCTTGGAAGGCAAGTAAAATGAGGGGGCAATAAACGCCGGTGACAAGAAATTCACCATGCCGGTGTTGGCCAAGTTTACAGCCAGCGGTACTCATTAAACGATAAAGCCGTCAAATAGATTTAGCCGGTACGATGGATGAGGTGATAGCCGAAATCGGTTTCCACAACATCACTGATGGCACCTTCATCCAATTCGAAAGCGGCTTTATCAAATTCCGGAACCATGGCGCCACGGCCAAACGGTCCTAGATCACCCCCTTGTCCTGAAGACGGGCAATCTGAATGTTCTCTGGCCATATCGCCAAAGTCGTCGCCAAGGCCAATTTTTGATTTTAGGTCATTGATTTTTGTTAACGCATCTTCTTTGGTCAACTGGCTCGACGCGCCATGGGCCTGAGCATGGCTAACAAGAATATGAGAGGCGTGGATTTGATCGGACATTTTATTTCCCTAAGCTGGTGAAAATTGTATGTAGTAAATTGGCATTCATAGGATTGATTTCAATCCCATTCTGTAACCTTAAGGGGCTCCCATACCGTAAAGCTCTATCTTCTTCAATACCGGTATCCAATTCAACGAATTTTCCTGGCCGATGCTTGTAATTCAACGACCTATGAAGGATCATGTTTTACTTGATCAGAAGCAGAGATAGGCCTTAAGGATTTAAAAAAATGACCCTTCACCCCCAAGCCCAAATAGTATTGGATGCGCTCGATGCTGCCGAGGCGAGTGGCCAACCCAAGGTGGAGGTATTATCACCGGTCGAGGCGCGGCAACAGTACAGAGACACACGAGGAGCGGTGACGCCTGATCCCCAGGACGTTGCCTTGGTCCTGGATATTACGGTGCCGGGACCAAGCGGGGGTATTCCTGTCCGTTATTACCGGCCTCTGGGCAGCGCGGAAGGAGAGCGCCTGCCGGCGTTGATCTATTACCATGGCGGCGGCTGGGTGATCGGCGACATTGAATCCCATGACGTTATCTGCCGCATGGCCGCCAACGAGGGAAAGTTTGCCGTTTTTAGCGTCGGCTATCGATTGGCGCCGGAACATAAATTTCCCGCCGCCGTAGAGGATGCTTTTGCTGTGGTTGAGTGGATGTCACACGGTGCGGCGGGCATGGCCATCGATAAAACACGGATCGCCGTCGCCGGCGACAGCGCGGGAGGAACGTTGTCGGCAGTGTGTACGTTGTTGGCCCGGGAGACGGATTTTGATATCGCCTTTCAAGCTCTAATCTACCCGGGGATTGAGATGACCCATAGTTTTGAATCTCATCAACTGTTCGCGGAGGGATATTTGTTGACCGCAGATTCTCAAGTCTGGTTCCTCGATCACTATTTTAATGATGATGACGAAAAACTCGACTGGCGGGCGTCGCCGATTTTAGCTGAAGACCTGTCCGGGTTGCCGCCAGCCTATATTCTGACCTGCGGCTATGACCCGTTGAGGGACGAAGGCCAAGCCTATGCAAAACGATTGGCCGAAGCGGGAGTGCCCGTAGCCCATCGCTGTTTCGAAGGCCAGATTCATGCATTTATCACCATGGGAAAAGTAATTGACGAGGCTAACGAGGCCGTTGCCGAAATGGCGCATCATGTAAAAGAGGCCTTTGACAGTCGAGACGCCCGTTAATTGGGCCGGAAAAGTGGAGATTTTGATGCGACGGCGCGATCGATTTTCTCAAACCGGATTTTCAGTTTTCGATTTCTGGCACCGTCCCAGTTGGCGCCTGGGTGTCGATGAGGGTACGCGGAACAGGACTTGGTATGTTATCTTTTCGGTCAGTCTGCTGATTGGTTTTTGGTTCGTATGGGAAGGTATCATCGGTGGTGCTAGTCTGATCCGCATTGTAACGATCTCGATCGTTGTATCTGGCGTAGTTTTCTACTTTCTCATCAGATTGAAACAGACAGCCTTATGGGGCGCAGGTATCGCTGCCGTACTGGCTGTCATGATTACTGGTTTCGAGTTTAATCAATGGCTGGATACCGGTGCGTGGCCCGCCTGGACCATTGGTCATATGACCGAGTTTGTCGGATTTCACAAAAAACCAATTTCGAACTTTGCCATCATGATTTGGGAGTTCTCGCTTATTGGCGACTTCGCCGGCATCGCCTTGGTATTTTTATTGACTTGGATTACTGCGGTGAGACTATGGAAATTTGAAGTGGAAAGTAGCAGCCCTGCCTCGGGCAATGGTGACGTGAATAATACAAGCCAGGAATATCGAGAATAGCCAATAGGCAGAGGGGATTAGACTGGGTGCGGCCATTAAATAAACCGAGTATCCGCCGACCGGAATAAGTAGAAACAAGCCGGTCAGCAGTCCCGGATTAAAGCACTACCATTTCAATCCAGCGCCTAGATGCAATGGGCCATTGGTAATCCAGAAAACGGGTATCCAGACCGTCATATAGATATTGATGATGCCAAGTACTGTAAACGGTGGAAGCGCTACCCAGACGAGCGGCAGGTTGGTCCAGAGTACGATCTTATCGTCCAAAGGAACGCCCGCACCAAGAATCCAGAAAAACCGGTGATTGATGAACTCCTTGAATCCGCCGGGCCAATAGTGCTCCTCGAATTGATGAAGCAGGTAAATTGGTATCAGAAGGGTAATCCACCAGATCGGCTCACTGATGCCGATATCATATCCAGCATTGGCCATAGCCAACTCAACCGCAAGAACTAAAGTGATTGACAGGCAGAGAAGCGCCTAATTTAGCTACAACCAGTTCATCGTCTTGCCACGATACGCCAACCTAAGTCGGAACTCAGAGCTAACCCTTTAACCGATAACTGTAACGATAATCACCATCCTCTAAGTGCGGGAAAGTTTCCTTGACTGGGAGCAAAATCGGCGAAATTAAATGGAGAATTTCTTTCGCATATCGCTTTCCCAGTCCGCCCGGGGAAGGAAGTTCGGATCATCATTGAAGGCGTCTATGGTCGTTTGGAGAATTTCCTCATCGCTTTGGGAAAGATCGAGTGAAGACACCCGGGGCTGATTGAGATGAAAAGGGGTGTCGACGAAAGTTTCGATACGGTTGCCTTCTGGGTCGTAACAATAGACCGACCAGGCATTACCGTGATTGACGGTGTGGACTCTTTCGGCCTCTCCGTCTCGTTCGACCCTTTCCATCATTGCCCTAAGATCGCCCAGCGAGCCGACACGGAAAGATAATTGCTGCACCCTGGTCACCGGACCATCGCCGGCTTCTTCCAAAACAATTTCATGATGTTCAGCAGGATCGCGGGTGAGAAATACCGCCTGGCCGCCCCTGACTTCGCCAGCGTCGGTTTCCACCAGATCAAACACCCGCTTATAAAACGCCGCCATTAGCTCAATATCGGCGACGAATAAGCCTACATGGCTGAAAGTAATATTGAGGTTGGCGGGCATGGTTTGTTTATCCTTAAGGGAGCACTCCCACTCAATAAAAAAATCACGAAAAACAATTTAGTTTCAATAACTTAATTTTACTTTGAAACTACTTTGAAACTTTGGGAATTTTAGCAAATCAATAGTTTTCGTACGCCTCACTCATTTACTTTAGTCTTTACTACTTTATATAAATTAAGCGGTGCGCATCGTCCTTCGTCAAAAATATGACCTGGTTTTTTATCCCGACCCAAATTACGTTCAGCATCCTCTTTTTGAATGGAAAGATGCATACGGTGTAATATCGTACCGTTAATATCAATTTCAAATACATTTCCAACGGATGTTATATTAAATCTTTCATCGGGTATTAGTTCTATGCCCCGAACAGCAAAGAACTGCTTAGTTAGGAATTTTTCTCGTTTCCCGTTTTCTAAAATTTGAACAATAGAAAATCGAACCGTGCCCCCTCCCGAAAACCTATCCGAAGCAATATACCCGAATCCGGTTTTATGAGGTTCATGCACTAACCAAATATCTTTAATTAATTTCTTTGGACGTCCTTTTGGGTCAACAATCACAAACATTGAAAAATTCCGAAGTGAAATCAGGGTATCCCCATTTTTTTGTCTCTCTGCGCCATTGACGTGCGCCCAATCAATTCCATCAGTTTCTAATATGCCCTTCCGCCCTCTCCAATCCTCTAACGTATTTTTTGGAATATTTTTAAGAAATTTTTCTCGATTTGGAAAATATTTAGCATGTGACCATCGCCAAACGACTTCACCTGATGGCGATACCTCGCGCACCTCATCATCACCCCTATCTACGCGTCCCCGAACGTAAATAAAATTACCGTTTGGCAGGGCATCTATATCATGACTGATTTCATCATCTTCAATAATTGTTGTTAATTTTCCCGCTCGATTAATTTTGTAGGCACCCATTCGTGGTACAATAAATAAAATTTCGTCGCTTAATTTAAGATATTTTATATCAGCACCCTGGCAAATAGTTCTTTCTCTTTCACCCTGCAATTCACTAGGAAATTCCCATTCCCATACGACCTCACCAGACATGTTAACCTCAACAATTCGGTCTTTGCCTGTAACGGTATCCACAAATGCAATGGCGCGTTTATCTGAGGTAGGGTCATTGGTTACAACTTCAAAAAGTTTTTCAGCAGAAATTGCCTTGGTTATTCCGCCAAAAAGACCAAATTGTCTAGCCCCCTTTTTATGTACCACTTTGTTGTAGAGTTTCTGGCACCGGTGGTCTCATGTTTAACGACTGATGTGGGCGGATATGATTGTATTGTTT